>NZ_JAMQTI010000002.1:0-427252 GCF_032883055.1 Mycobacterium sp. 29Ha
GGGGCATAGCTTCCAATCCTCCTATGAAGATCGGAACAAAACCTGGGGTAGTTCATCGCGCTGATTGTTCGGGTGACGGGCCGCATGGACGGTCTGCGCAGAATGTTGCTGACGGCGTTGAAGAACCGCGATGTCGCAGGAGTCGTCGCCACGGATTTGCCTCCGGTTCGTGCTGACCTAGGGTTGTGCTCGGGTTGCCGTATACGACAAGGTATTCGGCGCCGTTCGTCCAGCCCAGGCCCGCCGCGATGACGTGGGCGCTATTGCGCCAGAAATCCCCCGTCGACGGGCAACACAGCACCGGTGACGAACGATGCTTCGTCGGAGGCCAGAAAGGCGATGGCGCTAGCGACCTCCGCCGGTTCACCGAGTCGGCCCATCGGGTGCATGCGCTCGATGTCAGCGAGGTATTCCGAGCCGCCCGGCTCCTCCGGAAGTCGGTTGACCCGCTCTGTTCGAATCGTCCCCGGCGCAACGGCGTTCACCCTGATGCCGCGGTCGGCCCACTCGACCGCCAAGTGCTTCGTCAGGCCGGTAGCGACGAACTTGGCCGGTCCGTAGGCCGCCTGACGTTTTTGGCCGGCCAGGCCCGAGATCGAGGAGAGGCACACGATGGCACCTCCACCGTTCGACACCATCGCTTCGATCGCGAATTTGCAGGTGAGGAACATGCCGCGCCCGTCGATCGCCATGACTTCGTCCCAGCCGGCGGCCGTCACCTCCGTAGCGTCGCCGAGCGGGATGATGCCGGCGTTGGCAACGAGCACGTCGAGCCTCCCGAAGCGATCGATTGCGGCCGCGATCATCCGCCGCGCGTCCTCCTCGACGGAGACGTCGCCGACGACCGTCTCGACTTCGACACCGCTACGCCGCAATTCGTCGGCTAGCCCAAGCAGCGGTTCGCGTTGAATGTCAGTCACGATCAGACGTGCGCCCTCGCGGGCAAAGACCTCGGCGGTCGCCCGCCCGATCCCCATCGCCGCGCCGGTGATCACCGCCGACTTGCCGAGCAGACGTCCAGGTCCTTGGGTCACAGCTCTTCTCCCATTCGCCGCAGTGACGGGTTAGCCACGCTATCCCATCAGCCCAGCGGCGACGGTTGCGCCAAGATTCCAACACGATTCGAGATCGGTCTTGCTCGGCTTGCCCGAGACGACAACGTATTCGGCGGCCTTCGTCCACCCCAGGCCGGTCGTGATCGCGGTCACCCCGTTTTGGGCGCCCTCGGTGCCCTCGTTGCCGTGCAGGTACAGACCGAAGGGTCGGCCACGCGTCGCGTCTAGGCACGGGTAGTAGATGACGTCGAACGCGTGCTTGAGAGCGCCGCTCATGTAACCGAGGTTTGCGGGGCTGCCGAGCAGATAGCCGTCCGCTTCGAGTACATCGGTCGCCGAGACGGTCAGGGCCGGCCGTCGCACGACCTCCACGCCCTCGATCTCAGGGTCGTTGGCGCCGGATACGACGGCGTCGAACATCTCCTGGCAGTGAGGCGACGGTGTGTGATGGACGATCAGCAATGTCTTGTTCGATGGACTGCTCAATCCTGCTCCTCCATCTCGACAGCCTTCTTCATGGCTTCGCGCGCGCGGCCGCGATCGCCGGCGTAGTCGTAGGCACGGGCCAGCCGATACCATCGCCGCCAGTTGTTCGGGTCCTGCTCCAACTCGTCGCGCACGGCGGCGAAGAGCTCGTCGGCGGCCTCGCGCTCGATCCGTCCTGAGGCCATTCGCGGCAGTGCGCTCACGTCGAGTTCCATGCCCTCGTCCTTCACGATCCGGCCCAGCCGCTGGTGTGCAAGCCCGGCCCGCAGCGTGCTGACCAGAACCCAGATGCCGATCAGCGGCATGATCATCAGCGCGGCACCGAGCCCGACTGCGGCGGGTTCACCGGAACTGAGGAACGCCAACGCGATCCGGCCGAGCAGAAAGAAATAGACGACGAGCGCTACGCACATGAAGCCGATCAGCAGCTGGATACGCAGCGCTCGCGATTTCTCACTCATCAGAGGTCGAGCAGCGGCTCAATACCCACGGTGAGGCCGGGACGTTCGGCGACCTTGCGCACCGCGAGGAGCACGCCGGGTACGAAAGACGTGCGGTCGATGCTGTCGTGTCGGATTGTCAAAGTCTCACCCTGCGTGCCGAACAGCACTTCCTGGTGCGCGACGAGGCCAGCCAACCGCACCGAGTGCACGGGAATACCGTCGACGTCGGCGCCGCGGGCACCCTCGAGGCCCGTGCTCGTCGCGTCGGGGTTGGGCGGCAGGTCTTTGCGTGCCTCGGCGATCAGCCGGGCGGTGCGTACGGCCGTGCCCGACGGCGCGTCCGCCTTGTGCGGATGGTGCAGTTCGATGACTTCGACGGACTCGAAAAACTTGGCGGCCTGCTGCGCGAAGTGCATTGACAGCACCGCGCCGATCGCGAAGTTCGGCGCGATGAGCACTGCGACATCCGGCTTGCCGGACAGCCACTGCTGGACCTGGCTGATGCGCTCGTCGGTGAAGCCGGTCGTACCGACAACCGCGTGGATTCCGTTGTCGATCACGAATTTCAGGTTGTCCATCACGACGTCGGGATGCGTGAAGTCGATGACGACATCGGTGCGCGAGTCGACCAGTTCACTCAGCGGATCACCAGCGTCGACCCCCGCAGTGAACGTCAGGTCCGCAGCCTCTTCGACTGCCTGCACCATCGTCGCGCCGACTTTGCCCTTGGCCCCCAGCACCGCCACTCGCATGGGCCAACCCTAGTTGGTCGCTTAGAGCGGGGAGGCGCCACGCAGGTGCTCGAAGATCAACGACGTCTGCGTCCCCGCCACGTCGGTGTCGGCGTTGAGGTTTTCCACCACGAACGACCGCAGGTCGTCGGTGTCGCGCGCGGCGACGTGCAGGATGAAGTCCTCGGCACCTGCCAGGAAGTAGACGTCCATCACCTGAGGTTTGCGTCTGATCTGGTCGATGAAGCTGTGGATCTTGCCGCGAGCGTTGGATTGCAGGCTCACCGAGATCATCGCCTGCAGCGTCAGACCGATGGCCGCCGGATCGATGTCGGTGTAGAAACCCCGAATCACCCCGAGGTCCTGCAGTCGCTTCAGCCTCGCGTGACAGGTTGACGGGGCGATCCCGACGGCGTCGGCCAGGGCGCTGTTGGAGATCCGCGCATCCCCATGAAGCGTGAGCAGCATCCGCCGGTCGACGGCGTCGAGATCGACGGCCTGAACATCCTTCGGCGAACGCGGTGGACCCGCCGATCTGATCGATGTTTCTTCGGACATATCGGCACTTTAACGAAGAATAGACAAAGTTATTGCCAATCGATCGAATATTCCTCACACTTTAGGGAGCAAATTCGACTATAGGAGCGATCATGCGTGTCGGCATCCCGACCGAGATCAAGAACAACGAATTCCGTGTGGCCATCACCCCGGCCGGTGTCGCCGAGCTGGTCCACCGTGGCCACGAGGTCCTGATCCAGGCCGGTGCCGGCGAGGGCTCCGCGATCTCCGATGCAGACTTCAAGCGGGCCGGCGCGCAGATGATCCCCAGCGTCGACGAGGTATGGGCCGAGGCCGAGCTGCTGCTCAAGGTCAAGGAGCCGATCGAGGCCGAGTACTCGCGCCTGCGCGAGGGCCAGACCCTGTTCACCTACCTGCACCTCGCCGCCTCCAAGCCGTGCACCGACGCGCTGCTCGCCTCGGGCACCACGTCCATCGCCTATGAAACCGTCCAGCTGGCCGACGGATCCCTGCCGCTGCTGGCCCCCATGAGCGAGGTCGCGGGACGACTGGCCGCACAGGTCGGTGCGTACCACCTGATGCGAACCCGCGGTGGTCGTGGCGTGCTGATGGGCGGCGTCCCCGGCGTCGCGCCGGCCAAGGTCGTGGTGATCGGCGGTGGCATGGCCGGCGACAACGCCGCCGCCGTCGCCTGGGGCATGGGCGCGCACGTCACCGTGTTCGACCTCAACATCAACATCCTGCGCAAGATCGACGCCGAGTACGGCGGCGCCATCGAGACCCGTTACTCGTCCACACTTGATCTGGAGGACGCGGTCAAGGAGGCTGATCTGGTCATCGGCGCCGTGCTCGTCCCCGGTGCCAAGGCGCCCAAGCTGGTGACGAATTCGACTGTGGCACACATGAAATCCGGTGCGGTACTCGTCGACATCGCCATCGATCAGGGTGGCTGCTTCGAGGATTCGCGGCCCACCACGCACGACGATCCGACCTTCGCGGTCCACGACACCGTGTTCTACTGCGTGGCGAACATGCCGGGCGCGGTTCCGCGCACGTCGACCTACGCGCTGACCAATGCCACTATGCCCTACGTGCTGAAACTGGCCGACAAGGGCTGGCAGGCCGCGTGCGAGGCCGATCCGGCGCTGGCCAAGGGTCTGTCGACGCACCAGGGCTCGCTGCTCTCCGAGCAGGTCGCCACCGATCTGGATCTGCCCTTCACCGATCCGGGCACCGTGCTGGCCTGATCACCCGAACAACTCCCCGTCGATGTAGAACCACCGACGGGCTCGAACGGCGAAGCGGGACCGCTCATGCAGCGTTCCCCCCGCGACGCCAGGAGCAGATCGGCCTGAGCGTCGGTTTTGTTGGCTTTGCCGGTAGTGCGCACGGAATTCGACCTCGCCCGAATCATCGCCGCTCAACCCGTCAACGGTGTCGACGATCTCCAGTCCGGTCCACGTCAAGCCGGTCGCCGGCGTCAGCTCCGGGGGCCGTGTCGTCGGATGCCACGTCTGCCAGACGTAGTTGAGATCGTTTACGGCGTAGGCGCTGTAGCGCGACCGCATCAATTGTTCGGCCGTTTCGGCCTGACGTTCGCCCAGGTGCAGCGGTAGGCAACAGCGCCCGAACGGCAGTTCCGAACCACAGGGACACAATGCGGCCGGATCCATGCTCACAGTGTGCCAAGCCGACCTTGCTGCGCTATAGGGGTCTTTGAGGTCCGCATCGTAGGGTTTCACCCGATTCCTTCCGCGGGCTGCTCCGATACCGTTGGTCCAGCTGCAGGTGCTCCACACACCCCGTAGCAGTCGTCTGACCAGGCACACCCGGACTACCCGGGGGGGACCGGGTGTCCTGGTCAACGGCGTCTACGCGAGCAGCGTCGGCAGCACCAGCGCCGTGATCTCCCCGATGAGCGGGCGCATGTTCGCCGCTTGCGGATCATTGGCTTGCGACCGCGTCATGATCGCGAGCAGCACGCGTTGGCCCTCCGGCCCATACGCGATTCCGACATCGTTGGTCGTGCCGTAGCTCCCACTGCCCGTCTTGTCGGCGCTGGTCCAGGCCGGCGGCAGCCCCGCCCGCATGCTCGACGTCTGGTTGGCGCGCATCCAGTCCTCGAGCAGCCCCCGCTGCGGTGGCGCGAGGACATCTCCGTCCAGCAGCGCGCGATAACCCCCACCCAGCGCCTCGGGTGTGCTGGTGTCCCGCGGATCACCCGGGATCGCCGAGTTCAGCTCGGTCTCCCAGCGGTCCAGACGCGTTTGTCCGTCCCCGATGCTGCGCGCGAACGCGGTGATCGCCTGCGGCCCGCCGATCCTGCTGAGCAGTAGGTTCGCCGCGGCGTTGTCACTCTGCTGCAGCGTGGCCTGGCACAGCTCGGCCAGCGTCATCTCGGAGCCAGCGCGCGGTCCGGTGACGGGTGAGTTCGGCAGGATCTGAGCCGGGTCTACGAACATCCCCTCGTCGAGCGAGAGTTCGCCGTGCTGAGCCATCTGCAGGACGCGCGCCGAGGCATACCCCTTGAACACCGAACACAGGGCAAGAGGGTCCTGTGCGCGGTGCGCAACAGTCTTGTCTGACACCAGGTTTGAAGCGAACAGCCCGATAACGGCGTTGTGGCGTTGCTCGAGCCCCTGCAGGGACGCCTCGATGGACGACGGCGGCTGTGCCGTCGCGGTACGTGGCGCGGACGCGGCCACCGCGGCGAGCGTCAACCCACCGAGCAGAACATTTCGTCTGGACAGTCGCTGGATGTCGGCGCTGGAGCGCCTCAGTCGAGTCATCGACTCCCAGCCTAGGCGATCAGCGCGTGATGGCCCGAAGCGGCTGCGGCAGCATCCTTTTCGAAGTTTGCGGACCGAGAACTGCGCCACCGTATTGCCGGGTCAGCAGTTTGCGCGCGACGCTGTTCACTTCGTCCAGCGTTACCGCTTCGATCCTGGACAGGGTGTCGGCGATCGTGCGATGCGCGCCATAGTTCAGCTCGCTTCGGCCGATCCGGTTCATCCGGGAACCCGAATCCTCCAGTCCGAGCACCAGTCCGCCGCGCAGTGAGCCCTTCGCGATGCGGTATTCGGTTTCGGTGATGCCGTCACGGGCCACGTCCTCGAGCACATCGACGGTCACCCGGACGACCTCTGCGAAGCGTTCGGGTAGGCACGCCGCGTAGATGGAGAGCGCACCGCTGTCGGAGAAGGTGTCCACGGTCGAGTACACCGAGTACGCCAGCCCGCGGGTTTCCCGAATCTGTTGAAACAGCCGGGAACTCAGCCCACCGCCGAGAGCGGTGTTGAGCACCGACAATGCCCACCGATGCTCCCAGTGCCTGCCCGGTGTCCGGACGCCCAGCGACAGATGGGTCTGCTCGGCGTCCTTGTTGACGATCTCAAGGGTCGGCCGGCCCGTGACGCGACCGGTGCCCTTACGCGGGGCCACCGGCTTGCGGCCGCGCACCAGGCGAGGACCGAAGTGCTCGCGCACCAGCGACACGACCTCGTTGTGGTCCACATTTCCCGCGACCGCCACCACCATCCGCTCCGGTGTATAGCGCCGCATGTGGAACGAATGCAGTTGCGTCCTGGTCATGGAGGCGATCGACTCCGCGCTGCCGATCACCGGTCGCCCGACAGGATGCGTACCGAACATCGCCGACAGGAAGACGTCGCCGAGGGTGTCCTCGGGATCGTCGTCGCGCATCGCGATCTCCTCGAGCACGACGGCCCGCTCGATCTCGACATCGTCTGCGGCACAACGCCCCCGCAGCACCACGTCGGCCACCAGGTCGACCGCCAGTTCGAGGTCGGTGTCGAGCACATGCGCGTAGTAGCACGTGTGCTCACGGGCGGTGAACGCGTTCAGCTCGCCACCGACGGCGTCCACCGCCTGTGCGATCTCGACCGCGGATCGCGTCGGCGTCGACTTGAACAGCAGGTGTTCCAGGAAGTGCGCCGCACCGGCCACGCTGGATCCCTCGTCACGGGACCCGACGTCGACCCACACCCCGACCGATGCCGAATGCACCGACGGGACGTACTCGGTGACCACGCGCAGGCCACCGGGTAGTACGGTGCGCCGCACCTTGGAGAGGTCTCGAGTCGATGATTCCTTGTTGTCTGCGCCGCGACGCAACGCCCTAGCTCGTGGCTGCTGCGGCATCTGCTGGCGCTGCATCAGGGGATGCTTCAGCTGCTTCGTCTTCGGCGACGAGGACCAGCGAGATCTTTCCACGGTTGTCGATGTCGGCGATCTCGACGCGCAGCTTGTCGCCCACCTTCACCACGTCCTCGACCTTGGCGATCCGCTTGCCGCGGCCGAGCTTGGAGATGTGCACCAAGCCGTCCCGACCTGGAAGCAGCGACACGAACGCACCGAAATCGGTTGTCTTCACCACCGTTCCGAGGAACCGCTCACCGATCTTGGGCAGCTGCGGGTTGGCGATCGCGTTGATCTTGTCGATCGCAGCCTGTGCCGCTTCGCCATTGGAGGCCCCGACGAACACGGTGCCGTCGTCCTCGATCGAGATCGACGCACCGGTCTCCTCCGTGATCGAGTTGATCATCTTGCCCTTGGGCCCGATGACCTCGCCGATCTTGTCGACCGGCACCTTGATCGTGGTGATCCGCGGTGCATACGGGCTCATCTCGTCGGGCTCGTCGATGGCCTCGGCCATCACCTCGAGAATCGTCAGGCGCGCATCCTTGGCCTGCGACAGTGCGCCGGCCAGCACCTGTGACGGGATGCCGTCCAGCTTGGTGTCCAGCTGCAGCGCGGTGACGAACTCCTTGGTGCCTGCGCACTTGAAGTCCATGTCGCCGAACGCATCCTCGGCGCCGAGAATGTCGGTGAGGGTGACGAAGCGTCGCTCGGTGCCGCCACCATCAACCTCGACGTCGTCGGACACGAGCCCCATCGCGATACCGGCGACCGGGGCCTTCAGCGGCACACCGGCATTCAGCAGCGACAGGGTCGACGCACACACCGAACCCATCGACGTCGAGCCGTTGGAGCCCAATGCCTCCGACACCTGGCGGATCGCGTACGGGAACTCCTCGACGCTCGGCAGCACGGGCATCAGGGCCCGCTCGGCGAGGGCGCCGTGGCCGATCTCGCGACGCTTGGGCGATCCGACGCGACCGGTCTCACCGGTCGAATACGGCGGGAAGTTGTAGTGATGCATGTACCGCTTACTGGTCTCGGGGCCCAGCGAGTCGATCTGCTGGGCCATCTTGACCATGTCCAGCGTGGTGACACCCATGATCTGGGTTTCGCCGCGCTCGAACAGCGCGCTGCCATGCGCGCGCGGCACGACGGCCACCTCGGCGCTCAGAGCACGGATATCGGTGATGCCGCGGCCGTCGATGCGGAAGTGGTCTGTCAAAATACGCTGGCGCACAAGCTTTTTCGTGAGCGATCGGAACGCTGCACCGATCTCCTTCTCGCGGCCGGCGTACTGCTCGGCCAACCGGTCGAGCACCTCGACCTTGATCTCGTTGGTGCGATCGTCGCGCTCTTCCTTACCCGCGATGGTCAGCGCCTTCGACAGCTCGTCGGTGGCCACCGCCGAGACGCTTTCGAACACGTCGTCCTGGTAGTCGGGGAACACCGGGTAGTCGGCCGTCGGCTTGGCGGCTTTCTCGGCGAGCGCCTCCTGCGCGGTGCACAGCGCCGCGATGAACGGCTTGGCGGCCTCGAGACCCTCGGCCACGACCGCCTCGGTCGGGGCACCCGCGCCACCGGCGACGAGCTCGATGACCTTGTCGGTCGCCTCGGCCTCGACCATCATGATCGCGACGTCATCGGCGGTCTTGCGGCCGGCGACGACCATGTCGAACACGGCTCCCTCGAGCTGCTCGATGGTCGGGAACGCGACCCACTGGCCGTCGATCAGCGCGACGCGCACGCCACCGACCGGGCCGGCGAAGGGCAGGCCGGAGATCTGGGTCGACGCCGATGCGGCGTTGATCGCCAGCACGTCATACAGATCCTTTGGATCCAGGCTCATCACGGTGACAACGACCTGGATCTCGTTGCGCAGACCCGAAACGAAGGTCGGGCGCAGCGGCCGGTCGATGAGTCGGCAGGTCAGGATCGCGTCCGTCGACGGCCGGCCCTCACGGCGGAAGAACGAACCCGGGATGCGACCCGCGGCATACATCCGCTCCTCGACGTCGATGGTCAAGGGGAAGAAGTCGAAATGGTCTTTGGGCTGCTTGCTGGCCGTGGTGGCCGACAGCAACATGGTCTCGTCGTCGAGGTAGGCGACGACAGAGCCGGCGGCCTGCTTGGCAAGCCGGCCGGTCTCGAAACGGATGGTGCGGGAGCCGAAGCTCCCGTTGTCGATCACGGCGGTGGATTCGTACACGCCGTCTTCAAGTTCAACTACAGACATGGGTGTCCGTATGGCCTCTCTGGTTCACAGTCTTCACTGTTCAACTGTTTTCGCGTTGCCACAGAGGGTGAATCACCGGCCTCGACTGGGCCACGGCCATCGATCGAAGCTGTCGGGTATCGGACCCGGCAGCCACTACCGAAGACCGTGCGATCGGGCATGTCGTTGATCCAGCACATCCGATGTGACACGCGGGAACGGCGCTCGCGGAACTGCGATCACCGCACCCAGACATTCGAGCCGAAACCGGCTGTCGAACTCAGCCATCCTACATTGCAGCTGGTACGGCCCGAAATCCGCCGGACCCTCAGGCCACATCCTCCACGCATACGGTGAAGTTGCGCTCGTCGTAGGGATAGCCGACGCCGCTTGCGCACTGGTCGACGTTGGCGACGTTCTCCAGCACCTCGGTGGCGCGTTGCCGATTGGGCACCGAGGAATCGTCGCAGTCGACCCGTAGCGGATCCTTGTCGTTGTTCGGATCGATGCTCATGCAGTCGCCGACGACCCAGTCGATATCCATGCAGATCGTGGTGCTGGTATCGGAGAACGTGCTCTTCATCGAGTAGTAAGAGTCGACGTCAGCCGGGCATTGGTCGCTGTTCTCGGCCGTGGCCGCCACCTTGAAATTGGACTCCGGGCTGCCGCACTCGACCCTGGTCACTTCCGGCCGCTCCGGGGTGCCACCCGTCTTAAGGCAGTCCCCTACCGCGAGATCCGTCGCGGACGAGGACGAACACCCCGTCAACCCCCCCAAAACGACGATCGCCGCTACGACGATCGCGGGCAGGTTCCGCACCCGCGTCGCGTCAGCGACGCAGCCCGAGGCGCTCGATCAACGAGCGGTAGCGCGCCACGTCGACCTGCGCGACGTACTTGAGCAGGCGGCGCCGACGGCCGACCAGCAGCAGCAGACCACGTCGCGAGTGGTGGTCGTGCTTGTGCATCTTCAGATGCTCGGTCAGGTCGGCGATGCGCTTGGTCAGCAGCGCGACCTGAGCCTCCGGTGAGCCGGTATCGGTGTCGTGCAGGCCGTACTCGCCCAGAATGGTCTTCTTCTGTTCGACAGTGAGCGCCACGAAACAACTCCATCTATTTCAGTCCGCGAACATGAGGCCCCTAGGCCCCCAAATAAGCGCAGCCGCCGCGAACTGCAGCACACGCTCGGTCGGCCCGGAGTCTACAGCGCACCGCGGCGAGCCGCGAAATCCAGCACCGCGGCGAGCCGCGAAATCGCCGGTCTACTGTGCCGCCAGGATGGTGCGCGCCCGTTCCGTGTCGGCGCCCATCGCGGTGACCAGTTCCTCGACTTTGGCGAATTTCTCTTGCCCGCGGATGCGCGCGACGAAATCGACCGCCACGTGCTGGCCGTAGAGATCGGCTGACGTATCCAGGACGAACGCCTCCACTGTGCGAGTACGCCCGGAGAACGTGGGGTTGGTGCCGACCGAGACGGCTGCCTGGTAGCGCTCACCTGGGACGACGGCGCCCACGATGGGCCCGTGGCCGAGCACCGTGAACCATGCCGCATAGACGCCGTCGGCGGGAATGGCCGAGTACATCGGCGGCGCCACGTTGGCCGTCGGAAAGCCCAGGACCTTGCCGCGCCCGTCGCCGCGGACCACGACACCCTCGACGCGGTGCGGACGTCCCAGAGCCTCGGTAGCGGCAACCATGTCACCGGCGTCGACGCAGGACCGGATGTAGGTCGACGAGAACGTGACGGTTTCCTCGCTGTTGGTGGCATTAGCCCCAAAGGCCTCAGATACCAGGGACATGCCCTCGACCGCGAAGCCGAACCGGTCACCCGCTTTGCGCAGCAGGTCGACGTTGCCGGCCGCCTTCTTGCCGAACGTGAAGTTCTCCCCGACCACGACCTCGACGACGTGCAGCCGTTCGACCAGCAGTTCGTGGACGTAGCGCTCGGGTGTGAGCTTCATGAAATCCGAGGTGAACGGCATGACCAGGAACACGTCGATGCCCATGTCCTCGACCAACTCGGCGCGCCTGGTCAGCGTCGTGAGCTGGGCGGGATGGCTGCCGGGGAAGACGACCTCCATGGGATGTGGGTCGAAGGTCATCAACACCGTCGGCACGCCGCGGGACCGGCCCGCCTTCACCGCGTGGTTGATCAGCTCCTGATGGCCTCGATGAACACCGTCGAACACGCCGATGGTGACGACACATCGGCCCCAGTCCGTCGGGATCTCGTCCTGTCCCCGCCAGCGCTGCACAGCGCAAGCCTACGGCGCACGCGTCGCCACGGCCGCGCTAGATCGCCAGATCAGCTGACAACTGCCTAAACTTCGTAAGCGTGAACGGTGATCCGCGCGACTTGACGATGGTCGCCCAGGATTACCTGAAGGTGATCTGGACTGCCCAGGAGTGGTCGCACGAGAAGGTCAGCACCAAGATGTTGGCCGAGCGACTCGGCGTGTCCGCCAGCACGGCCTCGGAGTCGGTGCGCAAGCTGGCCGACCAGGGCCTGGTCGATCACGAGAAGTACGGCGCCGTGACACTGACCGATGCCGGCCGCGCGGCCGCTCTCGCGATGGTCCGCAGGCACCGGCTCATGGAGACCTTCCTCGTCCGCGAACTCGGATACAGCTGGGACGAGGTGCACGACGAGGCCGAGGTGCTCGAGCACGCGGTGTCCGAGCGGATGCTCGAGCGCATCGACGCCAAGCTCGGCCATCCGACGCGCGACCCGCACGGCGACCCGATTCCCGCCTCCGACGGCCGGGTCCCCACCCCGGACGCCCGCCAGCTGTCGGTCTGCCGCGACGGTGACACCGGAACCGTCGCCCGGATCTCGGACTCCGACCCGGAGATGCTGCGGTATTTCGACAGTGTCGGCATCAGCCTGGATTCGCGGCTGCTGGTGCTGGCCCGGCGCGATTTCGCGGGCATGATCTCGGTGGCGGTCAAGTCCGCCGATGCGGGCGAACACGAGAAGGGCACCACCGTGGAGTTGGGAAACCCTGCGGCAGAAGCTATTTGGGTGGTCGGCTGAGGGTCGCGGACCGTCAGTCGGCCTGCCCGCGACCGCTAGAGGGTGGCCGGCCGCAGCACGACCACCGACTTGGTGCGGATCGCGTCGTCTCTCAGCAGCGCGATGACCCGCCCGTCGACTGCGGTTGCCGCGTAAACACCTTCGATGCCAGCGACTTTCAGCGGCCGCCCATGACGGGTGTCCTCGGTTTCCTCAGCAGTCAGGTCGCGACGCGGGAACGCCAGCAGGCACGCCTCGTCGAGCGTGTACGAAAGGCGCGGCCGTTCGGCGAGGTCCTCCAGACGGGCGGCCTGATCCAGCTCGAACGTGCCGACCCTCGTCCGGCGCAGTGCGGTGAGATGTCCACCGACGCCGAGCGCGGCGCCCACGTCGCGAGCCAGCGCGCGGATGTAGGTTCCGCTGGAGCAGTCGACGTCGACGTCGACGTCGACGAGATCGCCCTCATGCCGGACGGATAGCACGTCGAACCGCTCGATGCGCACCCTGCGCGGCGCGAGCTCGACGGTTTGTCCCTCGCGGGCCAGCTTGTAGGCCCGCTGCCCGTCGACCTTGATGGCGCTCACTGCCGACGGAATCTGATCGATCTCACCGCGCAACGCAGCCACCGCGGTCTCGATCTGCGCCGCACCAACACCGGAGGCCGAAACCGTCTGCAGCACTTCGCCTTCGGCGTCCTCGGTCGACGTGGTCTGACCCAACCGGATCGTCGCGGCGTACGACTTGTCGGTCGCCGTCAGCATGCCGAGGATCTTAGTGGCCCGTTCGATACCGACCACCAGCACGCCCGTAGCCATCGGGTCGAGAGTGCCCGCGTGACCAACCTTTCGGGTGCCGAAGATCCGCCTGCAGCGACCCACCACGTCGTGGCTGGTCATCCCCGCCGGCTTGTCCACGACGACAAGACCAGCTTCGGTCACAGCACTATCGCCGTGAGCGCAAGACCGTCGCGCACCGACCACCGGCCCGCCAGCGTCTGCAGCGGTGGCCCCGACGGTGCAGACGGGTCGACGAGGATGCGTGATTCGAATCCGCCCGCCATGCCGGTGCCGTCGATGTCGAACGTGATGTGCGCGTCCTCGAATCCCAGCCAGCGGTTCGTGACAGGAAACCACGCTTTGTAGGTGGCTTCCTTGGCGCAGAACAGGATTCGGTCCCAATGCAGCCCGCCTGGAAGCGCCTGTAGCTCAGTGCGCTCCCCTGGCAGGCTGATGGCGTCGAGCACGCCGTTGGGGAGCACGTCGTGCGGCTCGGCGTCGATACCGACGGAGCGGATCGCGTCCTGCCGGGCCACAGCCGCGCCGCGGAAGCCCTCACAGTGGGTGAGGCTGCCGACGACGCCGTCGGGCCAGCACGGTTCGCCCTTCTCCCCCTTGAGGATCGGTACGGGTTCAATACCGAGCTCGCCGAGCGCCTCCCGCGCGCAGTGACGCACGGTGATGAACTCGTTGCGGCGCTTGGCGACTGACTTCGCGATAAGCGGCTCTTCTTCGGGCAGCGGTGCGAGTTCCGGTGGGTCGGTATACATCTCCGCCGCAGCCAGCGCCTGGCCGTGCTCGGGCAGCACGCCGGAGAGCAGGGTCGCCATGCCCGTCATGAGTACCTGGCCTGGATGCGTTGCTGCATCTTCTGGGCGTGCTCGCGCATCTCCTGCGTGATCTCGAAGTGCCCGCCGAATTCGTTGAGATAACCGGGCGAGTACTTAGGATCGGGAAGTATCTGCCGCAGCCAGCGATATGGCTTGCGGCGCCGCCACTCCCGCGGATATCCGACCGACACTTCCTCGTGGCGAACCCCGTCGTACCACGTGGTGCGAGGGATGTGCAGGTGGCCGTACACCGAGCACAGCGCGTTGTAGCGGGTGTGCCAGTCGGCGGTCGCCGTGGTGCCGCACCACAGCGCGAACTCCGGATAGAACATCGCATCGCACGGTTCGCGGACCAACGGGAAGTGGTTCACCAGGATGTTGGGAGTCATCCAGTCGAGGTCCTCGAGCCGCTTTCGGGTCGAGGCGACCCGGTCGCGACACCATGCGTCGCGGGTGGCGTACGGCTCGGCCGACAACAGGTACTCGTCGGTGCCCACGATGTTGCGCTCGCGGGCAATGGCCAGCCCCTCGGCCTTGGTCGCTGCCCCCTCCGGCAGAAACGTGTAGTCGTAGAGCAGGAACATCGGCACGATCGTCGCCGGGCCGCCCTCTTCCGTCCACACCGGAAACGGGTGCTCGGGGGTGATGACGCCCATCTGGTCGCAGATGTCGACCAGGTAGTCGTAGCGGGCCTTGCCGAAGATCTGCATCGGGTCGCGGTTGGTGGTCCACAGCTCGTGATTGCCCGGGACCCAGATCACCTTGGCGAAGCGCTTTCGCAGCAAGTCCAGAGCCCAGTAGATCTCGTCGGTGCGTTCACCGACATCGCCGGCCACGATCAGCCAGTCGTCGGGGGTGGACGGGTGCAGCGACTCCGTGACGGGCTTGTTGCCCGTGTGACCGGTGTGAAGGTCGCTGATCGCCCACAGTGTCGGACGTCGGCGGCCAGCCGGCTCCCGTGGGGCTGCCTGATCGTCGCGTGTCACAGCCCTCCAGCCTACGTGCGGGCGATGATCGCGCCCGCAACCCAACTAGAACATGTTCTCTTTTCCGCTTCGGACCCTGACTGCGGGCCGCTACACTCCCCGGGCAGGATCGGTCCAGAGGCCGGCGGCCCCGCCGCCACGACAGCAGGGGGTGTAATGATCGCCAAGCTGCGCATTCTCGCAGCGCTGTGTGCGCTCGTCGCAGCGGTGATCGCGGTCGGCCAGTCCCACCCCGGCGGACCCATGCAGGTGCGCGCGTCGGATATTCCGATGACCAACGTCACAACCACCATCAAGTATCCGGTCATCGACATCACCGATCCGGACCCGTTCAACCCGTGCCGTGACCTCCCACTCGACGTGATGGGGTCCCTCGGCCTGACCTTCACACCGCCGATCCCCGAGGAAGGGATGCGGTGCAAGTACGACGCGGGCAACTATCAGATGACCGTCGAGGCCTTCGTGTGGAAGACGTTCGAAGAGGCGCTACCGGCGGATGCCATCCAACTCGACATCGACGGCCACCGTGCCGCGCAGTGGTGGGTCATGAAGCCGACCGACTGGAACAACCGCTGGTGGATCACCTGCGCCATCGGATTCGACACCGACTACGGCCTGATCCAACAGACGATCTTCTTCTCGACGATCTACTCCAACCCGCAACCGGACTGCATGCAGACCAACCTGCAGCGCGCCCACGAGCTGGTGCCGCACTACATCTTCCAGGGCCCTTCTAACGAGTGATCTTGTCCATCGGGCTCGAGCGTTCGAGCATTCCGATGGTTTCTTCACCGTCCCAGCGGTAGCGCACACCGGCCTGCTGTAGCGCCGGAAAGGTCCAATTCGCCATCTTCTCGAGCATTTCGGCGGGCACCTCGCTGGGATCGGTGATGTCGTGCGTCGACACCACGGTCTCACCCTCGATGTGCACGTTGCCGCGCGCGGTTTGAAGCACGACGGAGACGTCCTCCCCCTTTGGCTCCAGCCGGGTCAGCCACGGCGCCTGCACGGCACGCGCCGGGATCAGCTCACCGTCACCGTCAAACAGATAGCCCTCGTTGAACGCGGGCTCACCGTCGGGCCGCTGCGGGTAGGCGATGTAGCCGAACGCCCGTCCGCCCGGAAAGAGCGCCGACTGCCAGCAGTGGCCCCAGAACCCCTCGAGACGGCGTACGCCCTGGCGACGGATCCGGAGGCCGCTCCCCGCGAACGCGTGCTGTTCGCCTGCCACGTGCACTGAGCCCGTCGCCCGAAACAGCTGCTCGTAGCGGGGTCCTCCCATGAGATCGCCGACGATCGACGTCTTCAGCTGCGCCTCCGCATCGGCCTGCAGTGCGCCTTGCACCCACGGCGGCACCGCCATGATCGCCTCGACCTCAAATCGCAGGTCGACCGACGGCCCGTCCTTGCGACCCTCGATCAGGTCTGCCGACGACGTCGCGTTGGCCTTTCCGTCGAACGCCATGGTCCACACGTCGAACGGTCTGACGCACGTGAACGCGAGCGGGCCGGCGCCCAGGACCGACGGCTTACCGTCGGCGCCGATGGGCGACAGGCTCTTGCCCTCGTCACGCAGTCGGTACACGCGCCCGTCGGCGAACGCGACGTTCACCTGGACGCCGTGCGCCTCCCAGTTCGCGGCGACCGCTTCGACACCGATGCGTGGCAACCCCACACTGCCGCGGTCGTCGACGACCCAGAAACTCACCGAATCCCGCATCTCCGGGTTGTCCGGTCGCTGCGCGAACATGTATTCGCGCTCCGCGTCGATGCCGCCGGTCAGGTCAATTGCCATGCGAGCCTCCCAGGTGGGCGTCGACGTAGGTGGCGAACAGCGGCCGAATCGCGTTGGGATCCATACCGAATGCCTGCGCGTCGGTTTTCGGGTGTGGTTCGCGGTTCTCGGCGTTCTCGGCCCACCACGCGCGCATGCCGTCCTCGAACTCAGTGGTAACGGGTGCTCCGAGCCAGGCGTACAGTCGGCGCACCTGGCCGATCGGGTCGTCCTGCATAGCTCGGAAGTCGATGTCGAAGAAGCGATCATCGGCGCCGCCGGAGCGGAACTTCAGCACGCGGTCGATGCCCGTCGACCACTGTTTGACGTTGAGCTCACCCAGATACCGGCGGTCGACGTCATCGCTGAAGCCGGAGACGATGTCGGCGTATACATCGGCGACCGAGAGCATCACGTCGGTCGGGTCGCGGTGGGTCATCACGAATCGGGCATCCGGGAACACCCGGTCGAGGAAGCCGAGGGAGATCACGTGAGCGGGTGACTTCAACCGCCACGGTCGTGTGGGCTCACCCCACTGCAGCAGCTTGAGCACGCGAAGCTCGTAGTGGTAGGTGGACGTGAAGTCGGCCCCGTCCAGCAGCCAGTCGGAGTACGACGGTATCTGCGCGAACGCCTGGAACATCTGGGATTTGAAGTCGAGCGCCATCAGATCGAGGCATTCCATCGGTCCCGCAACGTCGTTGGGCACGTGGTGCCTGCTGCCGACGACGACGGGGCGCGCCTCGAGCGGGATTCTCGGATCGTCACCCTGCACCGTCGAAGGGGGCGGGCATGGCCGGGTGGACTCCCAACTGCGTAGGTAGCGGATGTGTGGATCGCGGGCCAGCAGGAACGACAGCGCCGTCGACCCGGTGCGGGGCAGACCGAGTCCGAACAGCGGTGCCTCGATCTGCTCGTCGTCGATCTCGGGATGACGGCGATACCAGTCCTCGACCTGTAGCCGCTGGCACAGGTGTAGTCCGATCCGGTCGTAGACGAACGCTTCGCCTCGGGCGTTCAGTCGCGCTTCCTCATCCAGGGCGCGCACGAGGATCCCGAGGCCCTCGCGGAAGGAGTCGTCGCCGAAGTCGTCGAGTCCGGTGCGTTGCACTGCGGCCCCGGTCAGGTCGTCCAGCGATGGCACGGTGCACCTCCCCTTCGGCGCAGAGTCAATTTGGTGACAGTACACTGTCACTATTATGAGCGAGTCGTCAATAGCGCGGCGCACCTACGACAACCGGGCGCGTCAGCAGAAAGCGGCCCAGACGCGGGAGCGCATCGTCGCGGCCGGCAGCGAATTGGTGCACGCGTTCGACTCCTGGAACTGGCGAGATCTGACGTTCAAGGCGGTGGCCGAACGGGCGGGCGTCGGCGAGCGCACCGTCTACCGGCACTTCCCCACCGAACGACATCTGCACGACGCGGTCATGCAACGACTGGAGTCCGAGGCGGGCATCTCCTACGAGGATGTCGACCTGGCCAACATCGACGAGGTGACGGCCAGAGTGTTCGCGTCCCTACAACGCTTCTCGGTACGGAAATCCGTTGACACGCCGCAGGATCCGACATTCGTCGGCGTCGACGCCCGTCGGCGCGAAGCGCTCGTACGTGCGGTGTCGGCGGCCGCCCCCGCGTGGTCGGCCGCCCAGCAGCAGATGGCTGCGGCCCTGCTCGACGTGCTGTGGAACGTGCCGAGTTATGAGCGGTTGGTGGGGGTATGGGGCATCGACGGGCCCGATGCGACGCGCGCGATCGGGTGGGTCATGGCCAAGGTGATCGGTGCTATCGAGGACGACGATGCGCCACCCGCGTAGCGTGCGTGAGATGACCGCGGTCTCCGACAACGCCACCTCCACACCATCCCGAGGCAGATTAGGGACATTCCGCGACCGGACCCTGACCCGACTGCTTCGCCTGCCCCCGCCGACGACCGAATATTCGGTGCACACCGTGCGGGTGCCGATGCGCGACGGTGTCGAATTGCTCGCCGACCACTACGAACCGGCGACTGCCCATCCGGCGGGCACGCTGCTGGTGCGCTGCCCATACGGCCGAGGCTTCCCGTTCTCCTCGATGTACGCCGGCGTGTACGCCGCGCGTGGGTACCACGTGGTGTTCCAAAGTGTGCGTGGCACATTCGGCTCCGGTGGGGACTTCGTCCCGATGGTCCACGAGAAGGCCGACGGCGCGGACACCGTCGAGTGGCTGAGGCGCCAGCCATGGTTCACCGGTTCGTTCGCCACCATAGGCCTGTCGTATCTCGGCTTCACCCAGTGGGCACTGCTCGCCGACCCACCACCAGAGATGAAGGCCGCCGTCATCACGGTGGGCCTGCACGATCCCAGCGGCCCGCGGTGGGGCACCGGCTCGTTCGGGCTGAACGACTTCCTCGGCTGGAGCGACCTGGTTGCGCGCCAGGAGGATCCGAAACTGCGTTCCACGATCCGGCAGTTGCGCGCCCGGCGTGCGTTGAGTCGGGCGACGAGCGGGCTCCCGGCAGGAGACGCCGGCCGAGCGCTACTGGGCAAGGGCGCGACGTGGTGGGAGGATTGGCTCTGCCATCCCGAGGCCGACGATCCGTTCTGGGCTGACAGGAGCGCGTGGGACGCGTTGCAGCGCACCGATGTTCCGGTGTTGCTGATCGGCGGCTGGCAAGACCTGTTTCTCGAGCAGACACTCACGCAATACGACACGCTGAAGCGACGCGGGGTCGACGTCGCCGCGACCATCGGATCGTGGACGCACACACAGGTCATGTACAAGGCGGCGGGGACGGTGACGCGCGAATCGCTGGACTGGTTCGACGCACACCTCGGCGGCAAAGGAACGACGCGCAGTCCGGTCCGCATCGAAGTGAACGGCAAAGGCTGGACCGACCTGCCGGAGTGGCCGCCAGCGATGCCCGAGCGAGTGCTCTACCTGCAACCCACCGGCCGTCTCGGCGACGCAGTGCCGCCCGACACCGCATCCCCGACCCGATTCACGTACAACCCGGTGGATCCGACCCCCACGATCGGCGGCCGGATGCTCGCACCCGAGGGTGGCTACCGCAAGGACGCGAAACTCGCCGAGCGGCCCGACGTGCTGTGCTTCACCGGCGACCGGCTGCCTGCCGATCTGTATGTCGTGGGGACACCGGTGGTCGAGTTGGCGCATTCCTGCGACAACCCGTACCACGACGTGTTCGTCCGGATCAGCGAAGTCGACGCCAAGGGCGTCTCCCGCAATGTGAGCGACGGATACCGCCGCAGCGCGACGGCTTCAGGTGATCCCGGCACCGTTCGCATCGAAATGGACGCGACCGCCCACCGATTCCGCGCCGGTTCGCGGATCCGGGTGCTGGTCGCCGGCGGCTCGCATCCGCGGTTCGTCCGCAATCTCGGTACCAACGAGCCCCTGGTCAGCGCGCGAGAGCTCATGGTGTCGACACACACCGTGCACCTCGGCGAGGGTGGCGTGTCGCGGCTCGTGCTGCCCGCGGGCCCTGATGCGCCTTCGGCGGCTGAGCAAACATAATTGCCGACCGTTGATTGCAGAATTCATGAAATGCAAGTGATTCATAGGAAACGCATATCCTAACGACAAAAGATGGCAGGCGAATGGCTATATGCCCTTTCGCCTGCCATCTCGTATACGGTCAGTCACCCAAAACAAAAAGCGGCGACGAGTGGGAGCCCCACACCTTTGGCGGCGAGACCAACGGCGGCGTCGTATGGATCGACACGTGGCCGGGTCGCTGAGTTGTGGTGCTGCCACCCGAATCGTGCGTGCTCGTCACGCTTGCGGCAGCGGCGCCCGGTGCCGACGCGATGGCGGCGGCGACGGCCCCGGCGCCCAACAGCATTGCGAAATTACGCGGCTTGATGTTCATTATCTTTCTCCCTCATCCATTTTCTGTTGCCGTGCATTTTCCGCACAACATTCAATTTAGGGAGAGATCGCACGCATGTCGCGTGCCTCATATCCAATTCAAAAAGTAGGGCCCGCCCCGCTTTCGCGGCAAACTTTTCTCAGCCGACGGCGCGGCGGACCTGGGCGGCCAGATTCTCGAGTTCCTCAGCCGAGTGGACCGGCGGTCCCCAGTCCGGATCGACGGGCAGCGGCACCCAGCTCTTACAGCCGGCGTACTCGGGCGTGCGGGGTAGACGCACGGGCTCCCGCAACGGGCTGGCCTGCACCACCAACACGGTGAGACGGTGCTTGGGCCGGAAGTCCAGCCGATCAGCCCGTACCGATGCGGCGGTCCAGATGTGCAGCGCCTCGATCTCATCGAGACTGTCTGGCCGGCCGACCTCGATGGCGGCGACAACCTTGGCGCCGGCCCGCAGGACGACCTCGGCCTCGCTACTGTCGGCGGCCGCGGCGTCGAGCAGATCGTGGTGTTCAGGCCGTACCCGCTCGGTATGGCTGTGGGCGACCGTGGGAAAGAACAAGAAGCGCGATGCGCTGAGCGCGAACCGCTTCTCGTGGATGCCGCCCTTGCGCAGTAGCACCGTCTGCCTGCCGTCGAGCAGGCCGTGCACCGCCGCGCCCCACTCCTTGAGCGCGGGCTGGGTCGGCGTCCGCGCGGTCACCCGGTGCCGGCGGCTCTGGCCTCGATGCGCGCCTGCACCTCGGGGCGCCTCAGCGGTGGAACCGTCTTGGGTGGTTGGCGTCGTGGCGCCAGCCCGGCCAACAGCCGGGTGGTGATCGCGGTGACCTCGGCGACGGCCTCCTCGAACGCTTCGGCGTTCGCTCCGGACGGCCGCGTGATTCCGCTGACCTTACGGACGTACTGACGTGAGGCCGCTTCGATTTCCTCCGCGGTGGCTGCCGGTTCGAGTCCGCGTAGCTCGGTGATGTTTCGGCACATGGCTCCACGATAGGTTCGAGCCATGACAGACCCCAACAACACCGACATCCTGCTGATCGACACCCAGGATCGGGTGCGGACGCTGACGCTGAACCGCCCGCGGGCCCGCAACGCCCTGTCCTCGGCGCTTCGCACCCAGTTCTTCCAGGCGCTGCGGGATGCGGAGAGCGCCGATGACGTCGACGTCGTCATCTTCACCGGCACCGACCCGGTGTTCTGCGCGGGACTGGACCTCAAGGAACTCGGCGACACCACCGAGCTGCCCGACATCTCGCCGAAGTGGCCCGCGATGACCAAGCCGGTGATCGGCGCGATCAACGGCGCGGCGGTGACGGGTGGCCTGGAGCTCGCGCTCTACTGCGACATCCTCATCGCCTCCGAGAACGCCCGGTTCGCCGACACCCACGCCCGGGTCGGGCTGCTGCCGACCTGGGGTTTGTCCGTGCGGCTACCGCAGAAGGTCGGTGTCGGAATGGCGCGCCGGATGAGCATGACCGGTGACTACCTCTCGGCCACCGAGGCACTGCGGGCCGGTCTGGTCACCGAGGTCGTGCCGCACGACGAGCTGATGCCCACTGCGCGCAGGGTGGCGGCGGCGATCGTCGGCAACAACCAGAAGGCGGTGCGGGCGCTGCTGGCGTCCTATCATCGCATCGACGAGGCCGGCACCGCCGAGGGTCTGGCCCTGGAGGCTGACTCGGCGGTCGCGTGGATGCGCTCGGCCAGCGGAGACGACATCGCCGCCAACCGCGCCGCGGTGTTCGAACGCGGAAGGGCACAGGTTCGGTGAACGAGGCCCACGAGCGCTGCGGCAGCGACGAGTGGCGTCAGATGATTCGCGAGGTCATCCTGCCGTGGGCGTTGGGCGAAACCGATTTGGGTGACGACGTTTTGGAGGTCGGTCCCGGCTATGGCGCGACCACCGACGTGCTCAGCGAGTCGGTGCCGAAGCTGACGTCGGTGGAGATCGACGAGCAGCTTGCAGCGATGCTGACCGACCGATTCGCCGACAAGCCCGGCGTGAGGATCGTGCGCGGCGATGCGACGGCACTGACGTACGAGGACGACCGGTTCACCGGTGCAGCGTGTTTCACGATGCTGCATCACGTTCCTACCATCGAGTTGCAGGACCGGCTGTTCGCCGAAGTCGCCCGTGTCCTTCGGCCCGGTGCCGCGCTGGTCGCCAGCGACAGCCTGGCCAGCGCCGAGCTCGAGGCGCATCACGAAGGCGACACGTACAACCCCGTCGACCCCGTGACACTGCAATCACGTTTGGAGGCAGCGGGTTTCGAACGCATCGAGGTGCGAACCAATCCGTACGGCTGGTCGGCGATCGCACACGTCGCTAGTTAGGGGGTGGGCGGCAGGTCGATGTCGACCTTGACCACCTGCTCGATTCCCGGCTGATACGTGACGGGCTCGGACGCGGTTGGGCCGAACACCGGACTCAACTCACCGCCGGGGCCGGCGAACTGGACGTTGAAGGCCGGCCTCGTCGGCGCGCTCGTGATGTACAGCGCCTCGCAGACGCCGTCCCTGAGGCGAGAGCGGAAGAATTGACCGACGGCCACTTTGGGGCCATCGGTCGCAACGCCGCCCTCGGAGAGGACCACCGAAGATCCTCGGCGAACGGCCCCGAGCGCTGACGTGCCGACGCATTGGTCGTCGCCGTCCACCGGTGCGAACGACTGGCGGATCTGCACGTAGACCGCGGTGCCGACCGTCGGCTCCGCCGCCGCCGACGGCGCCGCGACCAAACTTGCCGCTGCGCCGGCGGCAAGCGCGATCGCGAACCGTTTCATGGCCGTCAGCCTAACCAGTGCCCGCCACCAGCCAGCGTCCGGAGAACGCCCGCCAGCCGACGAACACGAGCCGCAGCACCATGAACGTCGACAGCCCGGCCCAGATACCGAGCAGGCCCCATCCGTAACCCAGCGACAGCCAGATCAGCGGCAGGAACCCGACCAGTGCGCTGATCAGTGTGGCGTTGCGCATGAACTTGGCGTCACCGGCACCCAGCAGCACCCCGTCGAGCGCGAAAACGATTCCGGCGACCGGCAATTGAGCGACCATGAACCACCACGGGACGCGAATAGCGTCGAGCACCGAACGGTCGTCGGTGAAGATGCTCGGGATGACCGAGGCGCCGACGGCAAACACACCTGCCAGCAGCGCGGAGGCGAGGGTGGAGAAGATCGTGACCCGCCACGCCACCGATCGTGCGTGCGCCAGCTGACCCGCGCCCAGCGCGGCACCCACCAGCGACTGTGCGGCGATCGCCAGCGAGTCCAGCACCAGGGCAAGAAAATTCCACAGCTGAAGCACCACCTGGTGCGCCGCGACCGCCGCGGCGCCGAACCTGGCGGCGACAGCGCCCGCAGAGACGAAGCACGCCTGAAAGGCCAAGGTGCGCAACAGCAGATCACGCCCCAGCACGACCTGTGCCCGCAGGATCGCCGGGTCGATCCGCAGGGACACCCGCTCCACGTATAGAGCGCGCAGGAAGAGGAGCGCAGCGAGCCACTGCCCGACGACGTTGGCCAACGCCGAGCCCTCCAGTTCGAGCCTGGGCATCCCCAGCCAGCCGTACACCAGCAGTGGGCACAGCAGGGCCGACAACACGAACCCCGTCACGACGTAGCGCAGCGGGCGCACGGTGTCCTGCACGCCGCGCATCCACCCGTTGCCCGCCGCCGAGATGAGGATCGCCGGAACGCCGAAAATCGCGATGCGTACCCACGGCAGGGCCTCGTCCGCGATCTCGCCGCCCTCCGAAGCCCCAGCCAATGCGGACACCAGCGGTACGGCGCCGGCCTGCACCACGATGACGATCACCATGCCCAGACCCAGTGCCAGCCAGGTAGCCTGCAGGCCTTCGCCGACCGCGGCCCGACGGTCGCCCGCACCGAAGAACCGCGCCGAGCGCGCGGTGGTGCCGTAGGACAGGAACGTCATCTGGGAGCTGAGAGTCGCCAGGATCAGTCCGCCGATGGCCAGGCCGGCCAGCGGCAGGGCGCCAAGGCGGCCGACGATGGCGATGTCGAACAGCAGATAAATCGGCTCTGCGGCCAGCACCCCGAGAGCCGGTAGCGCCAGGGCGGCGATGCGGCGGCCGGTCGTCCCCGGCTGACGCGTGGGCCCAGTCGGGACCGCCGCGCCGTCGGCCGGTTCAGTCAATGCGCCGGCTGATGGACGCGCGCGCAGACATGGTCAGCGGAGGGCCTCGCGGAGCGCCCGGACGACGTCGTCGGCGGACCCGTTCGCCGAATAGCCGGCCGCCTGTCGATGCCCACCGCCGCCGAAGGTGCTGGCGAGCGCCGCCAGGTCGTAGGACTTCGAGCGCATCGACACCGACCAGTGCCCGGGCTCGATCTCCTTGAAGACCGCGGCCACCTCGGCCTGTTGGGTCGTGCGCACGATGTCGACGATGCTCTCGACCTCCTCCGGCCGCGCCTTCTCCCATTCCTGGTGTCCCACAACGGTATACACCAGGCCGCGACCGTCGGCGGCGTCAGGCAGCAGTTGCGCCGAGGCCAGCACACGCGACAGCATCGGCAGCCACGCGAACGGGTGCGTGTCGAGCAGGGTACGGCTGATCGAGGCGTTGTCGACACCCAACTCGACGAGCCGGGCGGCCAGTCGGTGCGCGCGGGCGCTGGCCCAGCGGAATGAACCGGTGTCGGTGGTCAGCCCGGCGTACAGACAGTGCGCGACGCCGAGATCGATCGGCTTGCCCCAGGCGTCGAGGAGTTCGGCCACCAGCATGGTGGTGGAGTCCGCGGAGGGGTCGACGAAGTTGGCGGTGCCGAACATCAGGTTGGAGGCGTGGTGGTCGATGACCAAGACCTCGCGGTCGGAGTCGGCCAGCTCACTCAGTGCACCGAGGCGATTGACGCTGGGGATGTCGACGGTCACCACCAGATCGGCGTCCCGGAGCATCGCGTCGGGCTCGACGAGAAGGTGTGCGCCGGGCAGTGTCTGAAGCGATTCGGGCAGATCGGCCGGTGCCGCGAAGCTGACCTGAACGGTCTTGCCCGAATTGTCGAGTACCAGCGCCAAAGCCAGGCCGGCGCCCAGCGTGTCCGCGTCGGGATACACGTGGCACACCACACTGACACTGTGTGCCGCGGCCAGCAGGTCGGCCGCGCCGCGGGCGTCTACCCGGTCGCCTGTGGCGGGTGCGTCAGTCGCTTTGTCGATCGCGGTCACCGGTGTCCTCAGCGTCGAACTCGTCGTCTCGGTCCCCACCGCTTCCCAGCGCCCCTTCTACACGGTACGGGTCAGCCTCCCCGGCGTGCTGGGCACCTTCACGAACTCTCGCCAAATCCTCATCCGCGGCGCGCGCGCGAGCCAGCAGCTCCTCCATCCGGTTCGCCGCATCGGGCACGGTGTCCCGCGCGAACGCCAAGGTGGGGGTGAAGCGCACGCCGAGCGCCGCTCCCACCCTGGAGCGCAGCACACCCGTCGCCTTCGACAGCCCGGCCTCCGCGCCGGCGTAATCCGGCTCCTCGTCGAGCGAACTGCCCAGGACGGTGTAATACAGCGTGGCGTCGTGCAGGTCGTTCGTCACCTTGGCGTCGGTGATCGTCACGCCGGCCAGTCGCGGATCCTTGATCTCGTACTCGATCGCCGTGGCGACGATCTCGGATATGCGCTTGGCCAGCCGGCGTGCCCGTGCCGGATCGGGCATGCTCAGGCCCTCTGTTCTTCGCCTGAGCGGCTCATCACGTGCGTTCCTTCTCGACGAGCTCGTACGCCTCGATGACGTCGCCTTCCTTGATGTCGGAGTACGTCAGCGTGAGACCACACTCGTATCCGTCGCGCACCTCGGTGACGTCGTCCTTCTCCCGTCGCAACGAGGAGATCGTGACGGTCTCGGCCACCACGACGTTGTCGCGAAGCAGTCGCGCCTTGGCGTTGCGGCGGATGAGACCGGAGGTGACGAGGCAACCGGCGATGTTGCCGACCTTCGACGAACGGAAGATCGCGCGGATCTCGGCGCGGCCGAGTTCCTTCTCCTCGTAGACCGGTTTGAGCATGCCCTTGAGCGCGCTCTGGATCTCGTCGATGGCCTGGTAGATCACTGAGTAGTACCGGATGTCGACGCCCTCGCGGTTGGCCAGCTCGGTGGCCTTGCCCTCGGCACGGACATTGAAGCCGATGATGATCGCATCCGAAGCCGACGCCAGGTTGACGTTGGTCTCGGTGACACCACCGACGCCGCGGTCGATGACACGCAACTCGACCTCGTCGTCGATCTCGATACCCAGCAGGGCCTCTTCCAGCGCCTCGACGGTGCCGGAGTTGTCACCCTTGAGGATCAAGTTCAGCTGCGACGTCTCCTTCAACGCTGCATCGAGATCGTCCAGGCTGATCCGCTTACGCGTGCGCGCGGCCAGTGCGTTGCGCTTGCGCGCGCTGCGCCGGTCTGCGATCTGCCGGGCGATGCGGTCCTCGTCGACGACGAGCAGGTTGTCACCGGCACCGGGCACCGACGTGAACCCGACAACCTGCACCGGGCGTGACGGCAGCGCCTCTTCGACATCCTCGCCGTGTTCGTCGACCATGCGCCGGACGCGACCGTACGCGTCGCCGGCCACGATCGAGTCACCGACGCGCAGGGTGCCGCGCTGGATGAGCACCGTGGCAACCGGTCCGCGACCGCGGTCCAGGTGCGCCTCGATGGCCACACCCTGGGCTTCCATATCCGGGTTCGCCCGCAGGTCGAGTGCGGCATCTGCGGTCAGCAGCACCGCCTCGAGCAGCGCCTGGATGTTGGTGCCCTGCTTCGCCGAGATGTCGACGAACATCGTGTCGCCACCGAAGTCCTCAGCCACCAGGTTGTACTCGGTGAGCTGGGCCCGGATCTTCGACGGGTCGGCGCCCTCTTTGTCGATCTTGTTGACCGCCACCACGATCGGCACGTCGGCCGCCTGTGCGTGGTTGATGGCCTCCACCGTCTGCGGCATGACGCCGTCATCGGCCGCGACCACCAGGATCGCGATGTCGGTGGCCTTCGCACCGCGCGCACGCATGGCGGTGAACGCCTCGTGGCCCGGGGTGTCGATGAAGGTGATCGGCCGTTCGCTGCCGTCGTGTTCGACGGCAACCTGGTAGGCGCCGATGTGCTGGGTGATGCCGCCGGCCTCGCCCTCACGCACGCTGGCGTTACGGATGGTGTCGAGCAGTCGGGTCTTGCCGTGGTCGACGTGACCCATGACGGTGACGACCGGCGGGCGGACCTCGAGATCGTCCTCGCCGCCCTCGTCTTCGCCGTAGGTGAGATCGAACGACTCCAGCAGTTCGCGGTCCTCGTCCTCCGGGGACACCACCTGCACGACGTAGTTCATCTCGCCGCCGAGCAGTTCGAGCGTCTCGTCGCCCACGGACTGCGTCGCGGTCACCATCTCGCCGAGATTGAACAGTGCCTGCACCAGGGCTGCCGGGTTGGCATCGATCTTCTCGGCGAAGTCCACCAGCGATGCGCCGCGGGCGAGCCGGATGACCTCACCATTGCCGTGCGGCAACCGCACGCCACCGACGACGGGTGCCTGCATGTTCTCGTATTCGGCGCGTTTCGCCCGCTTTGACTTACGTCCACGCTTGGGCGCACCGCCGGGACGGCCGAACGCACCCGCCGCGCCACCGCGCTGGCCGGGACGACCGCCACCACCGGGACGACCTCGGAAGCCTCCAGCAGCCGCTCCGCCTGCGCCGCCACCACCGCCGGCGCCGCCGCCGCGGTAGTTACCGCCGCCGCCACCGCCGCCGGGACCGCCTGGACGACCACCTCCGCTGCCGCCGCCGGGACCACGGCCACCTGGACCGGGACGCGGGCCGCCGGGGCGACCGCCGCCGGCGCCGACACCCGGCCGGGGTCCGGCCGGACGTGGAGGCATATTGCCCGGCGACATGCCCGGGCGAGGGGCTCCCGGTCGCGGGGCACCCGGACGGGGTGCCTGCGGACGCGGAGCCGGCCGCTCGACCGGCGTCTGGGACGAGAAAGGATTGTTGCCGACGCGCGGTGCCCGCGCGGCGGGCTTGGGCGCCGGGCCGGGCCGGGGACCGGGCGTCGCACCCGGGGTCGGCGCAGGCTGAGCCGGGGGTGCGGCCGGCGGTGCCGCGGGTTGCGGCGTCGCTGCGGCTGCCGGGGGTGCCGCGGGCTCAGGGGGTGCTGCGGGTGCGGGCGGAGGCGCGGGCGCCGCCGGCTTGGGAGCGCCGGGCTTTGCGGCCGTCGCGGCAGCCTTGGCCGGCGCGCTGGCCGGCGAACCATTGCCGCTTGCCGGGGCCTTGTCCGCGGCGGGTTTGCCGCCGCCGAAGGATTCGCGCAACCGGCGCGCAACGGGGGCCTCCACAGTGGAGGACGCGGATTTGACGAATTCGCCCTGATCGCTCAGTCGGGCGAGAACTTCCTTACTGGTGACACCGAGCTCTTTTGCCAACTCGTGTACACGGGCCTTACCTGCCACTACAACTCCTGTCTAGGAGGCGGCAGCGGTGGTCGGCGCCGCGCCTCGGGTTAGCTATGACGCATGGTCATCGAGACTTCACGGTGTGCTCATGTTCTTCGCTACCTGTCCTGTCGCCTTGGTGCGCGGCCACTTCAGCGCCTCGAACTGCGCTCAAATGCTCTTGCACCGCGGTGGTGTCCGGTGAACCGGTGATCCGTAACGCTCGGACGAATGCTCGCCGCCGGATTGCTGCGTCTAGACACTGCGGATCGAGGTGCAACCAAGCACCCCGCCCCGGCAGCTTTCTCGCGGTGTCAACGGTCACGGCACAGTCGCCATTCCCGCCGTCCGCAGCCACTACACGAAGCAGTTCGACGGCCAGCTCTCGCTTCCGGCAGCCGACGCACGTACGAACCGGTCCCTCTGGTCGTCTGTGCGGCGAAGCTGGAGTCTCGCGCTGGATCACGGTTCAGTCTAGCCATACCTGGTCGATGCACCTAAATGGCCGTCCGTGCCGATCAGTCGCGGCACCGACTGCGCGTCATCCAGCCGGTACAGCCTCGGCATCGCTGCGGATGTCGATGCGCCAGCCCGTCAGCCGGGCCGCGAGCCGGGCGTTCTGCCCTTCCTTGCCGATCGCGAGCGACAGCTGGAAATCCGGCACGACGACGCGGGCGGCGCGGGCGGCCTCGTCGATGACGCTCACCGACACCACCTTGGCCGGCGACAGCGCGTTGGCTACGAACTTCGCCGGGTCGGGGTCGAAGTCGATGATGTCGATCTTCTCGCCGGACAGCTCGCTCATCACGTTGCGCACCCGCTGGCCCATCGGGCCGATGCACGCCCCCTTGGCGTTGAGCCCCGAGACCCGCGACGTCACCGCGATCTTCGACCGGTGGCCGGCCTCGCGGGCGACTGCCACGATCTCCACCGAACCTTCGGCGATCTCGGGGACCTCCAGCGAGAACAGCTTGCGCACCAGGTTGGGGTGGGTGCGCGACAGCGTGATCAACGGTTCGCGGGCGCCGCGGCTGACGCCGACGACGTAGCAGCGCAGGCGGTCGCCGTGTTCGTAACGCTCCCCCGGCACCTGCTCGGCCGACGGGATGACGCCTTCGGAACCCTTGGTCTCGCTGCCCATGCGGACGACGACGAGGCCCCGCGCATTGGCTCGGGCATCGCGCTGGATGACACCGGCGACGATGTCACCCTCGCGGGCAGAGAACTCGCCGTAGTTCTTCTCGTTCTCGGCATCGCGCAACCGCTGCAGGATCACCTGACGCGCAGTGGTCGCGGCGATGCGGCCGAAACCCTCTGGCGTGTCGTCCCATTCGGAGATGACGTTGCCGTCTTCGTCGGTCTCCCGCGCCATCACCTGGACGACGCCCGTCTTGCGGTCGATCTCGATGCGCGCGTCCGCCTCGTGCCCCTCGGTGTGGCGGTACGCCGTCAGCAACGCTGACTTGATGGTCTCGACGACGACGTCGACCGAAATTCCTTTGTCAGCCTCAATGGCGTGCAACGCCGCCATGTCGATGTTCACCGCGGGCCCCCCTTCCCAGCTTGACCGGCCAGCTCCAACTCACGCTTGTTCGGAGGTGAAAACTCAACCTGTACAACCGCTTTGGCGATGTCTTCCATCGGTAGCTCACGGACCGACAGATCGGCACCACGCCCTTTACGTACCACCAATCGCACGGTGCCATCGCTGGTTTCACCCAATCTGCCAGTCAATTCGGCACCATCTGACAGCGTCAGCTCGACCTTGCGCCCGCGCGCGCGGCGGAAGTGCTTCTCGGTGGTCAGCGGGCGGTCCACTCCCGGCGAGGTGACCTCGAGGACGTATGGCGTCGCATCGCCGTCGAGGCGATCCAACAGTTCGGATGCGGATCGTGAGAGTGCGGCGGCCGAATCCAGATTCAGACCGTCGTCGCTATCGGCCACCACCGTGATGCGGGGCGGACGTGCGGCGGCGTCAATAGTGACGTCTTCGATGTCGTAGCCTGCGCGCGCGAATTCACCACCAAGCAGCTCGATGACCTGCTGCTGCGAAGGTAATCCCGCAGACCGCTCCGTCACGGCGAGCTCCTCATCTTGAATTGTTCGGACACAGGTTCGGCGTGTCCTGGCACGTGGACACTGAAACCGTCTTCCAACGATACGCCAGCGCCGCCGCGGCAACCGGCAAAAAGCGCGGTGGGCGTCGGCGGTCGCTGCAATGGCAAGATGTTGCACGTGCCGAGCCCGAACCCGACCGTCAGCAGGCGACGAGTGCTGATCGGCACGGCGGCCTTGGCATTGCTCGGCGCGTCGGTGGCCGCATGCGGTTCGTCGGAACCGCCCCCCGAGGTCGACGAGCTGGCCGCCCAACTCGAACGGGCCCGCACCGACAGCCAATTGGCAACCGAGGCGGCGGCCGCCGCGCGCGGCGACATCGTCGAAGCCTTGAACGCCGTGGCGTCCGAGCGAGCGGCGCACGCCCAGGCGCTGACCGACGAACTGGTCAGGATGCGCGGGACGGATGCGCCCACCGCCACCCCGACCAGCACGACGGCAGCGCCGGCCGCGGCCCCGACTGTGAAGGACGTGATCTCGGCGCTGAGGCAGTCCGCGGCCAGCGCGACCGAACTGGCGACCAAGATGTCGGGTTACCGAGCCGGCCTGCTGGGCTCGATCGCCGCGGCATGCACCGCGGCCTACACCGTGGCATTGGTTCCGCCGGGGCGCGCGCAATGACGTCCCCGGAACCGACACCCTCGACGACGACGTCGTCGCGGGTCGCCGAACCGACCAGCCCATCGCGGCCGCAGAACTCCGCCGACGCCGCGTTGTTCGACGCGATCGCGACGGCGCAGGCGTCGATCTACGGCTATGGGATCGTGTCGGCTCATTCCGCCCCCGACCTGAACTACCTCGTCTCGTCGTCGATGGCCGCGCACCGCAAAGAGCGCGAGGAGGCATTGGCGATGCTGCAGGCACGTTCCGTGGACGCCCCGCTGCCCGCGGCAGGGTACGAGTTGCCGATGGAGGTGAACAACCCCACCGACGCGGCCAATCTCGCGGTGCGAATGGAAGAAGACTCCGCGGTTGCGTGGCGGGCCGTCGTCGAACAGGCCACCGACGAGAAGGAGCGCGCGTTCGCGGTGGGCGCGCTGACGGATTGCGCGGTCAGGGCGGCACGATGGACCCGCGCTCTGGGCACGACACCGATCACGGTCGCCTTCCCCGGCGGCTCTGAATAAACCCCGCCTGGCGCGAGGGCGGCGCTCAGGTTCTCAGTGCCGTCGCAATGTCGTTGGCCGCGTTTTCGATTGAGATTTCCCGGTTTTCGCCGGTGAACCGGTTGCGTAACTCCACGACGCCGTCGGCCCAGCCGCGGCCGACCACCACGATCCACGGCACACCGAGTAGCTCGGCGTCCTTGAATTTGATTCCTGGCGAGGCTTTCCGGTCATCGAGCAGCAGCTCAAGACCTTGGGCGTCCAACGCGGTGGCCAGTTCCTCGGCGCCGGCGCGGGCGGCGTCGTCCTTGTTGGCGATGACGACGTGGAGATCGAACGGGGACACCGACGACGGCCAGCGCAGGCCCAGCTCGTCGTGGTGCTGTTCGGCGATCACCGCGACCAGCCGCGACACCCCGATGCCGTAGGACCCCATGGTCAGGCGCACCGGCTTACCGTTCTCGCCGAGCACGTCGGCCTCGAACGCGTCGGTGTACTTGCGGCCCAACTGGAATATGTGGCCGATCTCGATGCCGCGGGCCGACACCAGGGGTCCTGCGCCGTCGGGTGACGGATCACCGTCGCGTACCTCGGCCGCCTCGATCGTGCCGTCGGCGACGAAGTCCCGTCCGGCGACCAGGCCCACCACGTGCTTACCCGGTTCGTCGGCGCCGGTGATCCACGACGTGCCGTCGACCACCCTGGGGTCGACCAGGAACCGAACTTTGTTGGCCAGCAACGCTTTCGGGCCGATATAGCCTTTGGCCAGGAACGGGTGCTTGGCGAAGTCGGCGTCGTCGAGCAGCGCGTACTCGGCCGGTTCCAGCGCGGCGCCCAATCGCTTGTCGTCGACCTCGCGATCGCCGGGCACGCCGACGGCCAACAGCTCCCAGTCACCACCGGGCACCCGGGTCTTCAGCATCACGTTCTTGAGCGTGTCCGCGGCGGTGACCTCGCGGTCCAGCACCGAGTTGGCCCAAGCGACGAGCGTCGCGATCGTCGGCGTGTCCGGGGTGTCGTACACCGTGGCGTCGGGCTGACCCTCGATCGGCAGCGCATCCGGGACCGCCGTCGTGACGGCCTCCACGTTGGCGGCGTAGCCGGATTCATCGCAGCGCACGAACGTGTCCTCACCGATGTCGCTTTCGGCCAGGAACTCCTCGGACGCACTGCCGCCCATGGCGCCGGACACCGCCGAGACGATCACGTACTCCACGCCCAGCGTGTCGAAGATGCGTTGGTACGCAGCGCGATGCGCCTGATACTGCGTCCGCAGTCCGTCGTCGTCGACGTCGAACGAATACGAATCCTTCATGACGAACTCACGGCCCCGCAGGATGCCTGCTCGCGGGCGCGCCTCGTCGCGGTACTTCGTCTGGATTTGGAACAGCAGCAGCGGGAAATCCTTGTAGCTGCTGTACTCCCCCTTGACCGTCGTGGTGAAGAACTCTTCGTGCGTCGGCCCCAGCATGTAGTCGTTGCGTCTGCGGTCTTGCAGCCGGAAGACGCCGTCGCCGTATTCGGTCCAGCGGTTGGTGACCTCGTAGGGCGCCTTGGGCAGCAGCGCGGGGAACAGAATCTCCTGCCCGCCGATACGGTTCATCTCGGCGCGGACGACCGCCTCGATCTTGCGCAGCACCCGCAGACCCAGCGGCAGCCAGCTGTACAGCCCCGGGCCGATCGGGCGGACGTAGCCGGCCCTGATCAACAACTTGTGGCTGGCAACCTCGGCGTCGGCGGGGTCGTCACGCAGGGTGCGCAGGAACAGCTGCGACATGCGGGTGATCACAGCCGACAACCTTAGTGAGCGCTGTCGGGTGAGGTTGCCGCGGCCGCGTTACCCGTCGGCGCCGTCGTTGCCGTCAGAGCTGCCCGCGGTGCCGGTGGCGGTGCCGCCGGTTCCGCCGTCGCCACTCGGTGTGCCGCCGTCGCCACCGTCGCCGCCGAACGCGTGGCCGATGGGATTGGTGGCGTCACCGCCGTTGCCGCCGTCCCCGCCCCCGACCCCAGGACCACCATCGCCGCCGCGGCCGCCGTCCCCGCCGGTGGCTACTGGATTGGTGACGCCACTGCCGCCGCCGAAGCCACCGGCCCCGGCCCGGCCGCCGTCGCCACCATCGCCCGACGAAACGAAGCCGCCGTTGCCGGTGCCGCCGTCTCCGCCATCACCGCCGGAGGCGTTGCCGTCCGCGAAGACTCCTTCTGCGAAATCACCGTGCGAGGAGGCGTTTCCACCATCGCCGCCGCTGCCGCGCACCGCGTCGCCGCCGTCGCCACCGTCACCACCGACCGCGTCGCCCCTCGAGCTGACGACGCTGTTGCTACCGTTCCCGCCGTTTCCACCGCGGGTACCCATGCCGTCGCGGATGCCGCCGTCGCCACCGTCACCACCGCTGCCGCCGGTGGCAGTGGCGCCCAGGCCGGTGGTGGCTGCGATCAGGCCGGCGTTGCCGCCGTCGCCGCCCCAGCCAGAAGTGCTATCGCCGCCATTGCCGCCGCTGCCGGCGGTGGCGTCACCGTCGGTGGTTGCGGCGCTGCCGCCGTTGCCACCTTCGCCGCCGTCGAGCCCGCCGTCGCCGCCGTTGCCGCCATTGCCGCCGGTCGCGGGCCCGCGAAGGGTATTCTCGACCCGTTCGCCGTTGATGATTCTGATCGTGCCGGCGTTGCCGCCGTGGCCGCCGTCGCCGCCCACCCCGTTTGGTGCGGAACCACCGTTGCCGCCATCGCCGGCCGTCCCACCGGTGATCCCTGTGGCGTCGCCACCGATACCGCCGTAGCCCCCGTTACCCCGCAGCAGGCCTGCCGATCCGCCGTCGCCACCGTCCTGGCCGGGCCCACCGTTCGCGCCGTTGCCGCCGTTGCCGACAAGGATGCCGCCGTGTCCGCCGTTCTGGCCCGGCGCCACGCCATCGGCGCCGTTGCCGATGAGGAAGCCACCGGCGGCGCCAGCCGTCACGGCGTCGCCGATGAGCCAGCCTCCCGGTCCGATCATGTTCAGCGGGTTGGCCTGAATCTGCGCCGGCAGGCCGAGGATGCGCGCGAGCACGAGGTCGGTATTGCCGATGAGCGCGAGCTGTTGGGTCCGCGCGAACGCCGGAGGGATGCGGTCCCTCGCGTCGGACACAGCGCTGGGTAAGCGCTCGCCGGTGGGCGTCGCGCCGGCGAGGGCGAGGGGCACCGACGCATTCGATGACGTACGCGCGGTGGACGAAGCGGCCGACGTGAGCCCGCTCGCCGAGGGCACGAACCCGGTCAGCGCGCCGAACAGACCTGCCCCCGACGAGTTCACCCCGCCACCTGACGCTCCGGTGGTCCATGTTCCAGTGACGGCGGTCAGCAGGGTGTTCGGCGTCGGGATCTGCAACCCGACCAGGGCCGGGGCCGTGCGCGCCAGCGCGGCCGGCTTGGCAGGCGCGACTGGCTCGGGCTGGGTTCCGGCCAGTGCGGCGCCGGCGGCAACCACGCTGCCGGTAGCCAACGCCGCGGTGAGCATCCGGAACTGGGTCGGTGACGACTTCCGTGCACGCTTCGACATGCCAGGGAGCGTAAATTCGCTGCGCCGGGCCGGCTGGAGTAGTCGGTTACCTCACCTTTGCCACGTCACCGTCTCCGCAATGAGGTACGCGTCGTGCCGCCGCCGCAGCTGGACGGCGGTCCCAGTTAAAATTCGCCGGTGATCCGCCAGTGGCCCATGGTCGGGCGCGCCGAGGAACTCGCGGTGATCGCCGAGGCCACCGAACCGGCGGCAGATCGCTCCCGCGGAATCGTGCTCTCCGGCCCGGCGGGTGTCGGCAAGACGCGGGTCGCGCGCGAAGCCGTGGACAGGTGCAGTCGCCGTGGTACGCGCTCGCACTGGATCGTCGGCACCACATCGGCACGCAGCGTTCCGCTTGGCGCATTTGCCGACATCGCCAGCGACTTCGGCCCCGACCCGCTGCGGCGGGTCCGCGAAGTGATCGACGGCGTCGTCGGCGACGCCCAGCACAGCGACGTGGTCATCGGCGTCGACGACGCGCATCTGTTGGACGACCTTTCGGCGTTCACCGTCCACCAACTCATCACACGCCGTCTTGCCACGGTCATCTTGACGATCCGCTCGAAAGAACAGACTCCCGATGCCATCACCGCCATCTGGAAAGACCATCATCTCGAACGCCTTGAACTACAACCTTTATCGCCGTCAGAGATCGGCAGCCTGGTGGGCCAGGTGCTCGGCGGTCCGGTCGATTCCTTCAGCGCACAACGCCTTTGGCAATACACCCAAGGCAATGCGCTATACCTTCGGCATCTGCTTGACAACGAGGTGCGTGCCAACCGGATGACGCTGCGCTCGGGGGTGTGGCTGTGGGACGGGCATCCTCGGCTGTCCTCCACGCTGGCCGAGTTGCTCGAAGCCCGGATCGCGCAGGCGCCGGTTGCGGTCCGCGATGTACTCGGCGCACTCGCCGTGGCCGAGCCCTTGGAGAGCGACATCCTGGAGACCATCGCCGACTCCGATGCGCTGGCCCAAGCCGAATCGCTCGGGCTGATAAGCGTCGACACCAGCGTGCGTCCCACCTCTGTGCGGCTTGCTCACCCCATGCTGTGCGACGTCACGCACACCGGCACCGTGCAGATGCGGCGACTCCGCGGACGGATCGCCACCGAGCTCGCCCGAAAAGACTCCGTCGACCCCAGACACTTGGTGCGGCGCGCAGCGCTGATGATCGACTCGAACCTCGCGCCCGACATCGCAGTTCTTCTCGCCGCGGCGTCGGCCGCCATGCAACTCGGCGACCTGCGGCTCGCAGAGACCTTGGCCGAGCGGGCCGTGTCAGTCGGCGGCGGACTGGAAGCCAAGCTCATCGAAGCGATGGCAATCACGTGGCAGGAGCGTGGGACTGACTCGGAGGCCATCCTGGCCGAACTCGCCGGCGAAACGGAGGCCCCGATCCGAGCGCAGATCGCCATTCTGCGCGCGATGAACTTCGCCGCCAGCCTCGGTGACGTCGCGAGCGCCGAACGAGAACTCGCTGAGGCGGTGCCCGGTGACGATGAAGGGGCGCAAGCCCTTTCCAGCGCAGTACGGGCGTTCATCGACCTCGTGCGCGGGCACTCCGCCGCCGCTGCCGAGCGAGCCGCTGAAATACTCGCCGATCCACCCGCCAGCGGTATGGCTCGGATGTTTCTGATCTGGACGGTGGTTTCCGGACTGGGCGATCTCGGCCGCATCGACGAGTTCGAACCAACGGCGGATTCGGGATACCGGCTGGCAGAGACGTCCGCGGAGGCCTCGCATCTGCGCCTTCCGCTAGCGACATTCCAAGTCACCGCGTACTGGCTCGCAGGCGCACTTACCAAATCCGACAACATGATCGAGGAAATCCGAGGCGACACGATCGACGTTCCGTTCCAGCAGTCCTGGCGCAGTTTTTTCACCGCCATGTCGGCGATTGGTCACGGCGATCTCCCGGTGGCCCAACTCTCGCTGCAAGAGACGGTCGCGCACCTGGAAAGCGGTGGCCTTGGCCAGATGTTGAAGGCCTTCGCCCGATCATGGCTAGCCACCGTGACGGGTATGGCCGGCAACGCAATCGACGCGCGACGTGAGTTCACCGCGCTTGAGTGGTGGGATCGGGACACTGACGCACGCAAGTGGGACTCGGCGAAATCGATTGCCGAGGCCTGGGTATGTGCCGCCGAAGGCACCACCACGACGGCGATTTCGATCATCCGGGACGCCGCCGAGCGCGAGCGCAGCCTGCGCCGACCCGCCTGGGAGGTGATGCTGTTGCAGACAGCGACCCAATTCGGCGACCGCACCACGGCCGCACGGCTGGCCGAACTGGCCAACGACGTCGCCGGACCTCGTGCGGCCGCCGCTGCAACCCACGCTGCCGCTCTGGCCGCCGAGGATGGTGACGGCTTGCTCGGCGCGTCCCGCCGCTATGAAGAATTCGGTGACCGACTCGCTGCGGTCGACGCCGCGGCCCAAGCCGTCGTCATCTATCAGCGGAGCGGATTACGCGGTTCGGCAATGAACGCGTCCGCCACCGTCGAGCGCCTCGCCGCACAGTGCCAAGGCATCCGAACCCCGGCTCTGCGCGCCGCAGCCACGCCTAAACTATTCACCGACCGACAGCACGAGATCATATCGCTTGCCGCACAAGGGCTTTCGAATAAGGAAATCGCTGATCGCCTCACGATGTCGCGACGGTCTGTCGAAGGTCACCTGTTCCGCGCCTCGCAACGTGTCGGGGCCAACAGCCGTGAACAGCTGATCGCCATTCTGCACGGGCGCTGAAGAAAGCTGCCACGACCGGCGCGCGCTTAGAGCTCGCCCGCCTCCACCGCCTCGCGGGTGTGCTGGGCGGCCGCGATCTGGCGTGCCGAGAATCCGATCCAGAACGCCGTGACGCCGACGATCACCGCAACGCCCGCCACCCAGAGCAACGAGTAGGTGTAGCCGTAGCCCAGCGCATCAAGCTGCGCGGGGGTCATGTCCTTGACCGGTCCGGTCGTGCCGCCGAGATAGAGCGTGCGGGAGGTCTGCACCGCCTGGATCACGACCAGCACCACCGGACCACCGAGGTTCTGCACCATCAGCGTGATCGACGACACCGGGCCGATCTCCTTCGGTCCCACCCCGGCGATCGCACACAACGGGAGGATCACCGCGATCGCACCGATGCCGAAGCCACCGACGATGACGAGTCCGAACAGGTCCGGAAAGTACGGGACGTCGCGGTCCAGCGTCGAGCCGTAGAGCATGGCGGCGAGCACGAACAACCCGCCGCCGAGAATCAGCCAGCGCGGCGCGACATGTGGTGCGAGCTTGGCCGCGACGATGCTGCCGATGCCGAACGCGACCGCAAACGGGATGAAACTCACGCCCGCGCGCAGCGGTGAATAGCCGAGCACATCCTGCACGAGCAGGCCGACCATCACGCTGAGCGTCAACATGACGCCGCCCGCGAGGAACAGCGAGATGAACGTCATCACGCGGTTGCGGTTGTCGAACACCGAGAACGGCACGATCGGGTGGTCGGCGGTGCGTTCGACGATCAGGAACGCGAGGAAAAAGATCGCCGAGGCGACGCCTGCGCCGATGACCCACGGGTCGACCCAGCCGCGCGGTGGGCCCTGCGTGAACACCAGCACCGCCGAGGTGCAACCCAGGGTGGCCAGGATGGCGCCGGTGACATCGAGCTTCAGGCGTTCGTGATGGGTCTCGTTGATCTTCAGGACGGCGACGATGATGATCACGATCCCGATGGGGATGTTGATCAGGAACGCCAAGCGCCACGAGATGACGGTCAAGCCGCCGCCGAGCACCAGCCCGAGGACAGAACCGATGCCCTGCATCGCGGCAGACACCGCCATCGCGCGATTACGGGCCTGCCCGACCGCGTACGTCGTCGCAATCAGGGCCAGGCCCGTCGGTGCGGCGATCGCCGCACCGGTGCCCTGCACTGCACGCGCGACGATCAGCGTGACGCCGTCGGTGGACAGCCCGCACACCAACGACGCGATCGTGAACACGCCGACACCGGACAGGAACGCGCGTTTGTGGCCGATGGCGTCGCCGATGCGCCCGCCGAGCAGCAGCAGTCCACCGAAGGCGAGGACGTAAGCGGTGATGACCCAGCTCTTGCCAGGGTCGGAGAGGCCGAGATCGGCCTGCATCCGCGGCAGCGCGACGATGACGATGGTGCCGTCGAGGGTCGACATGAGCTGCATGCCGGTGATCGCGATGATCGCCGGGCCCAACACCGATGACGACAGCGGTGTGGTGGCCCGGTCCGACATGCCCTCGTTGAACGCCGAGGAACCGCCCACCGCAGACATGGCTTGCCAGCCTACCCACCGGAGAATCGGGTGTAGTCAGTTGCGGTGTGCGCGACCAACTACACCGAAGTCACAGCTCTCCCTGGTCGATCGCGTCCTTGACTTCCTGCGCGTGCGCCACCTGCGCCGCGGTGTAGCCGATGAACAGGGCGACGGCGCCGACGATGATCGCGACCGCGGCGACCCACAGCAGGCCGTAGGTATAACCCTGATCCAGGGCGTGCAACTGCGCGGCGTCCATGTCCTTGACCGGGCCGTTGGTACCGCCCAGGTAGAGCGTGCGCGACGTGATGACGGCCTGGATGATGGCCAGCACGACCGGACCGCCGAGGTTCTGCAGCATCAGCGCGATCGCCGACACCGGGCCGATCTGGTCGAAGCCGACGCCGGCGATCGCCGACAGCATCAGCGGGACCACGATCATCCCGATGCCCAGGCCGCCGATCGTGATCGGGATGACCAGGTTCGGGAAGTACGGGATGTTGGCATCCAGCGTGGAGCCGTAGATCATCGCACCGAGCACCAGCACGCCACCGGCGATCACCAGCCACCGCGGCGGGAACTTCTGCACCAGCTGCGACGACACGCCGAGGCCGATCCCGAGCGCGACCACGAACGGAATGAACCCGACGCCTGCCCGCAGCGGGCTGTAGCCCATGACGTCCTGGACGTACAGGCCGATCAGCACGGTCAGCGTGAACATCACACCGCCGGCGAGGAACACCGCGGCGAACGTCGCAACGCGGTTGCGGTCCTTGAACAGTTCCAGCGGCATCACCGGGTTCTCGGCGGTGCGCTCGACGTAGACGAACGCCAGCAGGAACGCGCAGGCGGCCAGACCGGAGCCGATGGTCATCGGCGACACCCAGCCCTGCTCGGGCCCCATCGAGAACGCGAACACCGAGGCGGTGCAGCCGAGTGTGGCCAGGATCGCGCCGGTGGCGTCGAGCTTCAGCCGCTCACGGTGGGTTTCGCGCAGCGTCTTGCGGGCCAGGTGGATCATCAGCAGCCCGATGGGGATGTTGATCAGGAATGCCCAGCGCCAGGACACCTCGGTCAGCGCGCCGCCGACGATGAGGCCCATGACGGATCCGATGCCCGTCATGGCGGCGAAGATCGCAGTCGCGGCGTTGCGCGCGGGTCCCTTCGGGAAGGTGGTCGCGATCAGCGCAAGGGCGGTCGGCGATGCGATCGCCGCGCCCACACCCTGCAGCAACCGGGCGGTGACCAGGGTCGCCTCGTTCCAGGCGAGACCGCACAGCACCGAGGCGATGGTGAACAGCGTGACGCCGACGATAAAGGTGCGTTTGCGCCCGATGACGTCGCCGAGGCGGCCACCGAGCAGCATCAGCCCGCCGAACGTCAGGACGTATGCGGTGATGACCCAGCTGCGCCCGGCATCGGAGAGGCTCAGCTCGTCTTGGATCTTAGGAAGCGCGACGATCGCGACGGTGCTGTCCATGGTGGCAAGCAGCTGCATGCCACCGATCGCGATGACCGCGGCGATGAACCGCCGCGAGGGCAGCCAAGCCGGGTACCTGCCGGTTCGCTCCTGGCCGGGGTAGCCCACATTCATAGGTAACGACCGGTTTGCCCCGCCTTCGGCGTCGCGAAACATGGCTGCCCGCTCGGCGTCATTGAGAGCCGTCATGCGGGTTACCTTACAGTAATCTTAAGAATCCTTTAACCGCCGAAGGCCGCGACGGGGCCGATCACGATGATCGCCGGGGGGCGCACGCCGTCTTCGCGGATGCGTTCGGCGGCGTCGCCGAGGGTTGCTCGCATGGTCCGCTGCGCCGCCGTGGTGCCGTGTTGTACGACCAGGACCGGCGTTTCTGCAGGTCGCCCACCGTCCAGCAGTACCTTGGCGAACTGCTCGATGCGCTCGACCGCCATCAGCAACACGATCGTGCCCGACATCTGGGCCAGCGCATTCCAATTCACTAACGATTCGGGGTGGTCAGGCGCAACATGCCCGCTGACCACGACGAACTCGTGTGTGACGCCTCGATGTGTGACGGGAACGCCCGCCAGCGCGGGCACTGCTATGGCACTTGTCACACCCGGCACAACTGTTACGGGAATCCCGGCGTCGGCGCACGCGATCACCTCTTCGTAGCCCCGCGCGAACACGAACGGATCGCCGCCCTTGAGTCGCACCACGAACTTGCCGGCCCTGGCCCGGTCGACGAGCACCTCATTGATGGCGTCCTGAGCCATGGCGCGCCCATACGGGATCTTGGCGGCGTCGATGACCTCGACGTGCGGCGAGAGCTCGGCGAGCAGTTCCGGCGGCGCCAGGCGATCGGCGACGACGACGTCGGCCTGGGCCAGCATGCGCCTGCCGCGCACGGTGATCAGTTCGGGATCGCCGGGCCCGCCGCCGACCAACGCCACCCCACCGGGCAGCACACCCGGCGTCTCGCCGGCGATGAGCCCCTGCTGCAAGGCCTCGTGGACAGCCGACCGGATCGCGGCGGACCGGCGGTGGTCTCCACCTGCGAGCACCCCGACGGCCAGGCCCTCGTACTCGAACGAGGCGGGGGTCACCGCGGTGCCCTCGCGCGCGACGTCGGCCCGCACACAGAAGATCCGGTTCCGTTCGGCCTCGGCGACGACGGCGGCATTGACGGCCGGATCGTCGGTCGCCGCGATCGCGTACCAAGCGCCGTCCAGATCGCCGTCACGAAACTCTCTGAGTTCCAACGTGATTCCATCCATCGCCTCGACCGCCGGGGTGGCGCTGCGGGAGATGACGTGCACGTCGGCGCCGTTGGCCACCAGCAGCGGGAGTCGCCGTTGCGCCACGGTGCCGCCCCCGACGACGACGACCTTCCTGCCGCCAAGGCGCAGGCCGACGAGGTAGGCGTTCTCGGTCACCCGCCGAGTTTAGAGGTTGCGGTGGCTGGAGTAGAAACTCGACTCCGCCGCGGCGACGAAGCGCGATACCGCTTGCGGGTGTGCGGCCGGATGGGTATGTAGGTAGCTTGCGTGCACACCGCCGTCTACCGCACCGTCCTCGGTCCGTGTGGCGGGGCGGTCGCCGAACACCCAGGCTGGTGCATAGTCTTTGGTGAATTCCACTGCAGTGCGGTGGAATTCGTGACCGACAGTACGGTCCCCGATTTCGTACAGCGGCGATTCGGCCACCGCGACGGCGTTGCGGTAACCCAGCGTCAGGCGGTCGGTGAAGCGTGCCGAGCCGGACAGCACACCGCACATCGGCTGACCGTCGAGATCGTTGACCAGATAAGCCAGCCCGGCACATTCGGCGTGCACCGGTGCACCGGATGCGGCGAGGCTCCTGATCTGTTGCCGCACAACCTCATTGCCCGACAGTTCGGTACCGAATTGTTCCGGGAAGCCGCCGGGTAGGACGAGTGCGGCGGTCCGCGGCGGCAGCGATTCGGTCAGCGGGTCGAATTCCACGACGTCGGCGCCGGTTCCCAGCAGCAGTTCGCGGTGCTCGGCGTAACCGAAGCTGAACGCCTTGCCCGCGGCGAGCGCCACCGTCACGTCTTCCGTGACGGGACCGCCTGCCGCGGGATCCCAGGGCTCGTCGGCGACTCGGCTGGCCGCGATCTCGGTGATCGCCGTCAGGTCGACGTGACGTTCGACACGGCCGATCATCGCCTCCACCGCGGTACGGGCCCGGATGCCGTGCTCGACGGCGGTCACGAGGCCGAGATGTCTTGACGGAACGGATAACTCGTCGACCCTGGGGATGGCGCCCAAGACCGTCAGTCCGGCGTGCTCGCACGCCTGCCGCAGCACCTCCTCGTGGCGCGTTGACCCGACACGGTTGAGGATGACGCCGGCGACCCGGATCGTCGAGTCGAACGTCGAGAAGCCGTGCAGCAGTGCCGCGGCGCTGTGGCTCTGGCCACGCGCGTCGACCACCAGGATCACCGGCGCACCGAGCAGGGCCGCCACGTGCGCGGTGGACCCTTCGGCGATACCCGTGAAGCCGTCGGCGATCCGCCCGTCGAACAGGCCCATCACGCCCTCGACGACCGCGATGTCGGCCGCGGCGCTGCCATGCCGATACAGCGGGCCGATGCGATGTTCGCCGACCAGCACCGGGTCGAGGTTGCGGCCAGGGCGCTGTGCTGCCAGTGCGTGGTATCCGGGGTCGATGAAGTCCGGCCCGACCTTGAACGGGGCGACGGAGTGGCCCGCTTTCCGGAGGGCGCCCATCAAACCCGTTGCCACAGTAGTCTTTCCACCGCCGGATGCCGGGGCGGCGATCACCACGGCGGGGGTACTCACCATTCGATGCCCTTTTGGCCCTTGCGGCCGGCGTCCATCGGATGTTTGACCTTGGTCATCTCGGTGACGAGGTCGGCGGCGTCGAGCAGTTTCTGCGGAGCGTCGCGGCCGGTGATGACCACATGCTGGGTGCCGGGTCTTCGCGTCAGCACCTCGATCACCTCGTCGACGTCGATCCAGCCCCATTTCAGCGGATAGGTGAACTCGTCGAGGACGTAGAAGTCGTGGCGTTCCCCGGCGAGGCGGCGGGTGATCTCTGCCCAGCCGTCGGCCGCGGCGGCCGCGTGATCGTCCTCGTTGCCGTGCTTACGCGACCACGACCAGCCCGCACCCATCTTGTGCCATTCGACGGCGCCGCCGACCCCGTGCTCGTCGTGCAGCCGGCCCAGCTGGCCGAAGGCCGCCTCTTCGCCGACCTTCCATTTGGCGCTCTTGACGAACTGGAACACCGCCACGGAAAAGCCCTGATTCCATGCCCGCAATGCCATCCCGAACGCGGCGGTCGACTTGCCCTTGCCGGTACCGGTGTGCACCGCGAGCAGTGGAGCGTTGCGCCGGGCGCGGGTGGTCAGCCCGTCCTCGGGAACGGTGGCCGGTTGACCCTGAGGCATGGGTACTCCCTCCCCTGACTTCGTTGTGGGCCCGTAACTAGGCGGCGGTGCGAACAAGGTCGGTGAGGTTGTCCGCGCGCAGGTGCGCCAGCCGCACCGCGGGAGCACCCAGGTAACCGGCCAGTTGCTCGGCCAGACCCAAGCGCACATAGGAAGTCTCGCAGTCGACCACCACGGCGGTCGCACCTTCGGCCACCAGCCGAGCGGCCGCCTCCCGTGCGCGCCCAAGCGGATCAGGACCGCCGGTGGCTCGGCCGTCGGTCAGCACCACCACCAAACTGCGGCGTGCCCGGTCGCGTGCCTTCTCCCGGACCACCACGTCACGCGCGGCCAGTAGGCCTTGCGCCAATGGAGTTTTGCCGCCGGTGTCGAAACGGGCCAGCCGGCGGCTCGCGATGTGCACCGACGACGTCGGCGGCAGCAGCAGCCGGGCATCGGTCTGGCGGAACGTGATGACGGCGACCTTGTCGCGCCGCTGATACGCGTCGCGCAACAGCGACAGAGCGGCGCCGCTGACCGCCGACATCCGGTCGCGGGCGGCCATCGATCCCGACGCGTCCACGACGAAGATCACCAGATTGCCTTCTCGCCCTTCCCGAACGGCGTGCCGCACATCGTCCACCGTCGGCCGCGCACGCCCGGGCACCCGCTGGTGTTCGGCCGCGGCGAGCAGCGTCCCGAACACGTGCAGTCCGTGTCCCTCGTTTGCGCGGGTGGTCGACGAGATGACGGTTCCGGCCCGGTTGCGTGCCCGGGATCTGCGTCCAGGCGCCCCGTCCCCCACGCCGGGAACGACGAGCGTCCGCGTGCGGAACACCGCGGACGGCGGTGCGCTGGGTCGCGTGGATGAGCTCGAATTTCCCTGTGGCGCAGCCTGATCTGATGACTCATTGGGCGAGGTTTCGCCGCCACCGGGCGGGTCGGGCTCCGGCTCAGGGTCGGCAGACTCCCCCGCCTGTTGCATCGCTTCATCGAGCTGTCCGGGATCCAGACCGGGATCGTCGAACGGGTCGCGACGCCGCCGGTGCGGCAAGGCGAGTTCAGCCGCTACCCGGATGTCCTCCTCGGCAACCGTGTCGGCACCGCGCCACGCGGCGTGCGCAACCGCCGTCCTGGCCACCACCAGATCGGCGCGCATACCGTCGACGTCGAACGCCGCGCAGAGGGCCGCGATACGTCGTAACTCGCTGTCCGGCAAGCTCACCGAGCTCAACCTGGCGCGCGCCGCGGCAATGCGGCCGACTAGTTCGGCGTCGGCCTCGGCGTAGCGTTCGGCGAACCCGGCCGGGTCCGCCTCGAAAGCCATCCGTTGCCGGACGACTTCGACCCGTACATCGACATCACGGGAGGCGTGCACGTCGACGGTCAGGCCGAACCGGTCGAGTAACTGGGGACGTAGTTCGCCCTCTTCGGGATTCATGGTCCCGACAAGGACGAACCGCGCGTCGTGGCTGTGCGAGACGCCGTCGCGCTCGACGTGCACCCGCCCCATCGCGGCGGCGTCGAGAAGCACGTCGACGAGGTGGTCGTGCAGCAGATTGACCTCGTCGACGTAGAGAACTCCGCCGTGCGCACGGGCCAGCAGTCCGGGCGAGAACGCATGCTCACCGTCGCGCAGCACCTTCTGCAGGTCAATCGAGCCGACGACACGGTCCTCGGTCGCCCCGATGGGCAATTCGACCAGCGCGGCCCCGTCGACCGCGGCCAGCACCGCCGCCAAGCCGCGCACGGCAGTCGACTTCGCCGTGCCTTTCTCGCCGCGGATCAGCACGCCACCGATCTCCGGGCGCACCGCACACAGCAGCAGCGCCAGGCGCAGGCGGTCGTGGCCGACGACCGCGCTGAACGGGTAGACCGTCATGACTTGACCATGGGGACGTGCGGGATGCCGTCGTCGAGGAATTCGGCCCCGTCGCGGACGAATCCGTGGTGGGCGTACATCTCTTCGAGGTAGGTCTGCGCGTTGATGCGGCACGGGTAATCGCCGACCTCGGCGAGGGCCGCCTGCAGCAGCCGGGTGGTGTGCCCCTGGCCGCGCGCCTCTCGCTTGGTGCAGACGCGGCCGATGCGAAAGCCCTTCTGGCCGCCGGGATGTTCTTCCATCAGCCGCAGTGTGCAGATGACCTCTCCGTCGGCCCCTTCGAGCCAGAAGTGGCGGGTCTCGGTGAGCAGGTCGCGCCCGTCCAGTTCCGGGTACGGGGTGGCCTGTTCGACGACGAAGACCTCGACGCGCAACTTCAACAGTTCGTAGAGCGTCGCGGCGTCCAGATCCTTGGCCCAGCTTCGGCGTAGCGCGACCGTCATCGGGCGCTCACCGCCCCGACATGGTCCTCGACCACCGAGTCCACGGCTACCTGCGGGTCAGCCACCCGATCGATCATCCTCCGTGCTCGGTTTGGTCCTGCTTGGCGGATTTCAGGTTAGCCGCGGCCATCTCTGGCCGTCGCCCCAGGTGGGCCGCGAGCCGCGACTAAGCTCATCTGGGTGACCGAGTGGACGGCGGATGTGCTGGCTGGCTACCGGCAACAGACGTTCGAGTTGGGGCCCGACCCCGACGGAGAAGGGCTGCTGGCCGCCACGCTGGTGCGCCGCGGCGACGTCAACCCGTCGGCCACCCATGCCGTGCTGGTGGTACACGGTTTCACCGACTATTTCTTCCACACCGAACTGGCGGATCACCTGGCCGATCGCGGGTTTGCGTTCTACGCGCTGGATCTGCACAAATGCGGGCGATCGTGGCGGGAGGGCCAGACACCTCACTTCACCACCGACCTGGCCCGCTACGACAAGGAACTGATCCGCGCGTTGGGCGTGATCAACGCCGAGACGTCGGCCGATGTGCTCGTTTACGGGCACTCCGCGGGCGGGCTCATCGTGTCGTTGTTCCTGGACCGCCTGCGCAGTAACGGAATGACGCAGCGCAACCGCGTCGCCGGGTTGGTGCTGAACAGCCCCTGGCTGGATCTGCAGGGTCCGGCATTCCTGCGCGCCGCTCCCACCGGCGCGGCAATCGCGGCGCTGTCCCGAGTTCGAAAGAAGACCGTGGTGCGCGCGCCGGTCCCCGAGGGCGGGTACGGCTCGACGCTGCACCGCGACTACTCGGGCGAATTCGACTACGACCTCAGATGGAAGCCCATCGGCGGATTTCCGGTGACGTTCGGCTGGATTCACGCGATCCGGCGCGGCCACGCCAAACTGCACCGCGGGCTCGACGTCGGTGTGCCCAACCTGATCCTGCGCTCCGATCGCAGCGTGCGCGAGGTGTCCGACCCGGACGTCATCCAGCGCGGTGACGCCGTGCTCGACGTCCATCAGATCGCCCGCTGGGCCGGCTGCATCGGCAACCGGAGCACCGTCGTGCCGATCACCGACGCCAAGCACGACGTGTTCCTGTCCGTTCCCGAGGCGCGCCAGGCCGCCTACGACGAATTGGACCGCTGGCTCGACGCTCACGTTGCGGGTTCGACGACGCAACCCTGACCGAGGGGTGACCCGATGACTCACTTCGACATCGCAATCATCGGAACCGGTTCGGGCAACTCGATCCTCGATGAGCGGTACCACGACAGGCGGGTGGCGATCTGCGAACAGGGTGTGTTCGGCGGGACGTGCCTCAACGTTGGCTGCATCCCGACCAAGATGTTCGTCTACGCCGCCGGGGTCGCCCAAGAGGTAAGCGATTCATCACGTTACGGCATCGACGCCCATCTCGACGGGGTGCGCTGGCCAGACATCGTGTCCCGAGTGTTCGGCCGCATCGATCCGATCGCAGACGGCGGCGAGAACTATCGGCGGTCCTCACCGAACGTCGAGGTCTTCGGTAGCCACGCGCGTTTCGCGAAAACGAAGCCCGACGGCCGCTACGCCTTGCGCACCGACGACGGCGACGAATTCACCGCCGACCAGGTGGTGATCGCGGCGGGCTCCAGAGCCATCGCGCCCGACGCCGTCACGGCATGCGGGGTGAGCTATCACACCAGCGACACCATCATGCGGATCGCGGACGTGCCCGAGCACTTGATCATCATCGGCGGTGGTTTCATCGCCTGCGAGTTCGCCCATATCTTCTCGGCGCTCGGCAGCCACGTGACGCTGATGATCCGCGGCAGCACCCTACTGCGCGGCCACGACGACGACATCGCCATGCGATTCACCGACATCGCGTCGAGGAAATGGGAGATCCGCAATCACCACGAGCTGGCCGACGCGCACAACATCGGCGGCGGTGTCGAGGTCACCTGCACAGACGGCTCGAAGGTGCGGGGCGACGCGCTGCTCGTCGCCACTGGCCGCGTTCCCAACGGTGATCGGCTCGACGCCGAACTGGCCGGTGTCAAGGTCAATGCCAATGGACAGGTCGTCGTCGACGAGTTCCAGCGCACCACTGCGCGCAATGTGTTCGCACTCGGCGACGTGTCGTCGGACTATCAGCTCAAGCATGTGGCCAATCATGAGGCGCGCCGCGTGAAGCACAATCTCCTGCAGGACTGGGACGACACCGATGCGCTCATGCCGTCCGACCATCGCAATGTGCCCTCGGCTGTCTTCACCGACCCGCAGATCGCGAGCGTAGGGCTGACTGAAAACCAAGCGCGGGCAAAAGGTTTGAATATCAGGGTCAAGATCCAGGACTACGCCGACGTCGCGTACGGCTGGGCCATGGAGGATACGACGGGGATCGCCAAGATCATCGTCGATGACGACAGCGGCCTGATACTCGGCGCGCACATCATGGGACACCAGGCGTCGTCGCTGATTCAGCCGTTGATCCAGGCGATGAACTTCGACCTGGCGGCACAGGACATGGCGCGCGGCCAATACTGGATCCATCCCGCGCTGCCCGAAGTGATCGAGAATGCGCTGCTGGCGCTCTGCGGCGAACCGCCCTGGCCCCCGTCCAAGCGCCATTGACCGCCCCCGTGGTGGCGGGCTCGGTGGTGCAGTCGGCACCGTTGGGCCGGAATATGCAGCGAGTGGTCATTCATGCCCCCGAGCTGAGCCTCCTGCAGCTGCCGCGGTTCGGGGACACCGCGCTCGGAATCTACTTCGGCACCAACGATGATGACGGTCAGGCGGCCCGGACCTACTCCGTCCGGGAGCACGACCCGTCGGCCTGCCGCGTCACCGTTGACGTCGTCCTGCACGTCGGTGATCGCACCGCCCGCGGTGGTGCGGCGGCGGGAATGCGGTGGGCGACCGGCGCCGCGCCCGGAGACCGTGTCGAACTCGCCCACGCCAAATCGCGGTTCCGGCCCCCACGTGATGCCGATCGCCACGTCCTCGTCGCCGACCTTGCGGGGTTGCCCGCGCTCGCGCGGCTGATCGAACAGCCCGCGCACAGCAACACGGTCGCGATCGTGGAGGTGCCCGACGAGGACGACCTCGACTACCTGCCCAAGCACGCCACGGTGCGGCTCGTCAGCTCCGTCGGCACCGGAAATGGCGTGGCGGACAGCGTTTTGGCGCGCCTGGTTGCGCGCAACTGCCCGGCGATCGGCCCAGGATACTGCTGGTTCGCAGGTGAGGCGTCCGAGGCGCGCAAAATCCGCAAACTGCTGCGCCACGAGTACGGTTGGACCGCTGATCAATTGGACGTCGTCGGCTACTGGCGACGTGATGCGCAGGCGTGGTCGGCGCGCTTCGCAGCCCACGGCCCCCGGATGTACTCGATCTACGAGCGGGCGATCGCCGAAGGCAAGAGCGAGAAGGTCGCGCTCGAGGAGTTCGACGATGCGTTGGAGCGGCTCGGGCTTTGAGCCGCGTCCTGCGTGAGTCCATGCTCGGTGGTCTCAACGACCTTTGACCGAGAAGCCCCACGGCAGCTCGAGGCGATGCGCGGCAAGCAATTCCGAATCGGACAGAATGTCGGTGATCGCGCCGTCCGCGACGATGGAGCCGCCGTCCATCACCACGGCCCGGTCGCACAGCTGAGCCGCATAGGGCAGGTCATGGGTGACGATCAACATGGTGGCGTTCAGCCCCGAGAGCGTCTCGGCCAGTTCGCGCCGCGCGACCGGATCCAGGTTCGCCGAGGGCTCGTCGAGCACGAGAATGTCCGGCTGGCAGGCCAGCACGGTGGCCAATGCGGCCCTGCGCCGCTGCCCCGCCGACAGATGGGCAGGACTGCGGCCAGCGTCTTCGGTCATCGACACGACCTCCAGCGCGCTCGCCACCCGCGCGGCGAGCTCCTCACCGCGCAGCCCGAAATTCGCCGGACCGAATGCGACGTCCTGCGCGACCGTCGGCATGAACAACTGGTCGTCGGGATCCTGGAAGACCAGGCCAACGCGCCTGCGGATGTCGTGAAGGCTCTTGCGGTTCAGCGGGATTCCGCTGATCTGCACCGACCCGGTGGTCGCGGTCAGGACACCGTTGAGATGCAACATCAACGTCGTCTTGCCCGCCCCGTTGGGGCCGAGCACCGCGACCCGCTCGCCATCGGCCACCTCGAGGTCGACGCCGTCGAGGGCCAAATGTCCGTCCGGATAGACATGGCGCAGCGCCTCGACGCGGATCGCGCTCACTGCGTCACCCACGCCGCTACCGATACGACGACCGCGGCGGCAGCCGGCAGCATCGCCACCATCCACTGGGACGCCATAGCCCTCGGCGGGGCACCGATCACCGCGAGATCCGGTGCCCTACCATCGAATCCACGTGACAGCATCGCGGCGTACACCCGCTCGCCGCGTTCGTAGGAGCGCAGGAACAACGCTCCGATGCCAGTCGCGATCGCACGCGCCTGGTGCAGTGCCCGCGGCGAGTCACCGCGCGCGATCCTGGCCATCCGCATACGGCTCACCTCGGCCGCGAGCAGGTCGATGTAACGGATCATCAGCACCAGCACCGATGTCACCACCGCGGGAACAGCCAGCCGGCTCAGCGCGGCGGGTAGCTCGGTTGCGGATGTGGTGGCAGCGAGGGTCAACGCGGCCGCGACACCGAGTGTGCCCTTGACGACGATGCCCCACGCCGCCCACAGTCCGGCTACCGAAAGCTGCAGTCCCGCAACATCGATGCGCTGCCCACCCTCGGCGAACGGCAAAAGGACGGCGAGCACCAGAAACGGTGCCTCGATCAGCATGCGCGGCAACACCCACCGCAGCGGTATCCGCGCGAGACGCCACGTCGCGACGATGATCGCGGCATAGATCGCAAACGGCCAGAACATTTCCCGGGGCGTGGCGACGACGGCGAGCACGAACACCAGCAGGCAGACGATCTTCACCTCGGCCGGTGTCCGGTGTACGGCCGACTCGTCGTGGCGATACAGCGGATGCGCGCCTGCACCCATGCGTTAGGACTGCTCGTCGCCGGCAGACCGTCGGCTCGGGCCGGTTTCGACAGCCCGCCGGGTCCGTGCAATGAGCCAGAACGCCGACCCCGCCACGACGACTGTGACCATGACGCCGATGATGCCCGCGATCCCGCCAGTGCCGTCCTGTCCGCCGATCGAGTAGTCGGCCAGGGGCGAGGTGGCCAGCGCGTGCTCGTCGGCGTGTTGTGCGATGCAATCACCGGTGAGCTCGTCGCCGGCCGCGGTTTCGACGACCTGGCAGCCACGCAGCGTCGCTGAGTCCAACCCGTCGGGGCTGGAACTCGCGAAGTACGAGACGACCCCGGCGATCAGCAGGGTGGCGGCCGCAAACGCAAGCCAGAACGACCATCGCTTCACGCCGGCACCGCCGTCCGGGCGCGGCGCATCAGATAGACGAGGTCGGGGCGCGAACGTGCCACGGCCATCACCGTGACGGCAGTGATCAATCCTTCCCCGACGCCGATCAGCACGTGCGTGCCGAACATGTAGGCGGCCACTGTGCCGAGCGACGTGGCGCCGGCGCCCCCGATGGCGTATTCGACGACAAACGCCATTGCCGCGCATACCGTTCCGATCACCGCGGCGATGAACGCGATGACGCCGAGCGCAGGCACCGGCAGATCGGCTTTGCCCCGCCGCGCGATCGCATACAGCGCGACGGCTGTCCCGTACCCCACGGCGACGCCGACGACGGCCATGTTGGTGATGTTGGTGCCCAATGCGGTGATTCCGCCGTCGGCGAACAGCAGCGACTGCACGATCAACACGATCGCGATGCACAGCGCACCGGTGAAGGGGCCGACCAGGATCGCGGCCAGCGCACCGCCCAGCAGGTGCCCGCTGACGCCGGGCAGGATCGGGAAATTGACCATCTGCACGGCGAAGACGAACGCCGCGACGAGACCGGCCAGCGGCACCGTGCGTTCATCGAGTTCGGTGCGTGCTTTCACCGCGCACAACCCGATGGCGGCCACCGCGATGACCCCGAAGATCACCGATGTCGGCGCATTGACGATGCCGTCGCTCATATGCATGGCGACCGTATTCACAACCACCAGGCGAGCCTAGAACCCACACCGAACACCTGTCTAGCTGAACAGATGTTCATGTGTGGGTTCCAGCCGTCCTAACGCTTGGTGGCGGTGACCAACAGATATTCGGCCTCCCAAACCGCGCGCTGGTCGTCGCCCCGGTTCCAGCTGGTGAGGAACTCGAGGAAGTCGCGGTCGAGGGCCTCGATCCGGTCGGGGGCGTCCGCGTTGAATTTGTACGCGGCGATCGTCGGCCCGTAGTTGCTTTTCCAGTACTCCCGAAATTGCGTGGGCTCGGTGCAGTGGTCGAGCACCACGGTCTGCCGCCACATCGTCAGATCGCTGACGCGATCTCCGAACAACTCGCGGACGTGGCCCTCCGAACCCCACAACGGGGCGGGGCTGGCTCCCGGCGGAGGCGGCGGGGCATACGGTTTCATCGTCTTGAACAGGTTGCCGATGAACCCTTCGGGCGTCCAGCTGAGCAAGGCGATCGTGCCGCCGCGACGGGTGACCCGCACCAACTCGTCGGCGGCCGCCTGGTGGTGCGGCGCGAACATCACACCGACACACGAGATAACGGCGTCAAAGCTGTTGTCGGCGAACGGAAGAGCCTCCGCATCCGCTTCCACCCATTCCACCTCGACACCCCGGCGCGCGGCGATGTTACGGCCGGCGTCGAACAGCTCCGGCGTCAGATCGCTTGCCGTGACGATCGCGCCTGCCTCGGCGGCGGGTATGGCGGCGTTACCCGAGCCCGCGGCCACGTCCAGGACATGGTCACCCTGCTTCACGCCGCTCGCGCGGACGAGTTCGAGACCAAGCGCGGGAATGAGTTCCGCGGCGACGGCCGCGTAATCTCCCGACGCCCACAGCGCCCGGTGCTTGGCCTTGAGCTGGCGGTCGATTTCTGATTTCACGATACTGGTCATAATTCCTTCTCCTTCGATTATTTGTGCGCGAACCGTCGGGTACGACGGGTGTGCTGAGCCAGGCGGGAAGATCGCGACCCGCCTGGCTCAGCGGCTTACGACGTGCAGTGCCTTTGGTAGTTCGCACTGGCGCGGGCGGCATCCCTCATGTACTCGCGCGCAGCCTTTGTGTCGCCTTGGTCTCGTGCCACGTTTGCCATGTACATGCTGCTATCGATCGCCTTGGCGATGCCACGGCAATTGGGGCTCTCGATCGGCCTGGCGTTGGCCGTGCCCGTGGCGAGTAGGGCGGTCACCGGCGTCGCGAGGGTCGCCGACAGCAGCGCCGCCGCCATCGCTCGTTTGAACATTCTGCGGTTCTCCATGTTGTGTCTCCTTTGCTTTCCGCTCAACGGCTGTTTCCGGTGAGCTCGTGACGACATCACCGTCGCGTGCGGAGTTTCGGCAGACGTTGGACGATCGTGAAATGTCCTGGTCAAAAGCGGCTAGGCCGGATGCGAGGCGTAGCGAACCAGACTCGCGCGGGCCAGCACCACGGCCTCGGATGGGCTCAGGGCGCCCTGCTGTTGCTCGCCGATCGCCCTGGTGTGGCCCTCCTCGAGTGGCGAGAGCCTTTTCGCGCCGAGGAGCGCGTGATGCAGCGCGACGGCATCGTCGTGCGCGCCCATTCGGGCCAGGAAGCGCGTGACGTAGCGGACGTTGAGCCATTGCTGACTCCAGTCGCCCACCCGGTCCCAGTGGTCGAGCACCTCGATGAGAGCCTGCGCCGCGCTCGACGGCTCGCCATGCACCGCGCGGGTAGCCGCCGCCTCCATCAGCGCGATCCCGTGCCACCAGAAGTTCTGCACCGACGCGGCGAGTTCGGCGGCGCTGTCGAACAACACCAGCGCCCGGTCCGGATCGGATTTCTTGAGCACCAGGCCAAGGGCGTAACGCCCCATGGACCGCGCCGTCGGATTAGCCGTTTCCTCGGCCACTCGCAGCGATTCCTCCGCGGCGTCGATGCCGTGATGCGGGTTGCGCATCGCGGCATGGCAGATCGACACGTAGAACAGAGTCCACACCAATCGAATCGGGTCGTCATCGTGGCGGGCGCGCGACACCTCACTGTCGTAGTGCGCCAGGGCCGTGGCCGCATCGCCCTGATAGAGCGCGACGTCGGCCAGCACGTCACCCGGATACGCGACGCGTCCGGTACCTCGCCCCGGCACTCGTCCGTCCGCGAGCGAGGCCAGCGACACCGCTGAGGTGAAGTCACCGCGGTTCCACGCCCCCCGCGCGGCGAAACCGACGGCTGCGACATACAAGGGGTGGTCGCTGTCGGCCAACTCGACGACTCGTTCTGCCCAGCCGGACGACTCGTAACCTATTCGCAGATGGACGAATTCGGGCAGTGACGTGACCAGCCGTAGCGCGGTGTCCAGGTCGGATGCCGTCATCAGATGCTCGAACGACGCACGCAGATTGTCATAGTCTGGCAACATCCGTTCGACCCACGCCCGCTCGTCGATCCCCTGAGTACCCGCCGCGGCGCGCTCGGCGAGTGTGGTGAAGTACGCGGCATGGCGCATCGCGTAGGCATCGTCAAGATTGTTGTCCCGCAATCGGTCCCGGCCGTAGGCACGCAGAGTTTCCAGAACCGCGTAACGCGAGGTGTGCGTACCACCACGAGTGGTGACCATCGACTTGTCAATGAGCCCGGCCAGCAGTTCGAGCGTATCGTCCTCGTCGGCATCGGCGTTGCCGCAGATGCCGTGCACGGCGTCGATGTCGAAACCGCCCGCGAAGACCGACAACCGGGCGAACAGGGCTTGTTCCGATTCCGAGAGCAGGTGATAGGACCAGTCGATGGTCGCCGACAGGCTCTGTTGGCGCGGATGCGCACCGCGCGCCCCACCCGTCAGCAGTCGTAGTCGATCGAGTCGGCGGGCGATATCGAGACTGCCCATCACCCGCACGCGCGCTGCCGCGAGCTCGATGGCAAGCGGCAGCCCGTCGAGCCGACGGCAGATTTCGGCCACCGCTCCGACCGGCTCGTGGTCGACGTCGAAGTCCGACCGGCTCGCCCTCGCGCGGTCCGCGAACAGCAGTGTGGCGTCGTCAATCGGCAACGGATTGACGGGCAGGACCCGCTCCCCTGCGATTCCCAGCGCTTCCCTGCTGGTGGCCAGCACCGCCACCCGGGGGCAGTATCCGGCGATCCGCTCGAGCAGCCGCGCCGAGTCCTCCAGCACGTGTTCGCAGTTGTCGACCACCAACAGCAGTTCACGGGTGCGGAGGTACTCGATGACGGTCTCCTCGATACCCAGGCCCTGCTGTTGCTGGAGTCGCAATGCCGCTGCGACCGCGTGGGTCACGGCCGGCCCGTCCTCGATCGGCGCCAGTTCACAAACGACAGCACCGTCGCCGAAGCGATGCCGTTCGCGCTCGGCGGTCTCCAGTGCGAGCCGGGTCTTTCCAACACCGCCGACCCCGGTCAGCGTCACCAGGGGGCCGTCGCGCAGGGCGGCGATGACTTCGGCCACATCGTTCTCGCGTCCGACGAAGGTCGTCACCCGCCGCGGAAGCCCGGCCAGCGCACGGGTTTCCACACGTTGCGGCGCAGCGGTTTCGAAAGCCGGCGGCGGCGCGGCCCCGCCGCCGAGAATCTGTTGGTGCACCGCCTGCAGGGGCGGGCTGGGGTCGACGCCGAGTTCGTCGACGAGGCGGTCGCGCATCTGACGGTAGGTCTCCAGCGCGGCGGCCTGTCTGCCGCTGCGGTACTGGGCCAGCATCAGCTGGCCGGCCAGCCGCTCATCGAGCGGGTGCGCCTGCAGCGCCAGCGTGAGTTCTCCGAGCAGCTCGGCATGTCGCCCTGCCTGCAGCGCGACATCATTGCGATCCAGCACGACCGAGAGTCGCTCCACCTCAAGCGAATCACGAACGTCGTTGAACCATGGGGTGTCAAGCGCCGCGAACGGGGATCCGCGCCACAGTTCGAGAGCGGCGTCGAACAACCCGGCGGCTTCGGCCGAGTCGGACACCGCACGTGCTCGCGCCGCAAGGTGACGAAAGCGGTGCACGTCCACCGACAGCTGGTCGGCCGACAGCAGGTAGCCACCGGGCTCGCGCACGACCGCAACCTCGTCGGTGTCCGCGAACAGGTGTCGCAACCGCGACAGGTACGCGGCGAGCGCGTTGCGCTCCCGGTGCGGCGGGTCGTCGGCCCAGACCCGCAGGATCAGTTGGTCGGTGGGGACGGGCCGGTTGACGTCGATCAGCAACGCAGCGAGCACACAGCGCTGGCGGGCATGGCCGACGTCGAGCCTCTGCCCGTCGAGTCGGACCTCGACATCGCCGAGCAGCCGGAAGTCCACCGTCACGGGGTACAGCTTTCCGCAGACCGCCGCGGCTAGGGGCGAATCCGCTCGTTGGACGGGTCGTACAGCGGCCGAAGCGACACCGAGATCGGGTACAGCCGGCCGCCGACGTTGACCTGATAGGCACCGCTGTTCACCCACTTCGCGTCGACTACGCGGTGATCGGGCTGCCGTACGTACGCAAGTCCGACGCAGGCGCCGGTGGTCTCACCCCATGCCGCCGACGTGACCTGGCCCGCCACGACCCCGTCGCGTCGGATCAGCTCGCCGCCCCACAGCATCGCTTCGGAGTCGTCGACCCGGAATCCGACGAGTCGCTTGCGCGGCCCCTCGGCCTTGGCTTTCTCGACGGCTTCCCGTCCGAGGAACGGGATGTCGGACTTGAGCTTGCATGCGAACAGCAGACCCGCCTCAACCGGGTTCTCGCTGGGTGTCAGTTCGCGACCGAACGCGCGATAGCCCTTCTCCAATCGCAGCGATTCGATCGCGTAATAGCCGCCGCGCCCCACACCCAACGGCGCTCCCTCAGACATCAGATCTTCGTAGACACCGACCGCGAACTCGGCGGGAACATAGAGCTCCCAACCCAATTCGCCGACGTAGGTGATGCGCGTCGCCCGCACCGTCGCGTATCCGAGCGGGATCTGCCGGCTGGTGCCGAACGGAAAAGCCTCATCGGAGAGATCAGCCGGGGTGAGATTCGCCAGCAGATCGCGGGATTTGGGACCCATGACGCCGAATACCGCATACGCCGATGTCACGTCGACCAGCGATGCATTGGCTCCACGCAGGTTCGACCGGATGTGGTCCTTGTCGCGTTCGGTGGTGGCCGCACTGCTGACGATCAGGAATTCCGCTGCGCCGGTCCTGGTGACCGTCACGTCCGACTCGTAGGTGCCCCGCTCGTTGAGCATGCCGGTGTACACCGATCGGCCGACCGGCACCGCGACGTCTGCGGTGCACAGCCACTGCAATGCCGCCTCGGCGTCCGTCCCGGCCAGGATGTATTTCGAGAACGAGGTCTGGTCGAACACCGTGACGTTGGTCCTGGTGTTGGACTGCTCCGCGGCCGACCACGGCAGCCAATTCGGCTTGCCCCACGTGTATTCGATGGTCGGCGCGACACCGGGGGGCGCGAAGAAGTTGGCTCGCTCCCACCCCATCCGGCTGCCGAAGTTGGCATTCGCGGCGTCGATCAGGTGATGCACGGGTGATCTCCGGAACGGCCGGGCGGTCGTCATCTCCCTGTTGGGCCATGGCACCTCGTAATGCAATCCGAGCACTTCGGCGACGCGGTCGTGCAGCCACCTGCTGTTGCCGTTGAACGGTGCGAACCGGCGGATGTCGACGCCCGTCAGGTCGCCGATCGGTGCACCGTTGGCGATCCACTCGGCGAGCGCACGGCCGGCTCCACCGGCGGTGGCGATACCGACGGAGTTGAATCCCGCACCGACGAAGAAGTTTTCGAGCTCGGGCGCTGCTCCGAGGATGAACTGGTTGTCGGGCGTGAAGCTCTCCGGCCCGTTGTAGAACTTCTTGATACCTGTCACCTCGAGCACGGGGATCCGCAGCAGCGCACTGTTCATCAGGACCTCGAAGTGCTCCCAGTCCTCGTCCAGAAGCTGGAACTCGAACGGGTACGGAATCTGATCCGGTGACACCCACGGCTTCGCCTCGGGTTCAAAACCCCCGATGACCAGGCCGCCGACCTCCTCCTTGAAGTAGGTGTAGCCGTCGGGATCACGCAGGATCGGTAGGTCGGGGTGGACACCGTCGATGCGTTCGGACACGACGTAGAAATGCTCGGCCGAGTGCAGCGGAACGTTGACGCCCGCCATCGCACCGATCTGCTTCGCCCACTGCCCCGCACAGTTGACGACGATCTCGGCCTCGATGTCGCCGGCGTCCGTGCGAACCCCAGACACCCGCCCCGCAGCGGTGAGCACGTCGAGCACCCTGGTCTTTTCGTGGATTCGGGCACCGCGCATCCGCGCACCCTTGGCCAGCGCGAACGTCAGGTCGGTCGGGTTGGCTTTACCATCGCCGGGCAACCAGATCGCGCCGACGAGGTCGTCGACGCGCATCACCGGATAGTGCTCGAGCGCCTGTTCGGGGCTGAGCAGTTCGCACTCCATGTTGAATGCCTCGGCGCTGGCGGCCGTGCGGCGCAACTGGGTCATCCGGTCCTCGGTACGCGCGACCGTGACTCCCCCGCACCGCTTGTAGCCTGCCGACAGACCCGTCTCGTTCTCCAGTTCCGCGTACAGCTGTGTCGAATACTGCACCAGACGTGTCGCGCTCTCCGAGGCACGCAACTGGCCTACCAGTCCCGCGGCGTGCCATGTCGTGCCGCTCGACAGCTGCCCCTGTTCGATCAGTACGACATCGGTGAGCCCCAGTTTCGTCAGATGGTAGGCGACGCTGGTGCCGATGACGCCGCCGCCGATGATGACGACCTGGGCACGGCCGGGCAGCTCAGTCGCCATCAGTCGGCAGCCTGCGCATCGTCGAGCAGCCGAGTCAGGTTCGGTCCCTTGAACTCGGCCACCGCACCCTCATAACGTTCCATCGCCCATCCCCAGAAGTCGAAATCGATTGCACTCGAACCGTTCTGTATGCAGCCCCACAACGTCCAACCGTATTTTCCGACGATGCCCTGCAGGTGCGCTCGCGCGACTTTATTGCGCAGCCGCTGCCCGTAGTACGCCGTGACGAACTCGTCGAGTTGGTCGGTGGACAATCCGCACTCGGCCCAGGTGTTCCCCAGCTCGAAGCACGGATCGTTGTTGCCGGAGTATTCGTAGTCGATCAGCCACATCCGGTCGCCGTCCTCGATGAAGTTGCCGGCCAGCAGATCGTTGTTGCATGGCACCGTCTGTTCATCGGTGACCGCCAGCACCCTGGCGATGTCGTTGAAGGTGTCCGCATGGTCGAGGTAATCGTCGGGGATACGGAATCCTTTGTCCAGCACGGTTTTCAAATATTGCGGCTGGAGTTCGAACATGTCGAATCGACCGCGGAAACGCGGCCCGGAGTGCAGGGTACGCACCGCCGCGGCCGCCTTTGCGATCACCCCCGGCCGTTGAAAATCGTCGTTGGACAGTGTTTTTCCCTCGAGATAACCGAGCAGCAGGATGCCGAGGTCGGGGCGGTAGTCGATGACCGGCGCGCCGACCCCCGCCTGTTCGGCGGCGCGGGTGTTGTGGCACTCGCGGTCGCGGTCAATTCCCAGCATTCCCGACGATGCGTCGGTGCAGCGCGCGACGTAGACGGCATCGGGCGTCGTGATTTTGATGTTGCGGTTGGTCAGTCCGCCCGGAAGCTCATCGAGGCGGCGCGGCCGCCCGGCCAACGCCGAGATCTGGTCGAACCTCTCGTTGAGTTGTTCGTCGGTGAGCGTCAGCGGCATGCGCTGTCCTTCAGCCGTGCCGCGCGCCGATCCAGTGCAGGAGGTCGTGCACGATCTCGTCCTCGAGGCGGTAGCTCACGGCACGGCCGACCCGGGTGGAGCTCACCCAGCCCTGCTGACGCAGTACTCGCAGCGCCTGCGACACGGCGTTCTCGGACCGTCCGAGCACCGAGGCGAGGTCGCCGACGTTGATGCCGGGTGCGCGGTGCAGGACGAGCAGGATCTCCAGCCGGTGCGGGTCGGAGAGCAGGTCGAACCGCTGCGCCCAGCCGCCGGTGTCGACGTCGGCGAGCGCCGACGACGCCCGTCGCACCACCGCATCGACGCCCGCGTGGCCACCTGCTTCCGCCATCCGTCAAATCTAACCCCCCTGGCACCCGAATGACCGCGACGACGTTCGTGTTTGTGCTGGCATCGGGCTAGTCCAGGAATCCGTGCAGCAGGGTGGCCGAGCCTTCGACGTGGGCGAGCATGGCCGACGCCGCACCCTCACTGTCGCCGGCCAGGATCGCGATCACGATCGCCTCGTGTTGCTCGTCGGAGTGGGCGATGTTGCGCGGCAGCAACGGGATCTGGTCCAGCAAGACGTTGAGGCGCATCCTGTTCTCGGCCACCAACGGCACCAGCGACGGCGACCCGGCCGCCTCGGCGATGGCGAGATGCAGCCTCGAATCCAGTCGGCGGTAGTCGCCGGGCGCGGCGCCGCGGACATCACGCAGACGCGCCCACAGCTCCTCGCGTTCCGATGCCGTCAGGGTTCGGTTGGCGGCCAGCCGCGCCGCTCCGACCTCGAGGATCTCCCTCAGCCGTAACGCGTCGTCGATCTGGGCGCGTGTCACCGCGTCGGTGTCCTGGGTGTGCCTGGGCAACTCGTCGGCGAGGAAGGTGCCGCCGTAGCGGCCTCGCCGCGACACCAGATACCCGGCGTCGGCCAGCGACTTGATGGCCTCGCGCACGGTGTCGCGGCTGACGCCCAGCCGCGATGCCAGCTCGCGCTCCGGCGGCAGCGATTCGCCGGGGGCGAGCACGCCGAGCCGGATGGTCTGCAGGAGCCTTCCGACCGTGTCCTCGAACGCGTTCCCGGGCCGGACCGGGCGCAGCAGAGCTTCGCTCGCCAGCGGTACGTCCGGATCGGCAGTCATGATTCCTACAGGGCCTCTAGAGGGGGGTCACGTACGCCGAGCTGATGCCGCCGTCGACCAGGAAGGTCGACCCGGTGATGAACGACGAGTCGTCGCTGGCCAGGAATGCGACGGCCGCGGCCAGCTCCTCCGGCTCGGCGAACCGGCCGACCGGAATGTGGACCAGTCGGCGGGCCGCGCGTTCGGGATCCTTCGCGAACAGTTCCTGCAGCAGCGGTGTGTTCACCGGTCCGGGGCACAGTGCGTTCACTCGAATCCCCTGACGCGCGAACTGCACTCCCAGTTCACGGGACATTGCGAGGACGCCGCCTTTGGATGCGGTATAGGAGATTTGCGATGTCGCCGACCCCATCACCGCGACGAACGACGCGGTGTTGATGATCGAACCTTTCTGCTGCGGAACCATGTGGCGCAGTGCGGCTTTGGAACAGAAGAACACCGACTTCAGGTTGATGTCCTGCACCCGTTGCCATGCGTCGATGCCCGTGGTCTCGATGAGGTCGTCTTCTGGCGGGCTGATACCCGCGTTGTTGAAGGCGATGTCGACAGAACCGTGCGTCTCGGCGGCCGTATCGAACAGGGCATCCACCGCGGCCTGATCTGAGACATCCACCTGGACGAAGGTTCCGTTGAGGTCGTCTGCCACGGACTTCCCGGTCGTCGGGTCGATGTCACCGATGACGATGGTGGCGCCTTCGGCGCGCATGCGTTTGGCGCTCGCCAGCCCGATCCCGCTGGCGCCGCCGGTGATCACGGCGACCTTGCCCGCCAGGCGCTGGGTCAGATCCATCACGCATCTCCGATCGCGTAGAAGACGTTCTTGGTTTCAGTGAATGACAGCGGCGCATCGGGCCCGAGTTCGCGGCCAAGACCTGATTGCTTGAACCCGCCGAAGGGCGTGTTGTACCGCACCGACGAGTGTGAATTGACCGACAGGTTGCCAGACTCCACCGCGCGGGACACCCGCACGGCCCGCGACAGGTTGTCCGTCCAGATCGACCCGGAAAGGCCGTAGGGGGTGTCGTTGGCGAGTTCAATCGCGTCGGCCTCGTCCTCGAACGGCAGCACCGCGACGACCGGGCCGAAGATCTCCTCACGCACCGTGCGGTCGGAGCGCTCCGGGGTCAGCACGGTCGGGGGGAACCAGTAGCCGGGCCCCGACGGCGCGTCGCCGCGGAACGCGACCGGTGCGTCGTCGGGCACATAGGAGACCACGGACTCCCAATGCGACTTCGACACCAGCGGGCCCATCTCGGTGCCTTTGGCAGCCGGATCACCGACTGCGATGCCCTTGACCGCAGGTTCGAGCAGCTCCATGAAACGGTCGTAAACATTGCGCTGCACCAGGATCCGGCTACGTGCACAGCAGTCCTGCCCGGCGTTGTCGAAAACCCCGTAGGGCGCGGTGGCCGCAGCCTTGTCCAGATCGCAATCGTCGAACACGATGTTTGCGCTCTTGCCGCCCAGCTCGAGGGTGACCCTCTTGACCTGAGCCGCGGCACCCGCCATCACGCGGGTGCCGACCTCGGTGGAACCGGTGAAGACGATCTTGCGGACGTCGGGATGGGTGACAAACCGCTCACCGACCACCGACCCCTTTCCGGGCAACACCTGGAACAGATCGGGAGGCAGGCCGGCCTCGACGGCGAGTTCGCCTATCCGGATCGTGGTCAGCGGTGTCCATTCGGCGGGTTTGATCAGTACCGCGTTCCCGGCTGCCAGGGCCGGTGCGAAACCCCACACCGCGATGGGCATCGGGAAATTCCAGGGCGTGATCACCCCGATGACGCCCAGCGGCTCGTCGAAGGTGATGTCCAGGCCGCCGGCCACCGGAATCTGTTTGCCCGACAATCGTTCCGGTGTCGCGGAGTAAAACTGCAGGACGTCGCGGACGTGGCCCGCCTCCCACGTCGCATTGCCGATCGGATGCCCGGAGTTGGCGACCTCCAGCGCGGCCAGCTCGTCGACGTGCGCGTCGACCGCGGCGGCGAACGACCGCAGGGCGGCGGCCCGGTCGCCGGGTGCCAGACGTGCCCAATCGCGTTGCGCGGCCTTGGCTCGCGCCACCGCGTCGTCGACACCCGCGAGGCTGGTCTGCTCTACGGTGCGCAGCAGTTCCTCCGTCGCGGGGTTGATCAGCTCACTAGCCGTCACACGGTCACCTTTTCTCTCGAATACGCCTCAGCGGCTTCGACCAACGCGGCGAACAGCCGCAGATCGTCCAGCGTCTCCTCGGGATGCCACTGGACCGCGAGAAGGAAGCGGTCGCCGGGGAACTCGACTGCCTCGATCACGCCGTCAGCGTCGCGAGCACTGACGATCAGACCGTCACCGAGGCGATCGATGGCCTGGTGGTGATAGCACTGCGCGTCGGACGACTCGCCGATCAGCGATGCCAGCCGCGTTTCGGGCACAGTGCGTATCGACGACGTCGAGAACACTGCGTTGCCCTTCTGGTGCTCAGAATGGCCGACGACGTCGGGCAGATGCTGATGCAGAGTGCCGCCGAGGGCGACGTTGAGCACCTGCGCGCCGCGGCAGATTCCCAGGACGGGAAGGCCGCGCCGGATAGCCCCTTTGAGTAGTTCGAATTCCCATGCATCCCGAAGGCGGTTGTACTCGTTGGCCTCATCGGTGGCAGGGTGGCGATCCTGTCCGTAGGCGCCGGGATCGACGTCGCGCCCGCCGGTGATGATCAGCCCGTCGAGTCCGTCGAGCACGCGGTCGACGATTTCGTCGTCGACGTGCTGCGGCGGCAGCAGTACCGAGATTCCGCCCGCCAGCCCGACGCCCTCGAAATAGATGGCGGGCAGGAAGCTGGCGCGCACGTCCCACACACCCGTCTGCGCCTGCTGCAGATACGTGGTCAATCCGACGACCGGGCGGGATCTGCGCGCCGCTGCGCTGGCCCCAGCTCCGCCTTCGCTTCTCGCGTCAAAGCCGCTCAAAGCCCCGCACCCTTTCCCAGTCCGTCACGGCCGCGTTGTACGCGGTCAGTTCGACGTGGGCGTTGTTGAGATAGTGCTCCACGACCTCGTCGCCGAACGCCGCACGGGCCACGTCGGACTTCTCGAACAGCGCCGCCGCCTCGGTCAGCGTGGTCGGAAGGCTTTCGGCGCCACTCGTATAGGCGTTGCCCTCGAACGGTTCCGGCAGCTCCAACTCGTGCTCGATACCGTGCAGGCCGCCGGCGATCAGCGCCGACACCGCCAGGTACTGGTTGACGTCGCCGCCGGGCGCGCGGCATTCCACCCGCATGCCCGGACCGTGCCCCACCACGCGCAGCGCGCAAGTGCGGTTGTCCATCCCCCACGCGATGGCCGTAGGCGCGAAGCTGCCCTCGGCGAATCGCTTGTAGGAGTTGATGTTCGGTGCATAGAACAGCGTCAGCTCACGCAGCGTAGCCAGCTGGCCGGCGATGAAGCTGCGGAACATCGACGACATTCCGTCCGACGCGTCGGAATCGGCGAACACCGGGCTTCCGTCCTCGCCCCGCAACGAAATGTGGATATGACAACTGTTGCCTTCGCGCTCATCGAATTTCGCCATGAACGTCAGGCTCTTGCCGTGTTGATCGGCAATCTCCTTGGCACCGTTCTTGTAGATCGTGTGGTTGTCACACGTCACCCTCGCGTGGTCGTAGCGGAAGGCGATCTCCTGCTGCCCGAGGTTGCATTCGCCCTTCACGCCCTCGCAGTACATTCCCGCGCCGGTCATGCCGAGCCTGATGTCGCGAAGCAGCGGCTCCATTCGGGTCGACGCGTGCATCGCGTAGTCGACGTTGTAGTCCGAGGCCGCCGTCATGTTGCGGTAGCCCTTCGTCCAGGCGTCGCGGTAGGAATCCTCGAACACCATGAACTCGAGCTCGGTGCCCACGTAGGGCACCAGACCGAGCTCGGACAGCCGGTCGATCTGGCGGTTGAGGATGCTGCGTGGCGCAGGGGTCACCGGGTCGCCGTCGACGCGCTCCAGGTCTGCCATCACCAGTGCGGTGCCCGGCAGCCAGGGCACGCGTCGCAGCGTCGAGAAGTCGGGCTTCATGACCATGTCGCCGTAGCCGGTCTGCCAACTCGACATCGCGTACCCGTCGACGGTGTTCATGTCGACGTCGACGGCCAACAGGTAGTTGCAGCACTCCGCGCCATGCTCGGCGACGTCTTCGACGAACAATCGCGCCGACACGCGCTTGCCGGTGAGCCGCCCCTGCATATCGCAGAACGCCAGGATGACGGTGTCGATGTCCCCGTCGGCCACCAGCTTTTCGAGGTCGGCTTGCGACAACATGCCGGGGTTCTGGCTCATTGCGGAACCTTCCTCTCGAGTACCGACGATGACCGGCAGCCAACCATTGGAGTTTGCTCGGCGGGGCCTTCTCGGTGATTCCTTAACAGAAATGTCACTCCAAAGGTAGGACAGCCGACCAATGGCACTCTATTGTCCCTACTCAGTGAGCGCCAGTCCCGCCCCACTGCAAGCCGCGAAGCGCTCGAAGATCGCGAAGGAGAACCCGCCGTGCCAGAAGGTCACGAATATCTCAATGAGGACGAACGACATCTCGCCAGCCTCGGCTATACACAGGAGCTGAACCGATCGTGGTCCGGTTTTTCCAACTTCGCGATCTCGTTCTCGATCATCTCAATCCTGGCGGGCTGCTTCACCTCCTTCGGCCTCGGCTGGAACAACGGCGGCCCGGCCGCGATCGCATGGGGCTGGCCGATCGTCTCGGTGTTCATCCTCATCATCGGGTTGTGCATGTCCGAACTCGTGTCGGCGTATCCGACATCGGGCGGAATCTATTGGTGGGCAGCCAAACTCGGCGGTCCCAAGGCCGGTTTCTACACCGGCTGGCTCAATCTGATCGGGTTGATCGCCATCTTGGCTTCGGTGGCGTACGGCTGCGCGACGTTCCTCGACCTCACGCTCGGCACTTTCAGTGAGACCTGGCTCGCGGGATACAGCCTGACTCGGACGTTCATGCTGTTCGTGATCATCCTGGCCATCTCGGCGACCATCAACATCTTCTCCTCGCACCTGCTCGCCGTCATCAACAACATCTCAGTCTGGTGGCACGTCGCGGGCGCGGCGGCGGTGATCCTGATCCTCTGGCTGCTGCCCGACCAGCACGCCAGCTTCTCGGACGTCTTCGCCAAGACCATCAACAACAGCGGGATGTTCGGCGGCGAGATGTCGGGCATCGGTGTATTGCTGTTCGTGCTGCCGATCTCGGCGATCCTGACGCAGTACACGATCACCGGCTACGACGCGTCGGCGCATCTCTCCGAGGAGACCAAGAGTGCGGCAGACGGTGCAGCCAAAGGCATTTGGCGGTCGATCTTCTACTCGGCGATCGGCGGCTGGATCCTGCTGTTGACGTTCCTGTTCGCCGTCAACGACTCCGACGCGGTGTCCGCAGGCGGTGGTGCGGTCGTCGGCATCTTCAACCAGGCGCTGGACTCACAGTGGGTCGCGATCATCCTGCTGATCTCAACGGCCGGGCAGTTCTTCTGCACCACGGCGTGCCAGACGAGCGCGTCGCGGATGTTGTTCGCGTTCAGCCGCGACCGTGCGGTTCCCGGACACCAGCTGTGGTCCAAGGTGAGCAAGAACAAGATCCCCGCCAACGGCGTCATCATCACCGCAGTCCTCGCGGCTACCATCACGCTCCCCGCGCTCGTCGAGGTCGACATCAACGGCGCCCCGGTCCCAGTGGCCTTCTTCGCGGTGGTCTCGATCGGCGTCGTCGGCCTCTATCTGTGCTTCGCGGTGCCGATCTACTTGCGCTGGCGGATGGGCGACGATTTCAAGGTGGGTCGGTGGAACCTGCGGGGCCACCACAAGTGGATGGCTCCCGTCGCTGTCGTCGAGATCATCATCACCTCGATCATCGCGATGTTCCCGACATCCTCGGGCGGTGTGCCGTGGGGGGACGCCTTCGAATGGAAGTACGTCAACTACACCCCACTTCTGGTCGGCGGCGTGCTGATCCTTCTCTACATCTACTGGCACGTGTCGGTGAAGAAGTGGTTCACCGGCCCGGTCAGGCAAGTGGACGAAACCGGCGAGCAGTTGGAAGGTGTTTCCTAGCTCACACGTCGCTGAGCTGGCGACCAGGTTTCCCATCCGTCAACTCGGGTAAAGTCCCATGCGTGTGCGGAGCCACCGGCGAGGTGCGACTCGACGGCCATTCACCTGATATCACTGCGGTCTCGGCTATGGCCGAGGCCATGGAACCGCGCGGTCCCGACGCCGCAGGCGTGTGGTCGCAGGGTCGGGTCGCGCTTGGTCATCGTCGCCTGAAAATCATCGATCTGTCCGAAGCCGGCGCACAGCCGATGGTCGACTCCGAGCTCGGGCTGGCCATTGCGTGGAACGGCTGCATCTACAACTACAAGCAGTTGCGCCGCGAGCTGAGCGAGCAGCACGGGTACCGGTTCTTCTCGCACAGTGACACCGAGGTGTTGCTCAAGGCATATCACCACTGGGGCGACCGTTTCGTCGACCGCCTCTACGGCATGTTCGCGTTCGCGATCGTCGAACGCGACAGCGGACGGGTGCTGCTCGGCCGCGATCGGCTGGGCATCAAGCCGCTGTATCTCACCGAGGACGCGTCGCGGATCCGGTTCGCGTCGTCACTGCCCGCACTGCTCGCCGGCGGCGGGGTCGACACCCGCATCGATCCGTTGGCGCTGCATCACTACCTGTCGTTCCACTCGGTCGTCCCGCCGCCGCGCACGATCCTGCGCGGCGTGAGCAAGGTGCCGCCCGCGACCCTGGTCGCGATCGAGCCCGATGGCCGGCGCACGACCACCACGTACTGGGAACCCGATTTCACTCCGCATGCCGATCGCGCCGACTGGTCCGAACGTGACTGGGAGGACGCGGTTTTGGAGTCGCTGCGCGTCGCGGTCGACCGCCGGCTGGTCGCCGATGTGCCGGTCGGCTGCCTGCTCTCCGGTGGGGTCGACTCCAGCCTGATCGTCGGACTGCTCGCCGAAGCGGGTCAGCATGGTCTGGCGACATTCTCCATCGGCTTCGAGTCAGTGGGCGGCGTGGCGGGCGACGAGTTCACGTACTCCGACATCATCGCCGAGCGCTTCGGCACCGACCACCATCAGATCCGCATCGGTACCGACCGGATGCTGCCCGCGCTCGACGGCGCGATCGGCGCCATGAGCGAGCCGATGGTCAGCCACGACTGCGTTGCGTTCTATCTGCTCGGCCAAGAAGTGGCCAAGTACGTCAAGGTGGTCCAGTCCGGGCAGGGCGCCGACGAGGTGTTCGCCGGCTACCACTGGTATCCGCCGATGGCCGACGCCACATCGCTGGACAGCGCGGTGGCCAGCTACCGCGCCGCGTTCTTCGACCGTGACCCCGCCGGCGTCGCCGCACTCGTCACGTCGGACTATCTCGTGGAAAGCGACCCCAGCGGAGAGTTCGTCACCGAGCACTTCGCGCACCGCGGCGCGGCCACCGGCATCGACCGCGCCCTTCGGCTCGACACCACGGTGATGCTGGTGGACGACCCTGTCAAGCGCGTCGACAACATGACGATGGCCTGGGGCCTGGAGGGCCGGGTGCCATTCCTGGATCACGAGCTCGTCGAGCTGGCCGCCACATGCCCACCCGCGCTGAAGATCGCACACGACGGCAAGGGCGTGCTCAAGCAGGCTGCCCGACGGGTGATCCCCGCCGAGGTCATCGACCGTCCCAAGGGTTACTTCCCGGTGCCGGCGCTGACCCACCTGGAGGGTCCGTACCTCGAGCTGGTGCGCGATGCGCTCTACGCTCCGGTCGCCAAGGAGCGCGGGCTATTCCGCCCCGACGCGGTCGACCACCTGCTGGCCGACCCGAACGGTCGCCTGACCCCGCTCCGGGGCAACGAACTCTGGCAGCTCGGGTTGCTGGAATTGTGGCTGCAGCGCCACGGGATCAACGGGACGGCGGCGTGACCGCCGGAGCCGGAAGGCCGGCGACATCCAGCCCCGGAGCCGGAAGGCCGGCGACATCCAGCCCCGGAGCCGGAAGGCCGGCGACATCCAGCCCCGGAGCCGGACGGCCGGCGACATCCAGCCCCGTGAACCCCGAAAGCACCGAAGCGATCACTCTCGGACTGCACGACGCATCGCCCCAGCACTTGGTCGACGCAATGGCCGACGACGTGGCCGTCGAAATGGGCTGGGGCCGATTGATATTCGGGCAGACGTTCGCGGACCCGGCGAAGCTCGCCGAGGTGTTGCGGCAAGAGGGGCATGGTCGTCGCGACATCTGTATGTACGCCCGGGAGCCACACGTGCTCGTCGCGATGGCGCCCGCCGAGTTGTTCATCGACCCCAGTCACACCTATCGGCTGCGGTTCTCCGACGACGACGCTCAGCGCACGGCACCCACCGGGTTCACCGTGCGATCGCTGGAGCGTAGAGAGGAGGCCGAGGACATCAATCGGGTCTACATGCGCTGCGGAATGGTGCCCGCACCCGTTGAGGTGCTGTGGGACAACAGCGAAGACCTCGATGCGCTCGACTACCTGGTGGCGGTTCGCGACGACGACGGATCGTTGGTGGGCACGGTCACCGGGGTCGACCACAAGCGGCTCTTCGACGACCCGGAGAACGGTTCGAGCCTGTGGACGCTGGCCGTCGATCCGGCCACCAGCCTGCCGGGTGTCGGCGCGGCACTCACCCGTGCGCTGGCCGCGCTGTACCGCGAGCGGGGCCGGGCCTACATGGACCTGTCGGTGGCTCACGACAACGAGGCCGCCATCGGCCTGTACGAGAAGCTGGGTTTTGAGCGCGTTCCGGTCATGGCCGTCAAACGGAAGAACGCGATCAACGAACCGCTGTTCACCCATCCCCCGGAGACCGTCGACGATCTGAACCCGTATGCGCGGATCATCGCCGACGAGGCGATGCGTCGCGGGATCTGGGTCGAGGTCCTCGACGCGGGAGCCGGCGAGATGCGCCTGTCACACGGTGGCCGCAGCGTCATCACGCGGGAGTCGTTGTCGGAGTACACCTCCGCGGTGGCGATGGCACGATGCGACGACAAGAGGCTGACCCGACGCCTGGTGTCGGAAGCCGGAATCCAGGTGCCCAAGGGACGTCTGGCCACATTTGACGAACAGGACCACGTGTTCCTCGAAGAGGTCGGCGACGTCGTCGTCAAACCGACCCGCGGGGAGCAGGGCAAGGGCATCACCGTCGGCGTCAACAGCACCGAGGAGTTGGACGCGGCGCTGGCACGGGCGCGGGAAGAGCACCCCAACGTGCTGATCGAGCAGCGCGCACCCGGAGACGATCTGCGGTTGGTGGTGATCGACGGCAAGGTGGTGGCCGCTGCATTACGCAAGCCCGCCGAAATCGTCGGCACCGGCCACCACACGATTCGCGAACTCATCGAGGCGCAGAGCCGACGCCGCGCGGCCGCCACCGGCGGCGAATCGCGCATTCCGATGGACGACGTCACCGAGGCGACGGTCGCCGAGGCGGGCTTCTCGTTCGACGACGTGCTGCCCGAAGGGCGCACCCTGCGCGTACGCCGAACGGCGAACCTGCATCAGGGCGGCACGATCCACGATGTGACGGCGGTGGTGAACCCGCATCTGAGCGAGGTCGCCGTGAAGGCCGCCGGCGCGATCGGCATTCCCGTGACCGGCATCGACCTGTTGGTTCCCGATGTCACCGCGCCCGACTACGTGTTCATCGAAGCCAACGAGCGACCCGGGCTGGCCAACCACGAGCCCCAGCCCACCGCAAAGGCTTTCGTCGACTTCCTCTTCCCGGGCAGTCCCGCGTTGCCGCAGGCCTGGACGCCCGACGAGGTGCCCACCAGCTAGACCTACCAGGTGCTCGTGCGCATCACGATCTCGGCGGCGAGCTGCGCCGTGGACTCCTGGGCATTGCGCCTGCCGAGTAGGTCGACCATCCGGTAGTCGCCGTACACGTAGCGCTGGCTGGCTTTGGCGACCGCGCGTGCGGCGGGCGTACTGACCAGCGCGGTGGTGTTCATTTCCACCGGCGGGCACGAGTCGTCGCGGACCACACCGGAGGGATCGGCGACACGCGGGTGGCCGCGGTCGATGACCACCAGCCCGATGAACCGGTCCAACCGCGTCGCCGCGAGCTCCCACGCCAATTCCCCGCCGACGCGGTCACCGACCAACAACGCCCACTTCACGTCGAGTGCGTCGAGGACCTCGATCACCGTCTTGGCGGTCAGCCGCGGGTCCGGTGCGATGACCACAGTTCGAAGGGACGCGGTGTGCAGCCGTTGACATACCGGTTCGTACGCCGCAGGTGCATGGTGGGCGGCACCGAGGACCACGACGACGGACCCTTTTTCGGGGCCGGCCACGTCGACGGACACGCCGAACCCGTCGACGGTGACTGTGGTGGGCGGCATTTCGCCACGCTACAGGCGGTCACCTGGGAGCGGGTCGTTTTCGCCTTGAGCAAACAGGGTGTTCACGCAGATTGCGCGCGCTCGGCCTGCTTTGCCGTTGTCTCCAGAAACGTTTGCGGCAGCGAACCTTTGACGGGGATCGACGGGTTGGGTGTCGGAAACGCGACTCCGAACACCGCGGTGTTCCCGATGTTCTCGAACGAGAAGTAGACACTGTCCGTTTGGCCGCTCAACCGCATGGTCTGCTCGTAAACGAGCGCGTCGGCGCGCGACGTCTGCAGTCTCGTCGTCGTCATCGGAATGCCGGGCGTCGACATATCGAAGAACGTCTCGTACTTTGCGCACCGATCGGCGACCGCCGCCAACTTCTCGAGGTCCAGTCGCCACGTCAACACGGTGATGGCCATCCGAGCGCCGTCATAGGCGACGACGTATTCCGCCGCGCTGCCTGGTCCGCGCTCGGCCGACTCGGCGATCGCCCGCGTCAGCCCCTCCGAGCAGCCCTCCGGGCGCGAGAGCATGGCCGGCGGCGCGCCCGCGCCGTCCGCCTGGCCGGGCTCGCGGTCGATGCGTTCGAATTGCACGCCCGGTGGAAAGTCCGCGGGGGTGAGCAGCACGTTCTCGAGCCGGGCACCGGGCCAGGTCGCCGTGCCCGCGATCGGTTGGGCGCAGCCACCCACCAGCAGTGCCGTGGCGAAAAGGACCAGCATATTGCGCCAGGTCATGGGGCCAGCCTAGTGGCGATCGACGGCAGTTTCGGCGGACCGTTTTGCAGCAGGGCGATCACGGCGTCGACGTCGACGTGGCTGGTGATCAGGTCGGCCATCACGTCGAGTTGGGCGTCGCGACGCGCGCGGACGTCGACGTCCCGCGCGACGACGAATTCGCTGCGCCCCGCGGCAGCAGCGACCTCGTTGAGCCATTGCCGTCGCACACCGTCGTTGTCGAGCAGGCCGTGCCAATGGGTGCCGTATACGGCGCCGTTGCGAATCCCCACGCCAAGCCAGTCGTCTTCGGTTGAGCGGCTGAGGCGACCGTGGTGAATTTCGTAGCCGTGCAACGGGGCTTCGTGGTGGCGCAACGTCTTCACAGGTGCGAACGCGATGTCCGCGTCGAGCAGCGCGAGCCCGTCGACGGTACCCGCCCCCGACTCCACGGTGTCGTCGATGCGACGGCAGAGCATCTGGAATCCCCCGCACACGCCGAGCACGGGCTTTCCCCGTCGGGTGTGCGCCTCGATGGCGTCTGCCAGACCGCGCTCCCGTAACCAGGTCAGGTCCCCGACGGTGGCCTTGCTACCGGGGATGACGACGACGTCGGCGTCTGCCAGGTCGGCGGGGTCCCCGGCCCAGCGCACCAGCACGCCGGGCTCGCAGGCCAGGGCCTCGACGTCGGTCGAGTTGGAGATGCGCGGCAGCCGGACGGCGGCGACTCGCAGCCAGTCCTGTCCGCGAGGGGGCTGCGGATCGCCGACCACGCGATGGGTGAGCACGGAGACGGAGTCCTCGGCGTCCAGCCACAGCCCCTCGCTGTACGGGATCACGCCGTATGTCGGTCGGCCGGTCAGCTCCTGCAGCTGTGTGAGGCCCGGCGCCAGCAGTGCGGGGTCGCCACGGAACTTGTTGACGAGGAACCCGCAGATGAGTCGCTGATCCTCAGGTTCGAGAACGGCGACAGTGCCGTACAGATGGGCCAGCAGTCCGCCGCGGTCGATGTCGCCGACGACCACGACCGGCAGCTGCGCCGCACGGGCCAGCCCCATGTTCGCGATGTCGGTCGCGCGCAGGTTGATCTCGGCGGGCGAGCCGGCACCTTCGACTATCACGACGTCGAATTCTGTTCTCAGAGATCGTAATTCGTCGGCAACCACGGCCGCTAGCTGCTCGCGGTGGGTGAAGTAATCCCGGGCGCCCACAGTGTCCACCGCTTTTCCGCGGACCACCAGTTGCGAGGTGCGGTCGCTGCCCGGTTTGAGCAGCACCGGGTTGAAGCGCACGCTCGGAGCCAAGCCCGCCGCGCGGGCCTGCATGGCCTGGGCTCGGCCGATCTCCCCGCCCTCGACCGTGACCGCGGAATTGTTCGACATGTTCTGCGCCTTGAAGGGCGCAACGCGAATGCCCTTGCGGGCCAACAGTCGACACAGCCCCGCGACGACCATGGACTTGCCGGCATCAGACGTGGTGCCGGCGACGAGCATCGCTCCGCTCATGACGCCGGGTGTGAACTCACTGCGAAAAATCGGCCGAAAAGTCGCAGTGGTTTCACACTCGCGAAGTGTCCAGTCACAACTGGGTCAGGATCTCGGCGCCGTCCTCGGTGACCACCAGCGTGTGTTCGAACTGCGCGGTCCACTTCTTGTCCTTGGTCGCGACGGTCCAGTCGTCATCCCAGATCTCGTAGTCCAACGCACCGAGGTTGATCATCGGCTCGATCGTGAACGTCATTCCCGGTTCGAGCACCGTCTGCACGGCGGGCTGGTCGTAGTGCAGCACCACGAGCCCGTTGTGGAATGTGGTGCCGATGCCGTGGCCGGTGAAGTCACGAACCACGTTGTAGCCGAACCGGTTTGCGTACGACTCGATGACACGGCCGACGACCGACAGGGCGCGTCCCGGCTTGACGGCCTTGATCGCCCGCATGGTGGCCTCGTGGGTGCGCTCGACGAGCAGCCGGTGCTCCTCGGACACGTCGCCCGCCAGGAAGGTGGCGTTGGTGTCGCCGTGCACTCCATCGATGAAGGCGGTGACGTCGATGTTGACGATGTCGCCGTCCTCGATCACGGTCGAGTCGGGGATGCCGTGGCAGATGATCTCGTTCAGTGAGGTGCAGCAGGACTTCGGGTAGCCCTTGTAGCCCAGAGTCGACGGATACGCGCCGTGGTCGATCATGTACTCGTGCGCGATGCGGTCGAGCTCGTCGGTGGTGACGCCCGGTGCGACGGCCTTACCCGCCTCGGCCAGCGCCGCGGCGGCGATGCGTCCGGCGACGCGCATCTTCTCGATCACCTCGGGGGTTTGCACCCACGGCTCGCTTCCCTCCTGCGCGGTCGCCTTGCCCACGTATTCGGGGCGCACGATCGAGCGGGGCACCGGCAGCGTCGGTGACACCACGCCGGGACGAAGGGCGGTACGAACAGGCATGACGCCAGGATAGTCGGCGGCGGCCGACCTACTCGATGCGTAGCGCCGACAGCGCCGACCGCACGCGGACAGGCAGCGATCCGCCGTGCAGCAGCCAGTCGTCCAGCGCGATGCGCACCGAGGCCATGGCCAACGCTCCGATGAGCCTCGGCCGCGGGTCGTCGTCGGTCAAATCACCGATCCGCGGGGCCACCAAGTCCGCGATGACGGCCTCGTAGCGCAGATAGATCTGCAGCGTCCACGCGCTGAGCGCGGGCGATGACCGGGTCAATGTGGCCAGGTCACGTACTTGGGCGCTGATCGCCTCGAAGCCGTCGCCGAGGTCGCCGAACCCCGCGATCACCGCGTCGCTCGCCGACAACCCCGCCGGCTGTTTGGCGATGACCGCCGTGATCGCATCGAGCCAGCGCGTCGTCATCCCCTCGGCGACAGCGTCCTCCTTCGAGCTGAAGTACCGGAAGAACGTGGCGCGCCCGACCTCGGCCGCCGCCGCGATCTGCTCGACCGTCACGCCGGCCAGGCCGTTTTCGGCGACTCGCTGCGCCGCCGCCGTCGCGATGCGGGCCCGCGTGGCCCGCTGTCTGCGGACCGTCAGACTTTCCCGCGAATTCTGCGATGAGACGACGTCCATGATGAGACTATGTCTCACTGTGGACATCGATGGCAACACGGCCGCGCCGAGAACCCTGGAATCGTGGCAGTTGGTTCAGCAGATGCTGGCCGACCTCACCAAGTCGGTGACCGCGGACGCAATCGACGAGCGGGAGCTCATCGAGGGCCTCCAGGTCGTCGCGAAGATCATCGGACTGTGCTCGGAACTGTCCGTCCAGGCCGACCCCGAACGACCGGCATTCTTCGACATGTGTCCCGACACTCGGATGATCGGGGGACCCAACCCCGACGGCCGCTACCTGTTGGCGATGATCCGCGGCGACCGCGCCTACCGCGTCACCGGCACCCGCGGCACTACCGCCTACCTCGGCTACCAGGTGCTCGCCGGCACCGGCCTGACGCCGCGACGGATGTCGGGATACGTCAGCGACACCGACCTCGTAATCGACTCCGGCAAGTTCGAATTGCTGTTCTCTCCCACCGAGCCGTCGAGCGAAGTGCTCGGTTCGGCGCAGTGGGTGTCCATCCCGGAGGATGCCTCGTCGATCGTCGTCCGCGAGTACATCGGCGACGTCGCGACCGAAGAACCCGCCACCATGCGTATCGAGTCCCTCGATCCCGACCCGCTGCGCCCGATCACCGATGACGTTGCTGCACAACAGTTCACCGCGATGGCATGGACGATCGTCAAGCTGGCCACGATGCACCGCACGATCAAGCCTGAACTGCTCGATCAGCCGAACACGCTGATGACCGCCGGGGCCGCCGAACTCGGCGCCGCCGACACCACACCCGACAACCTCTACATGATCGGCACCTTTGGGCTCGAACCCGACGAGTCGCTCGTGCTCGAGATCCAGCCACCCGACACGCGGTATTGGAACGTGACGCTGGAGAGCATCTGGCACGAGTGCCTGGAACCCCGGCATCGCCATAGCTCCGTCACCAACAAGGGGGTCGCGCCGGACGACGACGGTACCGTGCGAATTGCCATCGGCGCCAAAGACTTCGGTCATGGCCACTGGCTGGACACCGGCGGTCGGCGCAGGGGCTTCGTCGTGCTCCGATGGCTCGACAACCCCGCCCCACCGGAGGTCAAGACCAGCGTCCGGCGCGGCGGGGCCGTGTCGTGACCGGCGAGCGTTTCCAACCCGACCTGCTCGTCGAGCAGGCGTGCGAGATGGCGGGCAGTGACGACTTCGGCGGCGACGACAGTTGGCGCGAAGGGCTCAATCTGTTGTGCGACGGACTGGTCACCGAGGCACGCCTGAACGATCTCGGCGTCGAGATCGCGGTGCTCGACATCATCCGGCCCATGGTCAGCCGACTGCAGATCACCAAGTGGCGCAAGGAGAATCCCGCCGTTGCCGCCCAGCAGATCAGCAGGCCCATATTCATCGTCGGGCAGCCACGCACCGGCACCACGATCCTGTTCGACCTCCTCGCGCAGGACCCCGAGCTTCGGCCCCCGCTGACCTGGGAGGTGGACAACCCACACCCCCTACCCCGGCCGGAGACGTATGCCACTGACCCCCGCATCGCCGAAACCCAGGCGAGCATCGAGATGTCCGAGCAGATCGTTCCCGGACTACTGGCGTTCCATCCGATGGGCGCACTTCATGGCCAGGAGTGTGTACGGATCACCGCGGGCCAGTTCTGCAGCATGATCTTCTCCGTGCAGTACCGCCTGCCGACGTACTACCGGTGGCTCCTGTACGACGCCGACTACCGCCCTGCCTATCGCTATCACCGAACGTTCCTGCAGCACCTGCAATCCGGGGTGCCCGGCGGATCCTGTTCATGGCTGCTGAAGTCGCCCGCGCATCTGTGGCAGCTCGACGCGCTGGTCGCCGAATATCCCGACGCGGTCATCGTGCAGAACCACCGCGACCCGCTCAACGTGATCTCGTCGATCAGCGCACTGACCCACCACCTGCGCCGTCTCGCGTCCGACGACAGTTCGATCACCGACTGCGCGGGGCAGTCATGCGAAGAGATCGTGGTCGGCCTCGAACGGGGGATGAAACTGCGGGATTCAGAGGCGCTGGCCGGACATCGGATCGTCGACGTACAGTTCGCCGATTTCATCCGCGACCCGTTCACCACCATTCGCGCGCTGTATGCCGAACTCGGACGCGAACTTTCGCCCGTCGCCGAGCAGAACATGCGCGCGTTCCTGGCCGCCCACCCCGGCGACGGCGGCGGTGGCCGCTACACGTGGGACGACACGGGGCTTGATGCCGGTGCGGTGCGTGAGCAGGTGCGCGAATATCAGCAGCGGTTCGGGGTCCCCGACGAACCGCTCAAGTGATGCGCCCGAAGCGCAGCCCTTTACGCGGCCCACGAATGTCGACGGATCCGCAGACCACCTTGCCGGTGAGGATGACGTGCGGATTGCCTTCGGCGGGTGCGTCCTTGCGGTGATCGTGAGCGCTACCGACGACCACCTCGACGTCGTCGATCGATGCGCTGGCGCCGTCGGGCAGCCGAAGGTCGAGCCCACCGAACTTCAGGTCGAGTTCCACCACGACGATGGACCCTGCGAAGCGCGCTTTGGTCAGGTCGAGGTCAACCGAGCCCACCCGCCGATGTAACGCCAACCGCGTCGGCACGGTCCACTCCCCCTGGCGCTTGAGCGAACCGAGCACGCCCCGCAACTCCACGCGGTCGGTGGCCGTCGTGACGATAGCGCCAGGTCCGGGTAGATCACCGACGAGGTTGTCGAGGTCGGTGTGCAGCCGCGCACTCGACACCAACGCCGAGCGCTCCTCGAATTCGTCGATGTCGATCAGCCCGAGGGCGACGGCGTTGTGCAGCCGGCGCAACGTCCCGTTGCGATCCGCATCGGAGATGCGCATCGCTGCCTGCGCGTCGGAGATGCGCGTCCCAGAGTGGTCGTCGAGCCCTGTCATAACGGTTCAACGGTACCGCCGCGGCCGTTTGGGATCGAACCCATGCGGGCTCAGGCCAGGTAGCTCGGCGGCAGCGAGTCGAACATGAGCTTGAGCATCCGCACCGCGTACTCCGAGGATCCGCCGCCGACGATCAGCGCCGCGAACGCCATGTCGCCGCGGTAGCCGGCGAACCACGAATGCGAGCCACCCGCGAACTCCGCCTCACCGGTCTTACCCCGCACGTCACCCGCGCCCTGGAGATCCTTGGCAGTGCCGTTGGTGACAACCAACCGCATCATCGGCCGCAGGCCGTCGAGAATCTTCGGACTTATCGGGGTCTGATCGCCGGTGACCTGGGTTTGGCGGCCTTCGATCAGTTGTGGCACAGGCGTTTTCCCGGCTGCGACGGTCGCCGCCGCCAGTGCCATGCCGAAGGGGCTGACGACGACCTTGCCCTGGCCGAAGCCGTCCTCGGTACGTTCGGCGAGGTCCACCGTCGGCGGTACCGAGCCGGTGACGGTGGTCATACCCTCGATCGTGTAATCCGTGCCGATGCCGTACTTGGCGGCTGCCTGCGTCAACCCGCGCGGCGGCATGCGGCTGGCCAGTTCTGCGAAGGTCGTGTTGCACGAACTGGCGAACGCCCGCGACATCGGCACGGTGCCGAGATCGAACCCACCGTAATTGGGCACGGTGCGATGGCCGATGTCCATGGTGCCCGGGCAGGGCAGCAGCGTGTTGGGCGTGGCCATGTCACGCTCCATCGCCGCCCCCGCGGTGACCATCTTGAACGTCGACCCCGGCGGGTACAGGCCCGTGGTGGCCAGCGGCCCCTGCGCGTTGGCCGAGGCGTTCTGCGCGACGCCCAGGATCTCGCCGGTGGACGGCTTGATCGCCACGATCATCGCGGGCTTACCGGTGAAGTTGACGGCGTTCTGCGCGGCGTTCTGCACGGCCCGGTCGAGGCTGATCGTGATCGACGGCGCCGGCTCGCCCGCCACCTCGTTGAGCACGTCGACATCGACGTTGTTCTGATTGACGCTCACCACGCGCCATCCGGCTTGCCCGTCGAGCTCGTCGACCACCGCCTTCTTGACCTCGTTGACGATCGCAGGCGCGAATGTCTCATCGGTCGGCAGCAATTCGGCCTGCGCCGTGATCACCACGCCGGGCAGCTGCCCGATCGCGCCCGCCACCCGGTCGTGGTCGGACTGCCGAAGCGTGATCAGGTACATCGGCTTCTTCGACGAACTTGCCTGCTCGGCGAGGCGCTGCGGATCCAGCGTGTTGTCGAACGGCCGCAGCGCATCGACGACCGCGCGTGACGTCGTCATCAGCGAACCGGCCGCCGCCTGCGCGTCGAGCGAGAAGCTGTAGAGGTAGCCGGGCACCAGGACGTCGGTGCCGCCGCGTTCGTTGACCGAGGCCCGCCGGGGCGGGTCGGCGCGCAGCGCCAGCGTCTGGTTCTCGCCGAGCTTCGGGTGCAGGCCGGTGGCACTCCAGCGCACTTCCCATCGGCCCTCGTTGCGGACCAAGTTGAGCTGCCCGTCGTAGGTCCACATGCGGTCCTTGGGCAGATGCCAGGTGTAGCGGTAGGCGACACTGCCGGTGTCCTCGGCGTACTTCGAGCTGAGGATCTGGGCGTCGAGGTGGGTGGCCTGCAGGCCGGCCCACGCGTTGTTGAGCGCTTGGCGCGCATCGGCGGGCCGGTCACTCAATTCGGCGGCGGCACCGGTGTCCCCGGCGATCAACGCGGCGAAGAACTGCTCAGCCGTCGGCTCGGGCCCGTCGGGCTTGGGTGTACAGGCCGGCCCGAAGGTGATGACCACCGCCGCGACCATCAGGAGGGCGGTAACACGTGATACTGAAGTTGCCATTGAGGCAGATGTTACGAATCCGAGACCTCAAGATCGTGGAGGCGCGCAACGAATTCCACGAATTGCAGAGAAAGTCCGAGAGCAGGCCTGCAAATCGTTGATTTCGATGTGGGCTACGCGCCCGCGGCCGGCGCCCGGACCACCAACGGCACGGCAGGGAAATAGGCGGCCATCTCCGAGCGCGACTTGCGAAGCACCGAGGTGCCGTAGCCCTGCTTGCGGTAGTCCGGGTGGATCCAGATCCGGACGTTGACCTCACCGGCGACGAGATCGCCGAAGACCATGCCGATCTTCTGCGGACCGTGGATCGCGACCAGCCATGCCGCGTCCTCGGCGTCGACGCGCTGCAGCCCGGCCTGGATCTCGTCCTCGAGCTCGCCGGCGGGCGCACGCGAACCGTCGCCCGCCTCCTGTACGTCGGCGGTGCGCGCGGCGAAGATGTCGCGATCGGCGTCGGCGGCGAAGGGCCGCAGCACTATGGCATCGACCGAACTCGCGGGCTCACCCCTGGTGAAGCTCAGCTGATTGTTCAGGTCCTCGAGTTCGGCCGCGATTTTCCGGCGCGAAACCTTGGTGAGCCGATCGAACGACAACCGCAGCACGGCCTCGGCAGCGGAGGTCGAGGTGCCGAGATGGCTTGCGATTGCCCCGATCGCGGCGTCGTAGTCCTCGGCTTTCACGACGACATCGAGTAGCTCATGACGCTGCTCGAGCGCGCGCACCAGCGCGTCGGCGATTTCGCGGCGCGCAACTCTGGGATCGTCGTCAGTCATGCCCCGAGCGTAGAGGCACGCGAGAATCAGTCGAGCAGAACGGTCGCGAACGTGCCGACCTGGGTGAAGCCAATCCGGTCATAGGTGGCGCGGGCCACGGTGTTGAAGCTGTTGACGTACAAGCTCGCGGTGCGGCCACTACGGACGACCGCCGACGCCAGGGTCGCCGTGCCCGCGGTGCCGATCCCGTGACCGCGCCAATCGGGATGCACCCATACGCCCTGGATCTGGCCGACGGACGGCGACTGGGAGCCGACCTCCGCCTTGAAGACCACCTGGCCGCGTTCGAAGCGGGCCCACGCGCGGCCGGCGGCGATCAACCCCGCGACGCGGCGCCGGTAGCCGCGGCCGCCGTCACCGATCCGCGGGTCGATGCCGACCTCGCCGATGAACATGTCGATGGCCGCGACCAGGTATGCATCGAGCTCGTCGGCACGTACCTGGCGGACATGCGGGTCGATCGCGCAGATGGGTGGAGTGCTCAGCGCCATCAGCGGTTGATGCTCGCGCACGTCGCGGGCAGCGCCCCAGGCGTGCTCGAGCCGCTGCCACATCGGGAGCACCATCTCGGCGCGGCCGACCAGAGACGAACAACGCCGAGCGGCGCTCATCGCCTTGTCGGCGAACGCATACATGTCGTCGACGCCGCCGCGCAGCGGGATCAGGTTCGCCCCTGCGTAACAGAGGGATTCGGTGGGACGCCGACGGGTCCACAGCTCGCCGCCGATCGCTGCGGGTTCGATGCCGTGCTCGACCACTCGCGATGCCACCATGCAGCTGCCGACCGGATCTTCGTCCAGGACGCGGTACACCTCACCCGCTTCGCGTACCAAAGAAACCCGTCGTTCATCGACGCGGCGAAACAGCGGAGGAGCCGACATGGAGACTCTTTCTAACCGATCCGTGACGGTGCGGTGACCCCGCTCAATGTCGCCGCCGGAGCGGCTCCGTGCTCACAGGGTCCCCCTCAGCTTACGGTCACGACCGGCGAACCGCTGGCGTCTGATCCGGACGCCGGGCCCATTTCTTCGGCGATGCGCATCGCCTCTTCGATCAGCGTCTCGACGATCTGGTGCTCGGGAACGGTCTTGATGACCTCACCCTTGACGAAGATCTGGCCCTTACCGTTGCCGGACGCCACGCCGAGGTCGGCCTCGCGCGCCTCACCCGGGCCGTTCACGACGCAGCCCATGACCGCGACGCGCAGCGGAACCTCCATGCCTTCCAGACCGGCGGTCACCTCGTTGGCCAGGGTGTAGACGTCGACCTGCGCGCGGCCACACGACGGGCACGACACGATCTCCAGACCACGCGGCCGCAGATTCAGCGATTCGAGGATCTGGTTGCCGACCTTGACCTCTTCGGCGGGCGGCGCGGACAGCGAGACACGGATGGTGTCGCCGATGCCCTTGGACAGCAGCGCTCCGAACGCGACAGCGGACTTGATGGTGCCCTGGAACGCCGGCCCGGCCTCGGTCACGCCGAGATGCAGCGGGTAGTCGCTCTTCGATGCCAGCAGTTCGTAGGCCGCGACCATGACGACGGGATCGTTGTGCTTGACGCTGATCTTGATATCGCCGAAGCCGTGCTCCTCGAACAGCGAGGCCTCCCAGAGCGCGGACTCGACCAGCGCCTCCGGCGTGGCCTTGCCGTATTTCTCCATGAATCGCTTGTCCAGCGAGCCGGCGTTGACGCCGATACGGATCGGAATGCCCGCTGCCCCTGCCGCTTTGGCGACTTCCCCGACCCGGCCGTCGAATTCCTTGATGTTGCCGGGATTCACGCGCACCGCCGCACAGCCCGCGTCGATCGCGGCGAAGATGTACTTGGGCTGGAAGTGGATGTCGGCGATGACGGGGATCTTCGACTTCTTCGCGATCGCGGGCAGCGCGTCGGCGTCTTCCTGTCGCGGGCACGCGACGCGCACGATGTCGCAGCCCGAGGCCGTCAGCTCGGCGATCTGCTGCAGGGTCGCGTTGATGTCGTGTGTCTTCGTGGTGCACATCGACTGCACGGCGATCGGATAGTCACTACCCACGCCGACGTCGCCCACCATGAGCTGGCGCGTCTTGCGGCGCGGGGACAGGGTCGGCGCCGGTGGCGCCGGTATCCCCAGACCGATGCTTTGCGTGGAGGTCACGAGTCTTCTCCTACTGGAACAACCTGATCGGGTTGACCAAGTCAGCGGTGACGGTCAGCAGCATGTATCCGACCACCACGAACAGAATGACGTAGGTGGCCGGCATCAGCTTGAGGTAGTTGACGGGTGCCGCGGCCACCTTGCCGCGCGCCGACCGGATCATATTGCGGATCTTCTCGTACCACGCAACGGCGATGTGCCCGCCATCGAAGGGCAGCAGCGGCACCAGGTTGATCGCGCCGAGCACGAAGTTGAGCTGGGCCAGGAAGAACCAGAACGCGACCCACAGCCCGGCGTCCACGGTGTCGCCGCCGATGATGCTGGCGCCGACGACGCTGATGGGCGTTTCCGGGTCACGCTCCCCGCCGCCGATCGAGTGCACCAGCGCACCGATCTTGGTCGGGATCTTGGCCAGTGACTTGGCCAGTTCGACGGCCAGGTCCCCGGTGAACGCGAAGGTGGCCGGGACCGCAGACAACGGGTTGTACTGCGTCGGCCCGAAGTACGCGGCGGCGATACCGATGGCGCCGACGGTCGTGGGCTGGTCGCCCTCGCCGGTGAACCGCTGCGTGCGGGTGACGTCGACGACCGCGCTGGAGGGCTGTCCGTCCCGCTCGTAGACGACGGTGGTCGGTCCGGAGGCCTGCTGCAGTGCGGTCCTGGCTTCGTCGAAGGTGCTGACGGGCGTGTCGCCCACCTTGACGATCACGTCGCCGGCACGAATACCGGCCTCGGCGGCCGGTCCGGGACCGGTGCAGTCAGCCACCTCGTCCTTGCTGATTTGCGCTGCGACACAACCGGTTTCACCGACGATGGCCTGGGTGGGCGGATGCAGGTTGGGCAGCCCCCAGATCACCGCGATGGCATAGATGAGCACGAGGCCGACGACGAAGTTCATGGCGGGGCCGGCGGCCAGCACAGCGGTGCGTTTCCACGTCTTCTGCCGGTACATCGCGTACTGCCGGTCCTCGGGCGCGATTTCGTCGACCGAGGTCATCCCGGCGATGTCGCAGAAGCCGCCCAACGGGATGGCCTTGACTCCGTACTCGGTTTCACCCAGCTTGTTGGGCCGCCGCGTCGACCACAGCGTGGGTCCGAAGCCGACGAAGTAGCGACGCACCTTCATCCCGGTGGCGCGCGCCACCCACATGTGGCCGCATTCGTGCAGTGCAACCGACAAGAGGATGCACAACGCGAACGCGATGATGCCGAGCACGAACATCATGTGGTGAGTAGTCCTTTTCTTGAAATCTCCCGCTCGACTTCGCGCTTTGCCCGGTCGCGGGCCCAGCGCTGAGCATCGAGTACCTCATCCACGGTAGCGGGTTCGGTGGCCCACTGGTCCGCAGCGCGCAGGACCTCGGCGATTGTTCCCACGATGGCCGGAAATCGGATGCTCCCGTCGAGGAAGGCGGCCGCGGCCTCCTCATTCGCTGCGTTGTAGACCGCGGTGAGGCAGCCACCGCGCTGGCCGGCCTGCCTGGCGAGGTCGACGGCCGGGAACACCTCGTCGTCCAGCGGTAGGAACTCCCAGGTCGAGGCGGTGCGGAAGTCGCAAGCCGACGCTGCGGCCGGCACCCGGGCCGGCCAGCCCAGTGCCAGCGCGATCGGCAGCTTCATATCGGGCGGACTGGCCTGGGCCAGCGTCGACCCGTCGGTGAAGGTGACCATCGAGTGCACGATCGACTGCGGATGGACGACCACCTCGATGCGGGCGTAGTCGATGCCGAACAGCAGATGCGTCTCGATCAGTTCGAGGCCTTTGTTGACAAGGGTGGCCGAGTTGAGCGTGTTCATCGGACCCATCGACCAGGTGGGGTGCTTGCCCGCCTGCTCTGGGGTGACGGAGTCGAGATCGCCCGCCGACCAGCCCAGGAAGGGACCGCCCGATGCCGTGAGCACGATCGTCGCGACTTCGTCTTCGGTGCCGCCGCGCAGGCACTGCGCCATCGCGGAGTGTTCCGAGTCCACGGGCACGATCTGGCCGGGTTTGGCCGCCTTGAGCACCAGCGGCCCGCCCGCTACCAGTGACTCCTTGTTGGCGAGCGCTAGCCTGGCGCCGCTGTTCAGGGCCGCCAGCGTGGGTTTGAGGCCGAGTGCGCCGACGAGCGCGTTGAGCACGACGTCCGCCTCGGTGTTCTCGACGAGGTGGGTGGCCGCATCGGGTCCCGCATAGGTCACATCACCGACCTGCGCGGCCGATGCCTCGTCGGCGATGGCGACGTTCGTCACCCCCGTCTCGGCGAGCTGCTGGGCCAGCAGGCGCGGGTTGCCGCCACGCGCCGCGAGTCCCACGACCTCGAAGCGGTCCGGGTTGGCGGCGATGACCTCCAGCGCCTGGGTGCCGATCGACCCGGTACTTCCGAGGATCAGCACGCGCTGCCTGTTGGTCACCGAACCATTGTGACGCCCCGGGTGCGCCACAGTCCCGTCCGCTGGGGCCGTCGCCGCTCGACGGCGCCAAATGTGACGCAATTGTGACCACCCGACAAACCGGCGATCCGTGCGTCACGTCACATCGAATCCCCTTCGTCACACACAGGACGGCAACACGGTCGTCCGACACAAGGGATGGGAACCCATGAGAACACTTCACCGTAAGACGGTCGCCGCTGCCGGCCTGGGCGCACTCGCAATCTTCGGCGCAGTCTCGTGCTCCAGCGACAGTTCGTCCGAGGCATCATCAGAGGCCGAGTCCACCACGTCGGCCGCTACCGCGACCATGACATCGTCGGCACCCGCCTCGCCCACCAGCGCGATGGCCGATCCCGCCGCGAACCTCGTGGGCAACGGCTGCGCGGCCTACGCCGAGCAGGTGCCGGAGGGCCCGGGATCGGTGACGGGCATGGCGCAGGATCCAGTCGCGGTCGCGGCGTCCAACAACCCGATGCTCAAGACGCTGACACAGGCGCTGTCGGGTCAGCTCAATCCCAACGTCAACCTCGTCGAAACGCTGAACAGCAATCCCGCGCTGACGGTGTTCGCGCCGACCGACGACGCGTTCGCCAAGATCGATGCGGCCACTCTCGAGACGTTGAAGACCGATTCGGATCTGCTGACCAGCATCCTGACCTATCACGTGGTCGAGGGCCAGGCCAGCCCCTCGGCAGTCGCCGGTGAGCACAAGACCCTCGAAGGCGGATCGGTGAACGTCACCGGGGCCGGTCCCGAACTGAAGGTCAATGACGCCGGATTGGTGTGCGGTGGTGTGCAGACCGCCAATGCGACGGTCTACATGATCGACACCGTGCTGATGCCCCCGGCCAGCTAGGCCACATTCCCCCTTCATCACCGCGAGCTGGGCCCCCGACTCGACGTGGGGCCCAGCTCGTCGTATCTAGGAAACGTCCATGTTCACGCTTGCACTGATCGGCTTTCTGGGCGGATTGATCACCGGCATCTCGCCGTGCATCCTTCCCGTCCTGCCGGTGATCTTCTTCTCCGGCACGCAGAGCAGCGGTGCTGCCGCGTCCGGCAGTGCAGGCGGTGTGGCCGTCGCCACCAAGCCCGCACTATCGGACCGGTTGCGGCCCTACCGTGTGATCGCGGGTCTGGTCTTGAGTTTCAGCGTGGTCACGCTGGCGGGCTCCGCACTGCTGTCGCTGCTGCACCTACCGCAGGATGCCATCCGCTGGGTCGCGCTAGTCGCCTTGGTGATGATCGGCGCCGGGCTGATCTTCCCGAAATTCGAGGCGCTGCTGGAGAAGCCGTTCTCCAAACTGCCGCAGAAGCAGTTCGGCTCCGGCAGTAGCGGTTTCGGTCTCGGCCTCGCGCTGGGCGTGCTGTACGTACCGTGCGCCGGACCGGTGCTGGCGGCCATCGTCATCGCCGGGGCGACAGGAACGATCGGCCTTCCCACCATCGTGCTGACCCTGGCGTTCGCCGTCGGCGCGGCGTTGCCGCTGTTGTTCTTCGCCCTGGCAGGCCGCCGTGTCGCCGAGCGGGTGGCGGCGTTCCGGCGCCGCCAGCGCGAGATCCGTATCACCGCTGGCATTGTGACCATCCTGCTGGCCGTGGCCCTCGCGTTCAACGTCCCGGCCGCGCTGCAACGTGCGATCCCGGACTACACCGGCACGCTGCAGGAGCGCGTCGGCGGCGACGAGCAGATCCGCGAGAAGCTCAACCTTGCAGGCCTGGTCAACGATCAGAACAGAGAGCTGGCGAACTGCAGTGACGGCGCCCCTGAGCTGGAAAGCTGCGGTACCGCACCGGACATCAAGAACATCACCGCTTGGCTGAACACCCCGAACGGCTCGGCGGTCGACCTGAAGTCGTTGCGCGGCAAGGTGGTACTCGTCGACTTCTGGGCGTACTCGTGCATCAACTGCCAGCGCGCCGCACCGCACCTCGTCGACTGGTACGACAGCTACCGCGACGTCGGTTTCGAGGTGATCGGCGTGCACACGCCGGAGTACGCATTCGAACGCGTCGAAGGCAACGTCGCCTCGGGCGCAGAAGATCTGGGCATCACCTATCCCGTCGCGTTGGACAACGGCTATTCGACGTGGACGAACTACCGCAACCGCTACTGGCCGGCCAAGTACCTCATCGACGCGTCGGGCACGGTGCGCCATATCAAGTTCGGAGAGGGCGACTACGACGTCACCGAGCGCCTGATACGCCAGCTGATCTCGGAGGCCAACCCATCGGCGCAGCTGCCGCCACCGGTCGACGCCCAAGACACGACTCCATCGGAGGAGACGACACCCGAGACTTATCTCAGTGTCGGCAAGGTGGTCAACTACGGCGGCACCGGCACGTATGACGAGGGATCATTCAATTTCAGCTATCCACAACAACTTCCCGATGACAGTTTTGCGCTGACCGGCGACTGGGCGCTCGACTACCAGGGTGCGACGTCACGGAGCGACAACTCCGGTATCGCGCTGAACTATCACGCCAAAGACGTCTACATCGTGGCCGGCGGCAACGGTACGTTGACCGTCACCCGCAACGGCGCGGAATCCACCGTGCCGATCAGCGGCCCGCCGACACTGCATCAGATCGCCGCTGATCCCGATGTGACACGCGGACGACTCGACGTCGAGGTGCCAGCCGGATTGCAGATCTTTTCGTTTACCTACGGCTGATGACCAATCCGCACCGCGCACGGCTCCGAATAACCCATGACGTCAAAAACGAGGCGGCATAAGCCGTCCCCAACGAAAGGAAGCGAATTTCATGTACGCAAAGAAAACTTTGGGGGTCGGCTTCGCCGCGATTGCCGCTCTCGGATTGTCCCTCGGCACGGCGACGAGCGCGCAGGCCGAGATGGTCGGTACCGGCTGTTCGGCCTACGCGCAGCAGGTTCCGACGGGTCCCGGCTCCGTTCAGGGCATGGCAATGGACCCGGTAGCCGTGGCCGCGTCGAATAACCCGATGCTGACCACGCTCACCAAAGCGATTTCCGGACAATTGAATCCGCAGGTGAACCTCGTCGACACCCTCAACGGCGGCCAGTTCACGGTATTCGCTCCCACCGACGCTGCGTTCGCGAAGATCGATCCGGCGACCATCGAGAAGCTCAAGACCGACGCTCCCCTGCTCACCAGCATCCTGACCTACCACGTGGTACCCGGTCAGGCCGGTCCCGCGCAGGTCGCCGGGACCCACAAGACGGTGCAGGGCGCCGACGTGACCGTCACCGGCATGGGTAACGACCTGCGGGTCAACGACGCATCCGTGGTCTGCGGTGGGGTGCAGACAGCCAACGCCACCGTCTACCTGATCGACACCGTGCTGATGCCGCCGATGTAACTTGCGGCGCAACCTGAACCAGGAAGACAACCCGTGCACCCCCGGCACGGGTTGTCTTCCGTTCAGTTATCGGGGTAGCGCGGCCGAGGGGTCCACGGCTGCCTCGATCTTGAGAATCATGTTGTCCCGCAACGTGAATACCAGCACCGCGAAGAATCGACGGTCCATGAATGCCAACACCGTCGGCTGGCCTGCCGGCCCACTGACAAGCGTGGCGCCCTGGCCGAGGTAGCGCAGCAGATTGACTGCGACATCCTTCGAGCCGTGGCTGATCTGTGGCGGCAGGGTTCCGTCGCCGACGATGGTGCCGACCCCCCAGACCGCCGAATCCAGGATCGCGGTCAGCGCTCGCAGGTCGCCGTTGGCGCACGCGGTGATGAACGTCTCGGTGACCAGTTGATGTTCGACGATCGGGACTGCTGCGCGAGGGCACACCAGACGAATTCGAGGCGCTTGCAGGCGAACTGGCGGTCTTCCGCTTCGATCCGCGGGACTAGGCTTCGGCGGCTCAGGTGGAACGGAAGGCCATGGCGTCGCCGTTCATACAGTAGCGAAGCCCCGTGGGTTGCGGACCGTCGTCGAACACATGGCCGAGGTGTCCGCCACAGCTGCGGCACAGAACCTCGGTGCGGGACATGCCGATGCTGTCGTCGGGGCGCTCGAGTACGGCGCTGCCCAGAGGTTGCCAGAAGCTGGGCCACCCGGTGCCACTGTCGAACTTGGTCTCGGATGAGAACAGATCTGATCCACAGCCGGCGCAACTGAAGACACCGTGTCCGTGTTCGTCGTTGAGCGGACTGCTGTATGGCATCTCGGTGCCCGCGCTTCTGAGCACGTAGTACTGGTCAGCCGACAACAGGTCTCGCCACTCGGCGTCGGTGTGGGTGACGTCGAATTCGTCGGGCGGACTGGCCATCGCCGACCGCGCAGCGGCGGTCGTCACGACGAGGGTGGCACCCACGGCTGCTGCACCGGCCAAAAAGTTGCGTCTCGACAGGTCCATCGCATCCACCCATTTCAGCCGGCTCCACACCGAGATTACGCCGCTCGCGATCGCGTGAACGGTGCGATGGACAGCCGTGTCACAGAACGATAAGAACTATTTGCAGAACCGGGCGAAGCCCGCCCCTATGCGCCACGCAGCTGTTGATACAGCCCATGCATGTCGAGTTGTCCACGATGGGTCACGAGCATGTCGCCCTGAAACCGGTCGATGTGGATGCCGGCCACCGACACCGCTTTTCCGGTCGGCGCGATGCCACGGAACAGGCCGGTATGAGTGCCAACGAACCGGCAGCGGGATACGCCGTGGGAACCGTCCACGAGTACCTCGTCGAGTTCGTGGCGCCCGTCGGGAAAGGCCGTGAAGAATTCGTCCAGGCGGCCGATCCATTCGTGCCATCCGACCGGTCCCTCCCCGCCGACCTCCACGACCACCCGCTGCGACACCACGGCCTCGAGCGTCGCCCGGTCGTTTCGGTCGATGGCCGCATAGAGGCAGTGCACGAGATCGCGGATCTCGTTGCCTTCAAAACTCATGCTCACCGCACCTTTCCGATGATCTCCTGCGCGAACCGCTTGATGGGCTCGCGGTAGCGTTCGACGTCGTCACCAGGCAGGTCCGCGCCCATCCACGGGGCGCACATCACGGCGGTGATGCCCGCGTCCTGCGCCCGTTTATAGAGATCCGGCGACGGTGGTTCCATCAACGCCAACATGACGTCGAAAGGCTCGCTGGCCCTGCCATATTCGTGGCGCAGCTTGGTGATCTTGTCCGCATAGGACACCGCTTCGTCCCATCCGTAGGCGTAGCCCACCCAGCCGTCGCAGAGCTTCGCCGCGCGCCGAAGCGCCGCTTCCGATTCACCGCCGCAGTGGATGGGGACGGGCACCTCCGGATGAGGCTCGATCATCATCTCGGGCACCTGGTAGTACTCCCCGCTCCAGGACACCCAGCCGCCACCCCACAGTGCGCGCAATGCCGGGATCATCTCGTTGAGCCGCCTACCGCGGGTCGTGAAATCCTGGCCCAGCATCTCGTACTCCTCGCGCATCCACCCGACACCCACGGCCAGCGACACCCGCCCCTGTGACAGCACAGCGGCCGTGGCGACCTGTTTGGCCACTTCCAGCAGCGGTCGCGCAGGCGCGACGTAGACCGCGTTGGAGAAGCGCAACCGGCTTGTCACCGCCGCCATCGCGCCGATCTGCACCCAGCAGTCCGGCCATGCCGTCTCGGGTTCCCACGGGGGCTTACCGCTGGGATGGTCCGGGTAGGGCGAGGAAAGGTCACGGGGGTAGATGAGGTGGTCGGCAGTCACCATGCCGTCGTAGCCGGCATCGTCGAGCATGCGTGCCAGCGGCAGGATTTCTGACGTTTTCATGAACGGAGTGCCCGACCAAAACTGCATCCTGTTTCTCTACCGGGAAATTCGGGCAGCATCAATGCCATGCCCACACTGTTGTGGTTCAGGCGCGATCTGAGGCTGCACGACCACCCGGCCCTGCTGGACGCCGCCAGTGGCGACGGCGAGGTGCTCGCCTGTTACGTCCTGGACCCGCGCCTGAAGGCCTCGTCGGGGCAGCGGCGGCTGCAGTACCTGTATGACGCGCTTCGCGATCTGCACGAAAACCTCGACGGGCGCCTGCACGTAAGCCGCGGCCGCCCGGAGAAGCGCATTCCGGCATTGGCGAAAGCGATCGGTGCCTCCTCGGTCCACGTGTCCGGCGACTACACCCCGTTCGGCCGGCGACGCGACGACGCGGTGCGCGACGCCCTTGGCGATGTTTCCCTCGAAGAGTCGGGGTCGCCCTACCTGGTGTCGCCGGGACGGGTCACCAAGGACGACGGCACGCCCTACAAGGTGTTCACCCCGTTCTACGCAGCCTGGCGCAAGCACGGGTGGCGGTCCCCCGCGTCGTCCGGCCCCAAATCCGCTCAGTGGATTGATCCCGGCGATGTGCCTGGCGGGGTCCAGATCCCCGACGGCGGTGTGGAATTGGAGCTGCCCGCCGGAGAGGGCGCGGCCCGGCGTCAGTGGAAGTCGTTCGTGCGCAAGCAACTCGAGGCATACGACAAGGATCGCAACCGGCCGGACCTACCCGCCACCAGCCGGATGTCGGCGCACCTGAAATTCGGCGCCATCCACCCGCGCACCATGGCCGCCGACCTCGGCGATGGCACAGGCGCGCAGGCGTATCTACGTGAGCTCGCGTTCCGCGACTTCTACGCCGCGGTGCTCAACGAATGGCCGGACAGCGCATGGTGGAACTGGAACAAGGCGTTCGACAAGATTCAGGTCGACGACGACGAGAACGCGCGCAAGCTGTTCGACGCATGGAAGGCCGGCCGCACCGGGTTCCCGATTGTCGACGCCGGAATGCGGCAGCTCGCTGAAACCGGCTTCATGCACAACCGTGTGCGGATGATCGCGGCGTCGTTTCTCGTGAAGGACTTGCACCTGCCGTGGCAGTGGGGAGCCCGCTGGTTCCTCGACCAACTGGTCGACGGAGACATGGCGAACAACCAGCACGGCTGGCAGTGGGCCGCGGGCTGCGGTACCGATGCGGCACCCTACTTCCGGGTGTTCAACCCGACGACGCAGGGTGAGAAGTTCGATCCCGACGGCGAATACGTGCGACGGTGGGTTCCCGAAATCGACGACGACGACTACCCCGATCCGATCGTCGATCACAAGGAGGAACGGGCCGAAGCGCTGCGCCGCTACGGCGAGGTCACTTGATGATCTGTCCGCCGTCGACGGGCAGCGCCACCCCGGTGAGGTATCGACCGGACTCCCCGCACAGGTAGACCATGGTGTCGCTGATGACCTCGGGCTCTACGGGCGGGTTGTCCAGCAGCGGTTGCTGCGAAGGGCTGAAATTCGGGTGCTCCAGGGACCACTCCGCCATCGCTTCGTTGTAGATCATCGGCGTCGCCACCCCACCGGGATGGACCGTATTGACGCGAATGTTCTTCTCGGCCAGCGCTATCGCGAAATGTCGCATCAATCCGATCACGCCGTGCTTGGCGGCGGTGTATCCCGCCGCGCCGTGGCTGGCGGTGCCGAAGTCGACGGTGACCGGCCGGAATCCCGCCGCTGAGCTGGTGATCACGATGGCGCCGCCGTCCCCGTGCTCGAGCATCGCGGGCAGCGCGGCAACGATCGTGAAGTAGACGCCGTTGAGCATGACATTCACCGCGTCGACGAACGCCCCGATCTGGCTACCCGGTTCACCGGCGGCCGGCAGGATCCCCGCATTGGCGAGCACGAAGTCGATGCGACCGAACTCGGCCACCCCGTTGGCCACAACGGCCTTCAGCGCTTCGAGGTCACGGACGTCCGCGCGCTCGGCCACGATCCGGCGTCCGGTCTTCTCGACCAGCCTGACCGTCTCGTCGAGATCCTCGGGTGTCGCCATCGGATAGGCGACGCTGTCGATCTGATCGCACAGATCCAGCGCGATGATGTCGGCACCCTCCTCGGCGAACCGCACAGCATGCGCGCGACCCTGGCCCCGCGCCGCGCCGGTGATGAAAGCGACTCGTCCGTCGAACTGGTCTGCCATGACGCATGACCCTACGGGCGCGCGGAATACCCCGGACAACCGCGTATGCCAGAATGTCGGCAGTTGTCCGCCCACCGCGAGGAGCCGCCGTGACCACCACCGAGGTCGAGCGACACACCGGCCGCAATATCGATGTCGAGGAAGTGCCGTCCGCCGAATGGGGCTGGTCGAAGGAGAACCACAAGGCCATCCACCTCGGCGGCATCGTGGCAGCGCTCTTCCTGCTGGCGATGCTGCGCGGCAACCACGTCGGTCGCGTCGAGGACGCATTCCTCGTCGGCTTCGCGCTGCTGATCCTCGGCCTGGTCGGCCGCGACTGGTGGCTGCGCCGCCGCGGCTGGATCCGCTAGTACAGCTAGACCGAGTGCAGCGGGCGCAATGCGTTCGCGCTGAGGCTGTACAGCGTCTCGGTTCCTGCGATCTGACCTGTCGATACCGTTGCCGCGCCCAGCGCGTGAGCCTTGAACGCCCGGGCGGCCGAACTGAGCCGGTGCTCGACCGGGTCTGCCGTACGGCTGAGCTCCGCGGGCCAGTCCTGACCCCACACCGTCACCTGCGTCAACCCGCGCTTCAAAATTCCGAGCACGCCGGCACGAATCCGCTCGTCGGCGAGCACACCCGCGCTCAGCGCCAAGGCTCCGCCGAGCGAGGCCATCTTCATCACGTCGGTCAGCGCAGCGTCGGCGCTCAGCGGTGAGGCACCCAGGATCGCGAGCGGCCGCGTGTCGCTGTCGTCGGTGAGCACCACCCGCACGTCCCACCCGGCTCTGGCCTTGTCACACATCCATCCGCCGGCCGATCCGACCAGGTCGACAGTGCTCACGGCCACCACGGTCAGCTGATAGCGACGGCTCCCGATGGCGTTCGATTCGTCGAGGGGCAAAGGCACCTACGAAGCGTGACACTTTCCTGAGGATCTGTAAAGGATCATTTTTCAGGTCTGCATAACGATTTCAGCAGATCTGTAAACCCAGGATGACGGGTAGTCACACGTAGTCCCTGCTCAAACCGCTGCGGCGGCCATCGGCATCGCGGCGCCAACCTCCGTCAGCCCGCCGGTCAGGCCCGCCGCCTCGCGGATCTCGACGAACGCGTCGATCATCGCGTCGGTGGCCTCGTGCGGGTCGGCGAGGGTGACGTCGTCGGTGAGCACGGAGATCGCAAGCTGGTCGACGTAACTCCACACCGTGATGTTCATGCCGCTTCCGGCGGCCACCGGCCCGACGGAGTAGATCTCGGTGACCGTGGCGCCTTCGATGATGCCGCGTTCGCGCGGACCGGGCACGTTCGAGACCGTCAGATTGAACACGCTCGCCGACTCGACGCGCCGGGCCTGGCGGCGGAATATCGCAGGCGCCATGGCCGGTGGAAGGTAGGACATCCACGCGGGCAGCAGCGCCGGCCCGAGCAGTTGGTGATTCTCCTTGGCGATGCCCGTGGACAGCGCGGTGAGCCGCACCCGCTCGAGCGGATCGTCGATGTGGACCGGCAACGAGGGGGTGATGTAGGTGAATTCGTTGCCCGCTAATCGCTCTCGCGACGGGTTGGTGCTCACCGGAACCCCCGCGATAAGAGGCAATTCGGCCTGCCCGTCGTAGCGCAGCTGCAGACGTCGCAGGGCCCCCGCGACCGTCGCCAGCACGACGTCGTTGAGGGTGACACCCAGGTGCTTACCGGTTTCCTTCACGTCCGACAGCGCGAGCGGCGCCGTGGCGAACCGTCGCGTCGGGGTCACGACGTGGTTGATAAAGCTCGGCGGTGGCGCGAAGTTGCGGGCCAGGTCCGGATGATCGCCGCGTTCCTTGGCGCTCCGCCGAACCTTCGAAACCCCGGTGGCGGTCTCGCTCACCAGTCGGGGGAGCTTTCGGATCAGGCTGACGTGGTCGCGGCCTGCCTCGGCCAACAGGCGCCCCCTGGTGCGAGGCATGTTGTCCAGGGGCGGTACCGCCGGGGTTGCGGAAAGCAGCGGCTCCATCGCCTTGGCCATCTGGTTGGCCGATGCGACACCGTCGGCGAGGACGTGGTGCACCTTGTGGATGATCGCGATCCGGTTCCCCGCCAGTCCCTCGGCGAGGTACATCTCCCACAGCGGACGGCTGCGATCCAATGGCGTGCTGGCGATCTCACCGATCAACGCATCGAGTTCCCGGCGGCCGCCGGGTGCGGACACGCGTACCTGATGCAGGTGATAGTCGAGGTCGATGTCGTCGTTCTCCACCCACATCGGGTGATGCAACTTCATCGGGATGTCGACGAGCTGATAGCGCAGCGGGCTCTCAGGGCCATCAAACGCGGATACGCCACCTGGCGAAACAGATCGAAGCTGAAACCGTCGACACCCGACACGTCGAGCACACCGATCTTCAGCGTGTGCATGTGGATCTCGGGTGTCTCGCTGTACAGCATCAAGGCGTCGACGCCGTTCAGTCGCTTCACATTCCCCCTCCATCGCCGTCACCGTCATGTTCCCCGCGTGCACCAATCACACTCCTCCATCGGCGAAGTCACAGGACTTCGCCAAAGAAATGACACTTCGTCGCAGCTTTGTAAGGCTGGGTCCATGAGTCTGGTCACCGGGCATGGACCGTTGAGCACGGATCCCGCCGGATGGTTCTCACCGCCACTGGCGGCTGGCACCGTCTTCGTCGAACCGCACCCACGCCGAATCCGGGCATTGCGCGACGGTCGTGCGGTGATCGACACCGAGCGGGCGCTGTTGGTGCACCGGGCCGACCGGCCCTTGAGCTACGCGTTCCCGGCCAACGAGATCGGGGATCTTCCGAGCGAAGCGGTGCCCGAGGCGCCGGGCTACGTGCAGGTGCCGTGGGATGCGGTCGACGCGTGGATGGAGGAAGGCCGCCGCCTCGTCCACTACCCGCCGAATCCGTATCACCGCGTCGACTGCCGGCCCACCGACCGCAGGCTGCGGGTCGCACTCGATGACGACATCCTGGTGGACACCTCCGACACGGTCATCGTCTTCGAAACCGCACTGGAGCCCCGCCTCTATGTCGCCCCTTCCCTCGTGCGCACCACTCTGTTGCGGCGCTCGGAGACGAGCAGCTACTGCAACTACAAGGGCTACGCGACCTACTGGTCGGCGGTTCGCGGCGGTGAAATGCTCGACGACGTCGCGTGGAGTTACGAGGATCCGCTACCCGAATCTCTTTCCATCAGAGGGTTTTTCAGCTTCGACCCCGGCAAGCTGGACGTGGAAGCCGACCTGCCCCGACCCTGATCAGACAGCCGGTCGACCGGCTGCTACCCACGTCAACGCCGTGTCCGGTCTTCGTTCCCCTACGGTTGCGTAGGTTACGGTTGCGTACGTTTTCCCTGCTCAGCCACACTTCTATGAGTTTCGCGACGGGAAGGGAAACAGCGGTGGGGCACTACATAGCAAACGTGCGCGATTTCGAATTCAACCTCTTCGAGGTGCTCGGACTGGGCGCCGTTCTGGACTCCGGCGCCTACGGCGACCTCGACGAAGACACCGCACGCACCATGCTCGACGAAGTGGCCCGGCTCGCCGAAGGGCCCGTCGCGGAATCGTTCGTCGCCGCCGACCGCCACCCGCCGGTATTCGACCCTGCGACACACTCAATCAGCGTGCCAACGGAATTAGCCAAGTCGGTGCAGGCGATCAAGGATTCGGACTGGTGGCGCATCGGCATCGCCGAAGAGATCGGCGGCGTACCGGCACCCTCCCCGCTGGTGTGGGCGGTCAACGAGATGCTGGTGGCCGCCAACCCGTCCGCCGGCTTTTGGTGGGCGCTGGGTCCCACGATGGCCAACGCGCTGTTCATCGAAGGCAACGACGAGCAGAAGCGATGGGCCGCAGAGGGTGTGGCGCGCGGCTGGGCGTCGACCATGGTACTCACCGAGCCCGATGCCGGTTCCGATGTCGGAGCCGGCCGCACCAAGGCCATCGCGCAGCCCGACGGCACCTGGCACATCGAAGGGGTCAAGCGCTTCATCTCCGGCGGGGACGTCGGTGACACCGCGGAGAACATCGTCCACCTCGTGCTGGCCAGACCCGAGGGCGCCGGACCGGGAACCAAGGGTTTGAGCCTGTTCTACGTGCCCAAGTTCCTCTTCGATCCCGAGACGTTCGAACTCGGTGCTCGCAACGGGGTTTTCGCGACTGGCCTCGAACACAAAATGGGGCTCAAGTCCTCGCCGACATGTGAACTGACATTCGGCGCGGACGGAATACCGGCGGTCGGCTATCTGGTCGGCGACGTCCACAACGGCATCGCGCAGATGTTCACCGTCATCGAGAACGCGCGCATGACCATCGGCGTCAAGTCCGCGGGCGCACTGTCGGCGGGATACTTGAACGCGCTGGCCTACGCCAAGGAGCGCCTGCAGGGCGCCGACATGACTCAGATGACCGACAAGACGGCACCGCGCGTGGCGATCATCGCCCATCCCGATGTCCGGCGCAGTCTGATGACCCAGAAGGCATATGCCGAGGGCCTGCGCGCGCTCTATCTGTACGCCGCGGCGCATCAGAACAGTGATGTGGCCCAACATGTCTCGGGTGCCGATCCCGATATGGCGCACCGGGTCGACGACCTGTTGCTACCGGTCGTCAAAGGCGTCGGCTCCGAACGGGCCTACGAGAATTTGACCGAATCGCTGCAGACGCTCGGCGGGTCGGGGTTCTTGCAGGACTATCCGATCGAGCAGTACATCCGCGACGCGAAAATCGACTCGCTGTATGAGGGCACGACTGCGATCCAGGCCCTGGATTTCATCTTCCGCAAGATCTTCCGCGACAACGGCTCAGCATTGGCCCATGTGGCCACGCAGATCAGTACGACAATCGACGGCTGTGACGAAGCGCTGAAGTCACAGGCCGACCAGTTGCGGGTCGCGCTGGAGGATGTGCAGGCGATGACAGCCAGCCTGACCGGATATCTGATGGCGGCATCCGAAGAGCCTTCGGAGATCTACAAGATCGGCCTGTCCTCGGTGCCCTACCTGATGGCGGTCGGCGATCTGCTCATCGGGTGGCGGCTGCTGGTTGCCGCTGACGTCGCACAGGCGGCGCTGACGGCCGGGCCCGCGCGCGGCGATGAGGCCTTCTATCAGGGCAAGGTCGCGACCGCGACGTTCTTCGCCTCGCACCGGCTGCCGACCGTCAGCTCGGTGCGCGGAATCGTCGCAACCATGGACGATGAGATCATGCGACTGCCCGAGGCGGCGTTCTAGGCCGCCGAGCTCAGGTGTCGGGGATGCCCGCGCCGGCCAGTGCGAGGACACTGTCTTCGCGGCGGACCAATGACTGGGCGCCGGTCCTGAACTGGCTGAGCTTGTCGACGATGGTCTGCCCCTCGGGGGTGTGACCCCAGATGCTGATGCCCTGGTAAGTGGTCGGCTCCCAGGTCTTTTCGGCCTCCGCATCCACCACGATCGGGTTCCATCCGACTTCCCATTCGAACCCCGATGGAGTCTGCGCGTAGTACGACAGCTCCCTGTCGTTGGTGTGCTGTCCGATACCGAGTGCCATCGAGAAGCCGAGTTCCTTGACCCGCAGATAGGAGGCGACCATGTCGTCCAAGTCGGCCACCTGGACGTTGAGGTGCTGAATCCGGGTGCGAATCGGGTTGAGGGGCAATCGATGTGTCGCCGCGATGGCGACCGAATGGTGGCGTTTGTTGACGCGCAGAAACCGGATCTTGAACTTCACGCCGCCGATCGTCTCGTCGATGTAGTCGCTCAGCCGGGCGTCGAAGACGTTGTGGTAGTAGCCCCGCATCTGATGGGGCTTCTTGGTGGTGAGCGCGATGTGACCCAGTCCTGCCTCTCCGGTGACGAAGCCGCCGCCGGTCCGCGTGTCCAGTGGTTCGTCACTGAGCGTGGCACGCGTGAAGATCTCCTGCGTCAAGCCCTTCGGTCCGGGGAATCGCACCAGGCGTTCGACTCCGCGCAGTGCGGCGTCTTCTGAACTGCCCTCGGCGACCGGTACGTCGTGACGGGCGACGCGGGCGAGTACCTCGTCGAAGGTGTCGTGGCCGTCGAGTTGCCATCCGATGGCGGCCGCGTCCTCAGCGGGTCCGCGTTGCAACAGGAAGCGGCATTCGTTGTCGTCCAAGCGGAATCGCATGACGTCGGGCAGAGCTTCGTCGATGTGCATCCCAATGACGTCTCGGCCGAAGCGGCGCCATTCGGCGAATTTGTCCGTCTCGAGGACGACGTAACCGAGGTGCACGCGGCCGAATAGGTCAGCCATGAGCGAACGTCGAATCGGCGCTGAGGAAATCGGTGACGAGCCGATTGAACAGATCGGCGCGTTCCCATTGCATCCAATGACCGGTGTGCGAGGTCATCACCAATTCGGCGTTGGGCATCAGGTTGAGCAGCATCGGACCGCCGGAGGGGCGGTTCACCTTGTCGTCGCGGCCCCACAGCACCAGCGTCGGTGTGGTCAACGTCTGCAGCCTGCTGTCCCGGGTCAGATCCATCCGCCACAGGGCGCGCAGGCCCGACGGGCGCCGCAACGGCGGGTTCGCCACCACCTCTGGGTCGATCGACGCCGCGTAGCGCAGGTCGATCAGGTCGTCGGGCACCGACGCACCGTCGTACACAAGGTAATCGCGGATGAATGACGCCAGCTTCTCGCGTCGCGGGCCGTCGCCGCCGTAGTAGGAGAGCAGGCTCTTCAACCCCGCTGTGGGGAGTCCGCGCGTCGTCCCGATTCCGCCGGGGCCCATCAAGACCAGTTTGTCGACCCGTTGCGGGGTGTCCAGCGCGAGGCGCAGCGCCGCCGCGCCGCCGTACGAGTTGCCGACCAGATGTGCCGAGCCGACGCCGAGTTCGTTGAGCAGACCGCGGATCATGAGCGCGAGATACCCGAACGGATCGGAGTGGTCAACGCCCTTGTCTGAGCGGCCGTAGCCGGGCATGTCGGGCACGATCACCCGGAACCGTTGTGCGAGCGCGTCGATGTTGCGCGAGTAGTTGGCCACCCCGGACGCTCCCGGTCCCCCGCCATGCAACATGACAACGGCCGGTCCGGCGCCGATTTCGGCGACAAAGATCGGCTTTCCCGCGACCGGGACGATGTGTTCGGTCAGTTGCGACTCAGTCATACGGGAAGTCATGCGGGAACTCCTACCCTGCTTGTGGCGGACTGGATCATGCCGGTTGGTTGCGGTAGCGACTGGCCGAAGTCGGCAGCGGCGTAAACGAATCCGTCGGGGCGTACGACAACCGATGTGGCTCCTCGGCGGCGCAGCCATCCGACAAGTGTCGGCTCGGTGATGCCGATCGCTTTGGCGCCCAGCGCTATCCATGCCTGGGCACCCGTGGGGCGAGGGCCTACGTGCAGCACCGCCCAGCTTCCTGCGATGACGTCGTCGAGGCGGGCGCGGGTGCCGTCGTGGTTCACCCATGGTTGTGGAATCTGCCAGCCGACCACGCTGTCGTTTCCGGCGCCGAGGAACCCCGCCTGGTATCGGGCTTCGGGAATCCACATCTGTTTCTCCAGACGCGCCGCGAGACCGGGTACACGGTTGACGGCGCGTCCGATGCGGTTGCGGACTGCGGCAACGACATTGTTGCGCTCGGTGATGATCCGTCCTACCAGACACGCGCGACGGGTGACCTCGGTGACGTGCGGCTGTCGTTCGACCTGATAGGAGTCGAGCAGCGACTGGGGCGCCTGTCCTTTGAGTACGGCGGCGAGCTTCCAGCACAGGTTGGCTGCATCGCGCACACCCGATGACATGCCCTGACCGATCCACGGCGGCATTGCGTGGGCGGCGTCACCGGCGAGGAAGACGCGGCCGACCCGCCACCGGTCGGCGACGCGAACATGGTGGCTGTACATGACGGCGCGCAAGATCTCGACGTGTTCGGGAGTAATGCCCTGATCGCCGAGGACTTTCCAGATCTCGTTGTCGCAGAGGAGATCCCGTTCTTCCTCGTCTGTGCGGGCCGGATACTCCCATCGGTGATGCCCCAGCGGCGTCGGGCAGTCGACAGTAGGCCGGGACGGGTTGCAGTGAAACCGCAACCGGTCGTGGGCCTCCCACTCCTTGAGGACCTTTGTGTCGATCACGACCCATCGTTCGGTGTACGTACGGCCGGCGTAGCCGATGCCCAGCTGACCGCGCGTCGGAGATGAACCACCGTCGGCGGCGATGACATAAGACGCGCGGACCCGCTTCAAGGTGTCGGTACGCAGATCGGCCAGCAGCGCCTCGACATGGTCGCCTTCGGGGTCATTCACGGGGAAGACGCGAAGGCACTCGTGTTCCAGGAGCACATCGACGTTCGTGAACCTCGCTACGCCGTCGCGCAGCACGCGATCTACCGCGGGCTGGTAGAGGAACTGCTGAGGCGGATGCCCGCACCCGCGTGGCGTGATCTTCAGGTCGATGAACGGAACGCCGTCGGCGCCGACGAAGTGCAGTGGGCGGTCGGGCAGCATGTCCTGCTGCAGCGCATCCGCGAGGCCCACGGACTGCCATATCCGCATGACCTCTTCGTCGGTCGAGATCGCCCTCGCGCGGCCGTAGACGTCCGGATCGCGCTCGATCACGAGCACCCTGAGGCCCTGTTTCCCCAGTAGGTTCGCCGCCGTCGCACCTACCGGCCCGTACCCGACCACAGCCACGTCGTAAATATCTGAGCTGGTCATCGTCGGCTCCTGTCATCGCGGAGTCTTGTCCTGTAGTGATCGCTACGGTAATGTAGTGATCACTACAGAGTCAATACTCAAGGAGTCTCAGTGCCGGAGAAGAAGCGCCCGACGGATCGTCGTAAGCGCGCCGACGGCGAACTCTCACGCGTACGCATCCTTGATGCCGCGACCGAGATCGCCGCCGTACGCGGCTACGAGGGGACGAGCATCGGAGCCGTCAGTACCAAATGCGGATTGCCCGCCAGTTCGATCTACTGGCACTTCAAGGACAAAGACGACTTGATCGCGGCGGTCATCGAGCGCAGCTTCACCAGTTGGCTGTCGGCGTGGGAGATCCCGACCGAGGGCAACGGCGAACAGCGCATCATCGGCGTGGCCACGCAGACGGCCAAGGCATTGCTCGACTCCCCCGACTTCATCCGATTGGGACTGATGCTCGCCCTGGAGCGCCGCCCCGAGGAACCGCGTGCCCGGACGATGTTCCTGCAAGTACGTGCAAGAGCGCTGGCGCAACTGACCGACAATTTCCATGACGCGCTGCCCGGCTTGACCGACGGCGACATCGATCAGTTGGCGGCCTACGCGATGGCGGGGGCCGATGGGCTGTTCATCGCGAAGGAAATCGGCGGCGACGCAGTCGATTTGATCGCGCTGTTCGAACTTCACGGTCGCGCCATCTATGACAGCGCGGTTCGGATGGCCCGAAAGGCCGGACGCGGCTAGGCCGCCGAGTCAGGTTGGGTGAGCGCATCCAGTTCCGACAGCGGACGGCTGCAGATTTCGCGTGCCTCGTCGGCGGGCAGACCGAACAGTCGCAGAATGTCCTCTGTCACCGCGTCGGTGGCCGCGGCGTCGTCACGATCGGGTTGATTGCGCAACAGATTCCCCAACCCCAGCAGTGCGCCGCCGGCCATGGCCAGGGCGAGTTCGGGATCACTCACGGTGAATCGCCCGACCCGGTTGGCCTCCCGGATGTCACGCAGGGCGCGCGGCGCCAACCCCTTCTCCGACGCGAGCAGCTGCATACCGTGCGCCAGCAGGATCTGACTTTCCTGCGGGCGACGCCGGAACAACCGGCCCGTCAGCCGGTAGCTGCGAGCGAATGTTTCGGCGGGGTCCTCGATTGACGAGGTGAGTTCGTCGAGCAGGGCGCCATGGGTGTCGAGCACATCGGTGATCGCGGCCTCGAACAGCTGCTCCTTGCTCTCGAAGTGGTTGTAGAAGGAGCCCATTCCCACATCGGCCGCCTGGGTGATCTCCAGGACTGGGACGTTGACCTTGCCCGCGGCGATGAACCGCTGCGCCGCCTTGATCAACGCGGCGCGCGTGCGCTGTTTGCGCCGCTCAAGCCGATTGACCGACGCGTCCGGTTGATCACTCACCCCCTCACGGTAGCAGATTCCATCACTTTTGACGATTTCGTCAGTAGCCCTTGACTGAGTGTCGCGTCGTATGTGACGATTTCGTCAGTCAGTATCGATAGATGAGGGAGGTGCAGAATGGGCGAGGCCGTCGGCACCCACAGTGACCTGCACAGCGAGCACGGGGCCCGGGCCGGTGAGCATCCGGGGAGGTCGCGAAATCCGGTCATCAAAGTCGCCGATATCGCGTGGCTGGAGTTCGAGAAACCGGATCTCTCGCGCGCCGAAGCGTTCGCGCAGGCCTTCGGCTTCACCACCGCAATGCGCACCCACGACGAGGTGCAACTGCGCGGCACCGACCCCGGCGCCCCGTGCGTGATTGTGCGCAGAGGCGCTCGCTCACGGTTCGTCGGCACCGCGTTTGCGGCTCAGGACGAGGTCGACGTGTTACGCCTGGCCGACGCGAAGGGCATCGGCGTCCATGCACTCCCCGAATCCATCGGAGGCGTGTCGGTCGGTCTCGTCGATCCGAGCGGGGTTCCGGTCAAGGTGGTCGCGGGCATGCACCCGCTGCCTGCCCTGCCGCCCCAGCAGGCGCACGTCTTCAACTTCGGCGACCGGGTCGCGCGCGCCAACGCCACCCAACGCCCGACCCGTGCGCCGGCCAGGGTTCAGCGACTCGGGCATGTCGTCATATCCTCCACCCGGTACACCGAGGCGTTGAACTGGTACCTCGACAATCTCGGGATGATCGTCAGCGACTTCCTCTACTACCCGGGCCAACGGGATCGCGGCCCGGTGATGAGTTTCATGCGCTGCGACCGGGGCACGGCCCCCGCCGACCATCACACCCTGGCGATGACCCTGGGACCGGTCAACCGGTACGTGCACTCGGCCTACCAGGTGTGCGACCTCGACGCCCTCGCCGCCGGCGGCGAATATCTGCGCGAGCGCGGCTATTTCCGCTCATGGGGCATCGGGCGCCACATCCAGGGCAGCCAATTGTTCGACTACTGGCGCGACCCCGACGGATTCCTCGTGGAGCACTTCGCCGACGGCGACATGTTCGACAACACGCTGGAGCCGGGCTGGGCTGAGTTCACGGCGTCAGGGCTGTCTCAGTGGGGTCCCGCCGTCACCAAGGACTTCCTCGGCATCAACCCCAAAGCGCTTCCTCACGAAGCACGTTCGATCCTCAACGCTCTGCGCGACCACAACGAATTCACCCTCACCCGCCTTCGCGGCCTGATGAAAGTAGCCACCTCATGACCACGTCCATATTGCGTACGACCGACGCCTGGTGGGTCCGCACCCCAACCGGTGCCGCGAGAATCTCCACCTCCGCGACCACAACCGGTGACCTGCTGCAGGACCGCGAGGCCATCGAATGGGCGAGCCACAGCACCGAGACCGTGCCGGTCGATTCATTGAGGCTGATCTCCCCCGTGACTCGGCCCTGCCGCGTCGTGGCGCAGATGACGAACTTCGCATCGCACGTCAAAGACGCCGGCATGGACCCCGCCTCGATCCCGCTCACCTTCTTCCGGAAGTCCTCGGCGTCGATCAGCGGTCCGTTCGACGACATCGTCAAGCCCGAACACGTGAAGCTCCTGGACTACGAGGTCGAAATCGGTCTGGTGATCGGACAGGACATCCCCGTCGGCACCGAGATCGCCGAGTCTCAGCTGTCCGACTACATCGCCGGACTCGTTGTCACCAATGATGTTTCGGCCCGCGACATCCAACTCCCGCAAACCCAGTTCTATGAGGGCAAGTCCTATCCGACCTTCACACCGGTCGGGCCCGCGCTGGTGCTGCTCGACGCCGACGAACTCAAGCGCTTCACCGATCTGCGTCTGCGGTTGCGGGTCAACGGCGAGATCCGCCAGGACACCGTCGTCGGGGGCGACATGATCTACCCGCCGGTGCAGGCGTTGCAGTCGCTGGCCCGCTTCCAGGATCTGGCCGCGGGTGACCTGGTGATGACCGGTACGCCCGTCGGGACCGCGTTGAGCGCCCCGCCGAAGCCGATCGAGGTGATCGGGTCGCTGCTTCCACCCGCGGTCAAATGGAAGGCGTTCTTCAAACGGCAGGCCAAGAACACGAAATACCTCAAGCACGGCGACTCGGTGGAACTCAGCGTCGCGACCGACGACGGCGCCATCGACCTCGGAGTGCAGCGCACCAAAGTGAGGTATGCGTGACGACGGAGGATTCGCCGCACGTTGTCGTCGTGGGAGCGGGACCCACCGGCGCCACGGTCGCTACGCTGTTGGCGCAGTACGGCATTGGCTGCCTGATCCTCGAACGATGGGGCGCGGTCTATCCGCAGCCGCGCGCGGTGCATCTCGACGACGAGATCTGCCGCATCGTCGCGCGACTCGGAATCGCCGATGAGTTCTCCGCGATCTCACGGCCGGCCCAAGGTCTTCGTCTGCTCGACCCCTCGATGCGGGTGCTCGCCGAGTTCCGCCGCGACACCGCACTGTCGGTCAACGGTTTTCCGCAGGCCAACATGTTCGACCAGCCCGACCTCGAGGCGCTGCTGCGCGCCAACCTGAAGCGCTACCCCGGCGTCGAACTGCGAGGCGACGTCGAGGTCGTCGACGTCGCCGAACAACCCGAGGGCCGCGTCCGGGTCACCTACGTCGACCGAACCGACGACTCCACCCATGTCGTCGACACCGACTACCTGCTGGGTTGCGACGGCGCAACAGCGTCGTGCGCAACCAGATCGGCAGCTGCATGCACGATATGAAGTTCGACCAGCGCTGGCTCGTCGTCGACGCGGCCACCGACGCCGATCTCGGCCAGTGGGACGGCGTGCATCAGGTGTGCGATCCGGTGCGGGCCGTTACCTACATGCGGATCGGACCCTCGCGCTACCGCTGGGAATTCCGGCTCCTGCCCGGCGAATCGGCCGACGACTTCCGGAGCATCGACGCACTGCGTCCGCTGATCGCCCCGTGGACGCCGAACGTCACCGACGACGACATCGAGTTGATCCGCGTCGCCGAATACACCTTTCGTGCCCGGATCGCCGACCGGTGGCGACGCGGCAACATCTTCCTGTTGGGCGACGCCGCACATCTCACCCCGCCGTTCGTCGGCCAGGGCCTCGGTGCGGGTCTGCGCGACGCGATGAACCTGGCGTGGAAACTCGCCGGCGTCATCACCGGCGAGCTTCCGCCTGCCACGCTCGACAGTTACGAGCAGGAACGCAAACCACACGCGCGGCACATGATTCGGCTCGCGTTGACCGTCGGCTGGGCCATGACGGCAGGCGGAGAGTGCGGCAACGTCGCCCGGCGACTGCTGGTGACCCGCCTGCGGTTCATTCCCGGCATGCGCGGCAAGATCCTCGGTAGCCGCACCCCCGCACTGCATCGTTCGGCCTACGTGCGATCGACGCGCGCGCCGGGACGCCTCGCGGGCACACTGTGCCCGAATCCGGTGTGCGGCGACGGCCACCGGCTCGACGAGGTGCTCGGCAACGGCTTCTCGGTCATCACGGTGGTGACACCGACCGCCGCGCAGCGTTCAGCGCTCGACGCCCGTGGCGTCGCCGTCCACATCGCTTCGCCCGGCTCGGAACTCGCCGAGTGGCTGCGCCGCGGGCACGCCGCAGCGGCGATCGTGCGGCCGGACCGCACGGTGATGTATACCGCACGCGACGCGCGAAAGATCTATGGCTTGCTCCCGACCTTCACAGCCGACAGAAGGGTCCGATCCCATGCCTAGAACGCGCAGCGGCGTCCCCACCTACGGGTCGAACATCTACACCACCGACGCGATCGTCGATCCGTACCCGCACTACGCTGCGCTGCGCGCGCTCGGACCCGTCGTTTGGCTGTCCAGACATCGCGTGTACGCATTGCCGACGTTCGCCGAATGCAAGGCGGTGCTGCGCGACGACACGACCTTCGCCTCCGCAAAGGGCGTGGCGCTCAACGCGCTGACCAATCGTCTGTCCCGCGGCACGACGCTGGTGAGTGACGGGGCCGAACACGACCGGCGACGCAAGTTGGTCGCGCACCGCCTATTGCCCCGTGCCCTGCGCGGCATCGACGACGACATTCAGACGCAGGCCGCCGGGGTGGTCGAGGCCGCGCTGACGCGCGGCGAGGTGGACGGTGTCGAGGACCTCGCCTATGCATTGCCGATGGCGGTGGTGCCCGACCTCATCGGCTGGCCGCGCGAACATCGCGCCCACTTGCTGACCTGGGGCGCAGCCTCTTTCGACGTCCTCGGGCCGATAAACAGGCGAGCGCTGAGGTCGATACCGGCAAGCCTTCGCATGCTCGCCTATGCCCGACGCGTGGTGCGTGACCGCAGCCTGATCGAGGGCAGCGTCGGCCATGAGGTGCTGCTTGCCGCCGACGCCGGCGACGTGTCCCTCGCCGAGTGCGCCCCGCTGATGATCGACTACATCGCCCCATCGCTCGACACCACGATCAGCGCGATCTCCAATGCACTGCACCTGTTCGCCTCGCACCCCGACCAGTGGCAGCTGCTCAGGGAGGATCCCGGGATCATCCCCAACGCGGTCAACGAGATCGTCCGTTTCGAGTCGCCGCTGCGGGCGTTCGGCCGCCGCGTCACGGTCGACACCGACATCGCCGGACACCGGATACCCGCGGGTGCCCAGGTGCTGGTCCTCTACGCCTCAGCCAATCGCGACGAACTCGAATGGGATGCTCCCGACACCTTCGACATCCGGCGCGACGCCACTCGTCACCTCGGATTCGGGCACGGTGCCCACGCCTGCGCGGGACAGGGCTTGGCGCGGTTGGAAACTCAGGCGATGCTGCGGGCGCTGGCCGAGCGCATCGAGCGGATCGAGTTGTCCGGACAGCCGACGTGGGCGCTCAACAACATCATCCGGCGACACGAACGGCTACCCCTCAAGCTGATCGCCGCCTGACCCCACTCAATTCGCGGCCTCGATCACCGAGCTGCCGAAGCGTTCGATGGTCTCCAACACGTGCGCCAGGTTGTCGCCGGGCAAGCTGACCTGTACCCACGTGACACCCACGCCCGCAAGCTTTTCCAGTCCGGCGAGATAGGCGTCGGCGTTGAAGTCGTCATCGCCCGGGCTGCCGCCGTCGGCGTTGGTGAACGTGATGTCGATGCCCGTGAAATCCCGGCCCGCGGCGTCGAACCTGTGGCGTAGATCCTCGACTCCCTCGGCGAGTGACTCCGCATCCATCACGGCGGTGCGTGCGGTCTGCGCCAACATCGCCGGAGCCGGGAACGGGCACCAGCCGTCACCGTGCAGCACGACACGCTTGCGCGCGGCCGAGGTGTTGCCGCCGATCCAGATCGGCGGGTGCGGTGCGCTCATCGGCCTCGGATGGGCGGTGATGCCTTTCGCGCTGAAGTGTCTTCCCTCATAGGAGAAGTCGTCGGTGGTCCAGATGCCCCGGATCACCTCCAGGGCCTCCTCGAACAGGGCCGCGCGTTCGTCGAAGTCCACGCCCAGCGCGGTGAACTCCCGCTTGAGGTAGCCGACGCCGACGCCGAGGGTGAACCGGCCGTCGGACAGCAGATCGAGCGTCGCGCCCGCCTTGGCCACCACGAACGGATTTCGGTACGGCAGCACGACGATGTTCGGGATCAGTCGCAGCGTCGTGGTGTGCGCCGCGGCGTAGCCCATCGCCACGAACGGGTCCACCGCGTCATGCCCGCCCGACTCCAGCCATCGCTGTGACGGCGCCGGGTGATCGGTGAACCCGAAACCGTGGAACCCGGCCGCCTCGGCCGCCGCCGCGACGGTGGCGATGCCCGAACCGGTCACCAGTTCCGGGTTGTACGGATGGCTGTGCATCGGATGGGTGAACGTGAACCGCATGTGTCTGCTCCGCTTCCGCGCGGCGAGCCGCGCATTCAACGCTAGAACAATCTTCTCGATTTCTGAGAATGTCGTTACCATGCGAATCACGGAAAGTACAGGGTTCACGCCGCAGAAGGGGTCACCGGGAATGAGCGAGACGACCATGGTCGCCGCGCGGCACGGCCCGTTCCCCGGCCTTCTCGACCCCGAGACGATCGCACGCTACGCCTCCGCCACCGGCGACGCGACAGCCTCGGTGCTGGCCGGACTCGCGGTGCCGGCGGTGTTTCCGGTGATCCTGGTGTTCACCCCGAACGAGGCGGCCAGAGGCGATCTGCCCGAGTCGGTCTGGCAGCGCGTCCGCGGTGGGGTGCACGGCGCACACGACGTCATGCTGCACCGCCCACTGGTCCCCGGTGAGCCGCTGCAGACGTGGTCGCAGATATCGGCGGTGCGGACAACGCGGGCAGGCACACGGGTCGTGATGCGGTTTGACCAGTTCGACGCCGACGGGTCGATCGCCGTCGAACAGTGGTGGACGATGGTGCTGCTCGGACTTCACGGTGTCGCCGACCTCGGCAGCACCCCGGCGGATCACCGTTTCCCCGACGACGCACGGACCCGCCCCATCGGGTCCGTGACCCACCACATCGGCGCCGACGTGACGCACCGCTACGCCGAGGTGTCCGGCGACTGGTCGGCGCACCACTTCGACATCGAGGTGGCCCGCGCTGCGGGTTTCGACTTCGTGTTCGCGCACGGACTATGCACGATGGCGATCTGCACCCACCGCGTTCTCGGCCTGTTGGGGGTCGACGATCCGGGCTTGGTTCGGCGCGTCGCGGGGCGGTTCGCGTCACCTACTCCCCTCGGTTGCGATCTGAACGTGAATGCTTTCGGCATCTCGGGCACATCGTTCGCGTTCGAAGCAGAGGCGAACGGCACGACGACCATCAGCCATGGACGATTGGAGCTGCGGGCATGAACAAGCCGGAGATCGGGGTGTACCTGCCTCAGATGGGCTTCACCTACGAGCAGGTGCTGCATCGGACGCTGCGGTGCGAACAACTCGGAATCGACTCGATCTGGCTCTACGACCACCTCTATGCACCCGGTATGCCGGAGTACCCGTCGATGGAGGCGTGGACGCTGGCCACCGCGCTGCTCAGCCGCACCGAACGCATCAGGGTCGGACATATGGTGTTGTGCAACCAGTTTCGCCATCCCGCGGTGCTGGCCAAGATGGCGACCACGCTGGACCAGATCTCGGCGGGCAGGCTCACGCTCGGCATCGGCAGCGGTTCCATCGAGGATGAGCATTCCCGCCTTGGGTTGCCGTGGGGCACGTTCGCCGAACGGTCCGAACGCCTCGGCGAGACATTGCAGATACTGCATCAGGCCTTCGCCGACGAGGTGATCGACTTCAACGGAGAGCATTTCGTCGTCAGGGACATGCCGATCAAGCCAGGCGCGGTCCAGCAACCCAGACCACCGATCGTCGTGGGCGGGGTCGGCGAGAAGTACACGCTGCCGTTGGTCGCACGCTACGCCGACGTCTGGAATGTCCCGACGTACGCGTTGGGCGAACTCGAGCACAAGATCTCCGTGTTGCGGGCGTTGTGCGAGGCGATCGGCCGCGACCCGTCGACGATCGTGATGTCGATCGAGGCGGTGATGGCTTTGGCCGCCGACGACACATCTCTGCCCGGTGTGCGTGAGCTCGCCGAGAAGCGTTTCGGCGTACCGGCGTTCGGGCTCAACGAAGGCGGTCTTGTCGGCACGCCGCAGGCGATCGTCGACCGTCTGCACCAGCTGCAGGGATTGGGGTTCGGCCAGATCGTGCTGTTCACCCACGACCGCGGATCCGACGAGACGCTCGACCTGCTCGCCGCCGAAGTGATCGCAAACCTCTAATCTCTTCGCGCGAACGTGGGTTACCCGCACTCTTTTGCGGCCTTTCATGTGCATCAAGCCCACACTCGGCGCAGGGTGCCTAACGTTTGACGGGCGGCGCGTAGGCGGGACGCCCGAGGCCCAATGCGTGCTGGGCGATCATGTTGCGGAACACCTCGAGGGTGCCGCCATAGATACCGGTCGGTCCCGCCAACCGGAAGACGTACTCGGCTCCCCCGTCGGCCTGGGCGCCATGCGCGTCGACCGGCAGGGTCGAAACCGCACCCTGGATATCCATCAGATCCAGCGACACGTCGCGCATGGTCTGCGCATTGGCGACCCGGCCGAACATGTCGGGTGTGCTCATCGCCGCCTCCATCCGCGCAATGCCGCGTCCCAGCCGGTATTTCACCGCCTCGTCATCAGCGACCAACGGCGCGACCTTGTCGATGGCCTCGGCGAGCAACACCAAGTGCTCGGCCATGGCCGCGATCTTCTGCAGACCGTCGGCGCCACGTTCGACGGTGCCGTGCTCGTCGTGTAGCGCATCGCGCAGCACGGTCCACCCGCCGTTGACATCACCGACGCGATACCGGTCGTCGACGCGCACATCGCTGTAGTACGTGATGTTCGTGCGATCGCCGTCCACGGTGCGCAGCGGCTGGATCTCTACGCCTGCGGCGTCCAGCGGCACCAGGAACATGGTGAGGCTCTGATGTTTCGGCGCGGACGGATCGGTGTTCGTGATCAGGAAGACGTATGCGGCGTTCTGCGCATTGGAGGTGAACATCTTCGAACCGTTGATGATCCAGCCGTGGCCGTCGCGGACCGCGCGCGTCTTGCAGGTGGCCACATCGGACCCGCCTTCGGGTTCGGTGTAGCCCAGGCACAGGCGGATCCGACCCGACAAGGCACGCTCCAGCACCTCCGCCTTGAGCTCGTCCGAGCCGAAGTCCCGCACCGCACGCGCGACCATCGCCGTCGTGCCCCAGTGGAACCACGGCGTGCGCGCGCGGCCGATCTCGAGGTTCCACAGCCGGCGTCGCACGCGGCTGAACCCACCGTCGGCTTCATCGTTGAACTCGGCGGCCAGGTAGCCGGCCTCACCAAGCGCGAGATGAACGCCTTCGTCGAAGTTCTCCCCCGTCTCGCGGTCCCGCCGAATCACCTCATCGGTCACCAGGGTCTTCAGCAGCGCCCGGAGCTCGGCCTGGAAGGCCTGGTCGTCGGCAGACAATTCGACGCGGGAGAAGTCCACCTTCCGAGCGTGACACTTTCTGATCGATCTGTAAAGCCGCTGTAGAGTCGCGTCTGATGTCGACAGTCCTGAGCCAACTCCTGGCACCGGCGATGGTGGTTGCGATATCGCCGTTCTCGATCATCATCGCCATCTTCGTCGTGCTTCACACCGACCGCCCCCTGGCCAACGGTGTCGCGCTGCTGGTTGGCCGAGTGCTCGCCCTCGCCGCGGTGACCGCCCTGTTCCTCCAGGTACCTCGGCTGATCGGCGGCCTGAACCGGCCCGTCTCGCCGCGGGTTCTGCTCGTCCTCGGCGGCATCCTCGTCGCGATCGGCATATGGGTCTGGTTCAGGCGCGACCAGATGACCGAGGAACCGCCATGGCTGGCCAAGTTCAGCCGGCTCACGCCTGTCGGCGCCGCGGGGGTCGGGATGTTCCTCGTGTTCGGCAACCCGAAGATGCTGGCCGCCACCGCCGCGGCCGGATTGCTGATCGGCACCGCCGGGATCGGCGTCGCCGCCGCGAGCGGGGCAACCGTGTACTACTCCGTGGTCGCCAGCTCGACGGTCGCCGTTCCGGTGCTCGTCTACATGGCGGTGGGTGCGCGGGCCGACGACCAACTCAACCGATTCAAGGAGTGGCTGCACCGACGCAGCGGACTCGTCACGGCCGTCATTCTCTTGGCGGTCGGAATCACCTTGCTGGTCATGGGAATCAGCGAGCTGTAGACCGAAGGAGCAGACCCGTGGGCATCGTCACCACAAGCTCGGAGACGACATTCAGCCAGTCACCCGAGACGATCTATGACTTCGTGACCAACCCCGCCAACTGGACCAAGACGTATCCGGGTGGTCCGGATATCCGCAACCTTCCGGACCGGCTACCGCTGCAGGTCGGTGATACGTGGGATGAGGCGCACCCCGATCCGTCGAAGGACCGGGTGTTCACATGGCAGTTGGCGATGGCCGCGCGCCCAGCGCTCTTCGTGTTCAGCTCCGTGGGGAAACTGGGCCACGACAGTCAGGGCAACGGCGGCCTCGAGGGACGCATGACGATCGAGTACCACTTCTCCCAGCCCGGCGACGGCATCACACTTTTCAGCAGAACCATGACCATCGAGGCGTACCGCCACGCTCCGTTGACCGACGGCTTCTTCCGGATGGTCAACCCATCGCACATCGACGCGTATCACGCCGCGGTCGCGCGGGAATTGGCCGCAACCTAGCCACGGCAGGTCACCACAGCGCTCTGCGCAGCGCGGCGCCTTGCAAATCGAACAGGCGCTGGCTGGTCTCCCATTCCGGGAGCAGCGAGTCGAACCCGTGACAGGTGCCGGGAAAGACGTGCAGTTCGGTGGCGACACCCGCCCACATGAGCCGCAGCGCGTAGTCGAGCGCTTCGTCGCGCAACGGGTCGAGTTCCGAGCAGGTGATCAATGCAGCTGCGACACCGGACAACTCGCGGATGCGACCGGGAGCGGCGTCGACGGGGACCGCACCGTCACCGGCGTAATGGCGCCACATCTGTTCGACGGCGGGTCCGTCGAATCCGGGCGTGGCGGTGAACTCGTCCTTGGACGGCGTCGGCCGGTCGTCGAGCACAGGTTGGTGCAGAAGCTGATACGCGACCGGCGGCGCTGCCCCGTCGGCGGCGCACTGCGCCAGCCGAGCGGCAAGTGCCGCGCCTGCACTGCTGCCCGCGACCGCGAGCCGGTCGGCGTTCACACCTAGCTCGGAAGCGTTCTCCGCCACCCAGGTCAGCACGGCCATCGCGTCGTCCAGCGCGGCGGGGTGCGGATGCTCGGGAGCCAGCCGGTAGTCGACGGAGAACACGGTGCAGCTGCCCTGTCTCGCGAACTGGACACACTGCCGGTGATCGGTGTCCAAGTTGCCGAGCACGAAAGCCCCTGAGTGGCAGTAGATCACCGCGGGCGACGGGTTGCCCGCACCGCGATATATGCGTACTGGAATCGAGCCGACCTCGCGCTGCTCGATCTCCACCCCAGCGGTGTTGACCGCTTTCGCGGTCTCGGCGCGGCGCTGGTTCAACGAGTCGCGGACGACGCCGAGCACGCTCGGTGACAGATCGGTGCGGGCCGCCGCCAGATGGCTCAATGCGGGGTCCAGCCGGTGTGCGAAGTCCGCGTCGGCGTTCATGTCAGGTCGCCGCCGGCGATCCGGCCACCGTCGTGTGTGATCCCACCTCGACTGCGGGCCGGCATGTCGGCGGTTCGAAGGTGTACTCGGCCGGGCGGAACCGCCGCGTCATCTCCCAGAAGACGCGTGCGCTGCGCGGCCACTGAGTGACGACACGACCATTGGGGGCGCGAAAGTAGTTGCTGCACCGGGTGAGCCACACGGTGCCCCGCATCCAGTCGTCGATCTTGGCAATGAAGTCCGACATCGTCGTGCTGCGCACCGCGACGTAGGTCTTCCGTTTGCGCCGCATGTACTTCAGTGCGCGCACGATGTAGTGGGCCTGCGCCTCCAGCATGAAGATGACGCTGTTGGAGCCGACGTTGGTGTTCGGGCCGTAGAGCATGAAGAAGTTCGGAAATCCGGGGACCGACATGCCGAGGTACGCGAACGCCCCGTCGCGCCATGTTTCCCGCAGCGTGATCTGATCCTCGCCGACGACGTCGATCTGGCCCAGGTAGTCCGCGGCTGCATAGCCCGTCGCGCACAACACCACGTCCACGTCGAGCCGACGGCCGTCGGCGGTCATCAACGAACGAGCCCGCAAAGCCCGAGCGGGACTCGACACCACCTCGACGTGGGGTTGGGTCAAGGTCTGCAGATAGTCCGTCGCGAAGACCAGCCGTTTGCATCCGAACGGGTGTTCCGGAGTCAGCCTGCGGCGCAGCTCTTCGTCGTGCACCACGGCATCGAGGGTGCGGAGCGCGATCTCCTTGAACTCCTGCGTCTTGTCACTGCCGTTTTCGATCACGCTGATGTTCGACTCGCTGCGCAGCCACAACCGCGTCCGGTAGATCTTCTTGGCGAACGGAACGTGGGCGAACAGCCACTTTTCGCGATCGGTGTAGGCACGGTCGGGCTTCGGGAGAATCCACGTCGGCGACCGCTGCACCGAATAGACCTTCTTGGCGACCTTCGCCACCTCGGGAATCAGTTGCGCCGCCGTCGATCCGGTACCGAGAACCGCGACACTCTTGTCCGTCAGGTCGACGGAGTGGTCCCAGCGCGCGGTATGCATCAACGTTCCGGCGAACGGCTCTTCCTCGGCGAGGTCGGGCAGGACCGGCTGGGTGAACAGTCCGATCGCCGATATCACCACGTCGAACGTGTGCTCCTCGCCGTTTGCGGTGATCAACTGCCAGGTCTGGGTGTCGGAATGCCACCGGGCCGAGGTGATCTCGGTGTGCAGTTTCAAGTGCGGCGCGAGTTGGTAGCGCTGCGCGCAGCGTTCGAAATAGTCGAGGATCTCGGGCTGCCCCGACCACAGCCGTGACCAGCGGGCGTTGAGGTCGAACGAATACGAGTAAAGGTGTGACTTCACGTCGCAGGCGAGTCCCGGGTAGGTGTTGATCCGCCAGGTACCGCCTACGCCGTCCTCCCGATCGAAGATCGTGAAGTCGCGAAAACCGTTCTTTTTCAGGAAGATCGCGAGCGCCAGCCCGCCCGGGCCGGCCCCGATGATGCCCACCGAGGTGGCTTTTGTCATGGGGTTCATCCGATCTGCAGGGTTTGTCCGCCGTCGACGACGAGTTCGGAACCGGTGATGAACGACGCATGCTCGGATACCAGGAACGCCACGGCGTCGGCGATCTCCATCGGCGTGCCGAGCCGCCCCCTCTCCGCGAGCCGCGCCTGCGTCGCGGGGTCGAGCATCGGCGTCTCGACCGGTCCGGGTAGGACCGCGTTGACACGAATGCCCGAGTCGGCGAGTTCAGCGGCAGCGATCTGGGTGAGGCCGCGCAGCGCCCACTTCGACGAGCCGTAGGCCGCGTGGTTGGGAAACGCACGGATCGCGCCGGTGCTGCACGTGTTGACGATCGCGGCGCCGTCGGCGTGGCGCAGGTGTTCGAGCGCGGCCCGGATGCCCAGAAAGGGCCCGAGGCAGTTGACGCGCCAGCTCTCTTCGAAGCCTGCGGGTGTCTCCTCGGCGAACGAGGCGCGGTGCAGCACACCGGCGTTGTTGACCAGCGTGGTCAGTGCGCCGAACTCCTCGACGGTCCGCCGCACCGCGCTGTCCCACTGCTGCTCGGACGTCACGTCGAGTTCAATGGCGACCACGCCGCCGCCCAACGCTTCTGTGCCGGCCTTGAGCTCATCGGTCCGCAGATCGCACGCGGCCACCCGAAAACCGTCCGCGTGCAGTCTCGTGACGATCGCCGCCCCCTGCCCGCGCGCCGCGCCGGTGACCAGCGCGACCCGCTCGGTCGACGTCACTGCGCCTCCTCGAGGTGCGCCGCCGCGCCGCGCCGCAGCGCCTGGGACTCCGATGCCAGGGTGATCATCCGAAACCCCAACTCGGCCATGGCCTTCCCAGGCTTACCCGCGTTGGCGTGGATGCCGGGGACCAGCCCCGCACCGGAGGCGACGGAATGGATCCGAGTGACAGCGTCGAGCACTGTCGGAGTGTCGAGCGCGGTGATCGGGTTCTCCCCCAGCGAGATCGCCAGATCGGCCGGGCCGACGTATACGCCGGATAGACCTGGTACGGAACATATCTCGTCGAGTGCCGCCAATCCTCGGGCGGTCTCGATCATCGCGAAGACACTCGCGCGGTCTTCGTGTGCAGCAGGATCGATCCCGATGTCGGCTCGCAGCGGGCCGAAGCTGCGTACCCCCGCAGGCGGGTACCGGGTGGCGGCCACTGCGGTGGCGGCTGTTTCGGGCGATTCGACCATCGCGACGATCACCGCATCGGCCCCGGCGTCGAGAACACGACCGATCGGTGCGGGATCTGCCGACGGCAACCGCACTGCGGTCGCAATCGGCACCTGCTCGAGCCGCCGCAGCAGCAATGCGACATCGGCGTCGTCGAGATAACCGTGCTGGACGTCGAATCCGACGTAGTCATATCCCGCCCTGGCGAACTCCTCTGGCCCGATGACGGTCGGCCCCACCACCCAGCCGCCCCACACGCGGGGCTTTGCGGAGAGGGCCTCCTGCAACCGGCTGCTCATACGGCGATCGCGATCTTCACCCGATCCGGCACCGGCCGGCAGGCCAGGTCGAACGCCGATTGCACGTCGTCGATACCGAACGTGTGCGTGACGTAGGCGGCCAGCAGTTCCGGATGGTCGTCGGCAAACCCGTTGGCCGCGTCGAGGACTCGCCGCCGGTCGAGCGTCACACCGGACTTGAGCGTGAGGTTCTTACGCAGCATCGCGCGCATGCTGATCGGGTAGCTGTCGTCGTCGGGCACGCCGAAGTACAGCACCGTGCCGCCCGGCGCCGCGGCGTCTATCGCATGGCCGAGCGTGGCGACCTGATGGCCGACCGCCTCGATCACGACGTCGGGCCGATCGCTGGGCTCCAGGTGACTCACCCATCTGTCGCTGGTGGCGCGGACAATGGTGTCGACACCGAACTCTTTGCCGACACCGTCGCGGTCGACGGGATCGATACCGGTCACATGACGCGCACCCAGAGCCTTTGCCGCATAGGAGAACAGCAGCCCGATCGACCCCTGCCCGATGACTGCGACATGTCGGCCCGCGAGCTCGAGCTGTTCAAGCGCGTACAAGACACATGCCAAAGGCTGCAACGCGACGGCGTGTGAGGCGCTCAAGGTGGGATCGTAGGGCGCCAGGCCGTCGCCGTCGGCGACCACGAACCCCATCAGCCCATCGAATCCGGACGCCCAGCCCACCACCCGGTCACCCACCCGGTGGTCCTCGTGTCTGCTCGCCACCACTTCCCCGACGACCTCGTGGACCGGAAAGCCCACCATCTCGGCCGCGTTCACACCCACGTCACCTGCGATCTTGCCGCGCACACCGCGGAACGGCGGCAGGTCGCTGCCGCAGACCCCCGCCGCCATGAAACGGAGCAGCATGTGACCGTCGCTCAGGTCATCGGCGGTCTTTGGCGGAACATCAAGTCGCTCAAAGGTATACGGCGCAACGAGTCGGTATGCCCACACCTCACCCAACCTCCACATGGACCTCGACAGGAACACTGTTCCAGCCCCACTGGAAGCTGGACGGCGGGCGCGTAGCGTCCGCACTGATGATGCGCCAGTCCGGCACTCGTTTCAGCCATTCGGTCACCATGATCGCGATTTCGAGGCGGGCGAGGTGCACACCGAGGCAGAAGTGCTGTCCGCGGCCGAACGCCAGCAGGCGCTCGATCCGGCGATCCCAGATGAACTCGTCCGGCTCGGGATACTCACGCTCGTCGCGACCGGCCGATGCGAGCAGCGTGATGACCCGCTGGCCCGGAATCATCGTCGTCCCGTGCATGGTGAACGGCTTGCGCAGGGTGCGCGCAAACCACTGCGCGGGTGCGCAGTACCGGATCATCTCCTCACGCGCGACGGGCACGTTGGCGTCGAGATCTGCTCGCACGGCCGCCAACTGGTCTGGGCGCCGCCCCAGTTCCCAGAGGCCGTGCGCGACGATCTTCGGCACGGTTTCCGTTCCGCCGATGAAGACGCCGAGCATCTGCACGGCGGCCTCCATGTCGGACAGCGCCGAACCGTCCGGCAGGCGATAGCCGATGAGGTTGTCGGCGATCGGCGACTCAGGCCCGTCGCCGGCGCGCCTGCGCTCGATGATCGGCACCAGGTACTCCAGGTAGCCGGGGCGCGCGTTGGCCACCTCCACCCCGCTGCCCGGCTGGGCCAGGCTTCCCGCGTTCACGGTGGCCAACACATCGGATGCCAGATCGGTCGGAAGTCCGACCAATTCGCAGACCACCGATGCCGCGACGATGCCGCCGTAGTCCTGGGTCAGGTCGAAGGTGCCACGCGGCAGCAGTTCGTCGAGCCGCTCGTTGGCCAGGTCGCGGATTCGGTCTGCCAGCACTGCAACGGATTTGGGCCGGAACGGACCCGATGTGCAGCGGCGGACGGAATCGTAGATCGGCGCGTCGAAGTTCGCGTGGAACGGCAGCGGATGTAGCGGCGGGTCGGGCACCGGGCCGTCGTTGCGCGTCGCCAGAACCGTTGCCGCGGGTAGAGTTCCCTCAGAGGCGACGAACGTCCCGTCGTTGATCGACAGCACCTGCCAGATGTCGTCGAAGCGCGACAGCGCGTAGGTGTCCCACTTGTCGACGTAATACACCGGATAGTCGTCGCGCAGGACGCGGTAGTGCGGCAGAGGGTCGGCCATCACCGCGGGGTCGAACGGATCGTAGAAGAAGTTCTTCATCAGCTGCGTCACTTGGAAATTCATTGCAGCGGCGACGGGGGCAGCGCCTGCAGAATCGAGTCCTCCCAACCGTCGCGCAGCGCGGGCGCGACGCTCATCCACGTGACGATCTCGGCGGGCGGGCTGTCCTTCCACGACGGGTAGTGGTTCTCGAAGCAGTCCCAGTCGCCGTCCAGCGCCCAATAGTGAATGACCTCGTTGAATCTGAACGTCGTGATGAACGACCCGAGCCATCGCTTTCCGGTGGATTCCGACCACGGCACGTAGAGGCGTTCGAGTTCGCGGATGTAGTCGTCCTGCCGACCCGGCTTGGTCTGCATGATCTCCTGGATCACCAGACCCGCCGAGAACTTCGAATCCGCCAGCTGAGCGAGTGTCCTGTTGAACTTCCCGGCGTACATGATCCGGCCCTCACCGGATGCTCGGATCTCGGACAGGAACGTCCGCCAGGTCGCCGCGGCATCGGCATGGCTGCCGCCGGACGCCTGCGCTTTACCGATGCGGGCGTAGTCGGCGAACGCGTCGATCTCCCAGATGATCGTCGCCTGGGGCCAGTGACCGTTGTACGGCGTGGTCTCCCACATCGCGAAAAGGCGCGCGCCGAGCGCCTCCATCATGGGGTGGTAGACCTCGCTGAAGACCTCGGTGAATTGCTCGCTTCGGCCTTCACCCAGCGCAATCGTCTCGTGGAGATACAGAAGCGTGTGGCCGTAGAACTTCTTCACACCCGCCACCTAGTTGACAGTCGCACCATGCGAGCGTGACACTTGTGACGTGATTTGTAAAGGTGCCGAGACCCTGACGACACTGACCAAAGGTTTCTGTTTCGGCGAGGGCCCCCGGTGGTTCGAGGGATTGCTGTGGTTCTCCGACATGCTGGGTGAGGCGGTGCACACCGTCAACCTGCGTGGGGACCTGACCACCCTCCCGCTGCCCGGCCATCACCCATCGGGGTTGGGATTCCGGCCCGACGGCACCCTGCTGATCGTGTCGGGTGAGCAGCGCCGGCTGCTGCGCTATGACGGGTACACCGTCGACCCGATCGCCGAACTGGCCGACCTCGTTCCCGCGGCGCTCGGCGACATGGTGATCGACGATGCGGGCCGCGCTTACGTCGGATCCCAGGCGCGGGAAGGCGGGGTGATCGTGCGGGTCGATCCCGACGGCTCGATCGCCGTTGTCGCCGAGAATCTCGACTTCCCCAACGGAATGGCGATCACAGCGGACCGCACGACGCTGATCGTGGCCGAGTCGACCGGGCGGCGGCTGACCGCGTTCACCGTCGCGGCCGACGGATCACTGGGCGGCCGAAGGATATTCGCCGACGGGCTCGACGCCCCGCCGGACGGCATCTGTCTCGATGCCGAGGGAGGGGTGTGGGTGGCGATGACACTGGCCCACGCCTTCGAGCGGATCGAGGAGGGCGGCGCCGTCACCGATCGGATCGAGATGGACGAGCGCATCGCGATCGCCTGCACACTCGGAGGGCCGGAACGGCGCACGCTGTTCCTGCTGTCCAGTACGGACGCCTATCCGCAGCGGCTGGTCGGGACCAAGGACTCACGCGTCGACGCGGTGACCCTGGACATCCCGGGAGCCGGGCTGCCGTGAGCGATTGCTACTACGAGCTGGTCGATGCCACCGACCCGCTCGGCGAGAAGTTCGCCGCGACCGACCTCGTCCGCAGCACGTGGACGGCCGAGATACAGCACGGCGCACCGGTTTCAGCGCTGTTGGCGCGCGCCTTGGAGAAATGCGAGGCGCGCGACGACACCCGTCTGAGCCGAGTGATGATCGACCTGCTGGGCGCTGTGCCTGCCGAAGGGAATCTGTGGGTGCGATCCCGAATCGAGCGCTCCGGCAAGCAGATCGAGTTGGTCAGTGCCGAGATGCTGGCCCCCGGACGTGACGGTGAGCCCCGCGCGGTCGCACGCGCGAGCGGGTGGCGGCTGAAGACGATCGACACCGCGGACGTCGTTCGCACGTCTGCGCCACCGTTGCGGCCGCTCTCGGAGGCACACAGCCGCGACATGAAGAAGGACTGGGACCGCAACTATGTGCACAGCCTCGATTGGCGGTGGCTGACCCAGCCGATGAGCGACGGGCCCGGCGAGTCCTGGATCCGGCCGGAAGTCGACCTCGTCAAGGGCGAGTCCATGACCGCGCTGGAGCGCCTCTTCGCGGTCGCCGACGACGCCAACGGCATCGGCACCAAGCTCGACATCCGGAAGTGGACGTTCATGAACACCGACCTGGTCGTGCATGTACACCGGATTCCGGAGGGCGAGTGGATCGGAATCCGCGCCGAGACCAACTACGGCCCCGACGGCATCGGTACGACGATCGGCACACTGTTCGACGTATCAGGTCCCGTCGGCGCGATTCAGGAGTCGGTGCTGGTCCGGCCGATGCCGGGCCGTTGACCAGTCAGTTGATACAGGGGCCGGTCGAAACCGGCTCCATCGCCGTGGAATCGACGGCGTGTGGGTAGATCAGCTTCGCGGTGAGTACGAAGCCGATCTCCGGATCGTGAACCGCCGCACCGAAAGTCATGCCGAGTACCCGTCCATCACGGTCGATCAGCGGTCCGCCGGAATCGCCGTGCCCGACTCTGCCTCTAATTGCATAGACCTCGCGGCTCAAAGCCAGCACCCGATAGAGGTCTGAAACCTTGATCTCGACGACTTCCCGAACCCTCGCCGGATATGCGACGAACGGTCCGCCACCGGGATACCCCAACACCACGGCGTCGGTGCCAGTTGGCGCGGTGTCTTGAGAGAAGTCCAGCGGCGGCGCCTGTAGACCGGGAACGTCGAGGATGGAGATATCGGTGAGCGGGTCGAACATCACCACCATGGCGGTGAGTTCCTGACCGTCCAGCGAGACGCTGACGCGATCCCCACCCGCTACCACATGCGCGCTGGTAATCACCCGACCCGGCGCGGTTACGAAACCGCTACCCGACATGACCTTGTTGCAGGAGTGGGCCAGGCTGATGACCCTGACAACGCTGTGCCCCGCCTGCTCGACGACCGCACCACTCGCCAGTGCGGCGTCCGGTCGTGCGACATTGACCACCGAGAAAGCGGGAGCGGCCTCGGCCACGTAGTTGATCTCGTCGATCGACTGCTTGAACGCGCCGCATCCGGCCAGGCCGATTGTCAGGCCGACGGCGATCAGCACGGCCGCGAGGCGACTCGGCTTCATTGGCCAAACATAGACCTACAGCGGGCGAAATGGGCTCAGTCGGTCAGGCGCAGCGCCGCGACGGGGCATTGGGTCACGGCCTGCTGCATCCGATCGCGGTCGGATTCGGGCCGATCGTTGTCGTGGATCACGACGATGCCGTCATCGGCCACCTCGAACACGTCCTCGGCGATCGATTCGCAGATGCCGTGGCCGGTGCACTTGTCCAGATCGACTTCCACCCGCATGGTGACTCCTAACGAACGAACGCAGGCAGGCGTTTGACGCCATGTACGAAATTGCTGTAGAGCAAGTCGGGCTCACCGAACTCGACGGTGGTCAACCGGGTCAGCAACTCCCGGAACAGGTTTCGCAGCTCGGCCTTTGCCAGCTGGCTGCCGAGGCAGAAGTGTGGTCCGCCGCCGCCGAAACCGAGATGCGGGTTGGGCGACCGCGATAGATCGAAAACTCCAGGATCGGAGAAGGCCGCTTCGTCCCGGTTGGCCGAACAGTAGAACAGACCGACCTTGTCGCCCGCCTGTACCGGCGCTCCGTTGATCTCGGTGTCCTCGATCGCGAAACGAGCGAACTGCAGCACCGGTGAGGACCACCGGACGAATTCTTCGACGGCCGAACCGATCCGGCTGTCGAAGTCCGCCATCAGCCAGTCCCGCTGGGCGGGGTTCTCGGTCAGGGCCAGCATCGCGTGCGTCGTGGCCTGTTTGGTGGTGTCGTTCCCGGCCGACGCCAACAGGATCAGGAATGCGCCGATCTCCTCGTCGGTCAGCCGGTGGCCGTCGACCTCGGCGTTGACGATTCCCGTCATCAGGTCGTCGCCGGGATTCTTGCGCCGGAACTGCGCCAGCTCGACACCCGTGTTCGCCAGCAGGGTGATTTGCGCAATCGGGTCTTCCGCCCGCTCCTCGGCCGTCGCGTACTCGTCATCGCTCATGCCGAACAGCTTCTCGGCGGCGTAGGCCACCTCCGGCTGGTCGGCGGTCGGCACACCGAGCATGTCCATGATCGTCAGCATCGGCAGCCGCGCAGAGCAGGCGGCAACGAAGTCGACATTCCCGGCACCGACGAGTTCGTCGACGATCGCGACGGCGTTGCGGTGGATCTGCTCTTCGATCTGGCGGACGTTGCGCGGCGTGAACGCCGAGCTGATGAGCCTGCGGTACACGGTGTGCTGCGGCGGATCCATGCTCAGGAAGAACGATGCGAAGCGCTGGATCTCGGCAGGCATCGGATTCAGCGCCACCCCCTGCGCCGACGTGAACAGCTCGGGGTGCTGACTGACGAAAGCGATATCGGCGCGACGTGTCAACGCCCAGAAACCGGGTTCCTCCATCGGAAACAACGAATCGAAGGGTCGGTGCCAGGTGAGGCCGTCACCAGCACGAAGCTCGGCGAAAACTTCGTCACGCGCGTCGAAGGGCCGACTCCAGAAGTCTTGCGAGGTGATGTCGAACCGGCTGTACTCACGCGCCTGCACAGGTGGGGCTGTCACAGATTTAGCGTGACACTTCGCCAAAAATTTGTAAAGCTATGCCGATGGAGAACTCGTGGGTCGAGGTCGACAGCTCGACGCGCCAACGAATTCTCGCCGCCACCGCGGAGGTGCTGGGCCGTAACGGGATGACCAAGCTCAGCCTGTCAGAGGTCGCCTCGCAGGCCGGGGTGTCGCGGCCCACGCTTTACCGATGGTTCGCATCCAAGAAGGAACTACTCGAGGCGTTTGTGGTGTGGGAACGCCAGTTCTACGAGACCGCGGTGTCCGAGGCCACCGCTGATCTGCCCGCGTGCGAAAAGCTCGATGCGGCATTGCGGGTCATCGTCGACTACCAGCAGTCCTACCCCGGGCTGCGCATGATCGACATCGAACCGGCACAGGTCATCAAACGGCTGTCGCGGGTGATACCGCTGATGCGGCAGCGGCTCGAACGGCTCGCGTCGGGCCCCGATCCCGGCCTGGCCGTGTCGACGGCTGTGCGCGTGGCGATTTCGCACTACGTCGTGCACAGCGACGACGACGCCGACTTCCTCAATCAGCTCCGGCATGCCGCCCGCGTCAAACACCATGCCCCCGAGACCGGGCAGTGAACATCCCGTCGAGCGTCGATGAGCTGACGCCGGACTGGTTCACCGACGCCCTCGGCGCACCCGTCGATGCGGTAGACATCCTCGATGCGCATTCCGGAACCACCGGCCGCGCCCGCGTCGGGTTGACCGTGTCATCATCGGAGTCGCCGGACGTGCCCGACACCGTGTTCGTCAAGCTACAGCCCTTCGCAGCAGAGCAGCGAAGATTTCTGCGTCAGATCGGTCTCGGGGTAGCCGAAGCGCGGCTCTACTCCGAAGTCGGCGGCGAACTCCCCGTACGGTCACCGAAGGTCTGGCATGCCGGCTACGACGAATCCGACGGCTCGTTCGTGATGGTGCTCGAGGATCTCACCGCCTCGGGGTGCCGCTTTCCCGCACCTGAAGATGACGACATCATCGCGGTCGCCGCATCGGCAATGGACGAGCTCGCCACTCTGCACGCGGCCTTTCAGGGTCGCGACCTCACCTGGCTGCGCACCCCGTCGGGCATGAAGCGCAAGCCCGCCGATGCCCAAACAGCATCCCGCCGAGCGCAATTCATCGTGTCCGCGCTTGACCAGTTCGCCGACGACATGCCCGCGGTGTTCCGTCGTCTCGGCGACCTCTACGCCTCCCGATCACTCGACATCGTCGCCTTGTTCGGCGAGGGTGAGCGCACCCTCATCCACGGTGACACCCACAGCGGGAATCTATTCGTCGACGGGGATCGGACCGGCTTCTACGATTGGGCTGTCGCCGGCCGCGGGCCAGGTGTGCGCGATGTCGCCTACTTCCTGTGCAATTCGCTGCCGATCGAGACGCGGCGCGCCGAGGAGCAGGCGCTGCTCATCCGATATCGATCCGCGTTGTCCCGCAGGGGCGTCGAACTCGACGCCTCAACCGCGCACGAGCAATATCGACTGTTCGCGGTTTACTCGTGGATAGCCGCCGCTTCCACCGCCGCGATGGGGTCGCAGTGGCAGCCGATCGACGTGTCGCTTACCGCGATGGCCAGTACCACGCAGGCGATCGAGGACCTCGACTCCGTCGGCTTGCTGGAACAACGTTTGGGTATCACGTAGCTCAGTGCGTCGCGCGCGCCTGCTTCATCCGTTCCTCGCTGGGTAGCACCGGGCCGTCGTCGAGGGGTTCGGTGACGCCCAGTTCGGCGAGCCCCATCTGCGTGAACATCGGTATGCCGTAGGCGTTCAGCATGAAGCGCTGGTCATCGGTGGCTCCGTCGTCGAACAGTCGGGAGCCGATCAGGTTGATCACGGCGAGCTTGAAGGCGTTGAGGGCGCGATACCACTCCCGGTTGGCGATCGTCAGCCCGCTTGCGGTCGCGTAGTGGGCGACGACGTCGTCGATGGTCGGTGCGGCCTGGTGGCTTGGGATCCCTACCGGCATGCACCACAACAACTCCAGGTAACCGATATCGGTCATCGGGTCGCCGATCGTGGTCAGTTCCCAATCGAACACCGCACTGACCTCGCCGCCGACGAAAGCGAAGTTTCCGGGCTTGGCGTCGCCGTGCACGAGGGTCACGGCGGTCGATGGCGCGGGTTGACTTGCCTTGAGTTCGTGCAGCAGTCGCTCGAGCGCTGGCAGCGTGCCGCGTTTGACCCGTTGCATCTCCTCGGACCAGTGTCCGATCTCGCGGTCGAGGTGACTGAGGCCGTCGGCCAGGGAATCCAGCCCGGCGTCGGCGACGTTCACCGTGTGGATCGCCGCCAGTTGCTCTGCCATGCTCAAGCACATCCGCGTGACGCCGGCGGGGTCCACCTCGGGTTCGGATGGCGCCTCCAACTCGTACACCGTCCCCGGCATCCGTTCCATGACGAAGAACGGCCGGCCCAGGACGGCACCGGTATCTTCCAGCCACAGCGCGCGGGGTACCCGGACAGCCGAGCCCTCCAGCGCGCGCAGCACCGTGAATTGCTTTGCCAGGTCATAGGGTTCGAGCAGCGCCGGGGCCGGCGGCCGTAACCGGATCACGACGTCGCGCCGTCCTGCGGTCGAGACGATCGTCAACACCATCATTTCGGCCGAATGCCCGAACTCCACGCGATCAAGGCCCTCGAGCCGCAGACCGTCGGTGCCGGGCAGCTGGGTATGCAGCCATTCGGTGAGCCGGTCGACAACCTCTGCCCCGTAGCTCATTTCTCCTCGTCTGCCTTGCGGTCGACCGCACGACGGTCCTGCTTGAACTTCTTCATGTCCATCGGGCGCCAGTTCGGGTAGCGGGGGTACGCGTCTCCGCCCATGAGGATCTCGAAGATGCCCCATCCGGTGCGCCCCTCGAAGTCGAACCGCATCAACTGGTCGACGGCCATCGCCTTGTCCTCGTTCTCGACGAGTTCTCCGTGTTCTTTGCTGTCCCAGAGGAAGTGGATGAAGTACTCACCCCCGCCGAGGTCTTCGTAGGTGCACTTCGACATCGGCAGTCCGTAATAGGCGTTCACGTGTTGATGGGCCGACTCGGCGGTGACCCGGTATTGCGTGCCGCCTTCGTCGGTAAACACCAGCACGGCCTTGGCCGGCCGTTTGTGCTCGCCGTCGAACTCGACGTCGTGCTCGATCTTGACGAACCGCTTCGACAGCGTGCCGTCGCTGTGGGTGATACCGCCGTCTACGTACGTCACTGTGCCGTCGGCGGTTTCGAAAATCCAGGCCTCGATGGCGCGATCCTCGAATCCTGCGTCGAGCCAGAGCCAGAAGTCGATCTCGTCGGCCACCCGGACGCCGAAGGTCCGGTCGCGACCACCGTGAAAGCCGTCGACGGAAATGCGCTCACCGTTGACCTCCACCCAGCCGGTCCATTTGCCGGGCTCCTTCATGTGATACATGTCCGCGATGACCCGTCCGCTCTTGCCGGTCACCTTGAGCGGCAGGAGCTCCCACATCGGTGCGGTGGGTTCGTAGTACAGCTCCCACGCGATGCCCGAGTTGTTCGGTTCGACCTCTAGCTTCCACTTCTTCAGCGGCTCGACGCAGGTCCACCGCATCGGTCCTGCACCCACATCGGCGCGGCCACCACCGTCAACCGGTCGGCCCGCCAGCAGGTCGTAGTGGCGCCCGTCGGCGAACGTCACCTTGACATAGCCGAGTCCCGACTTCGTGTTGGGGTTGTTGCCGTAGCCGGACGCCAACAGCAGGTCGCCGTCGGGCGAGGCGGCGAAGAAGTAGCACCGGTCCGACCACGTGGAGTCCGGATGGTGCACCTCGTCGAACGGCCGGGGCAGCTGATGGGTGAATGACTCGTCTGCGGCGGAATAGCCCATCCACAAAGCGTGACATTTCGATCACAATCTGTAAAGCCGGCGGTCAGGGGCGCCGATCCGCTAGTTCGGCGAGGATCTCGTCGGTGTGCTGCCCCAGTTGCGGTGCGGGCGAGCGCGGTTCCCATGGTGTGCCGTGGAAGTCGGCGGGCGAGGCCACCATCGATATGCCACCCTCGCCGTCTGGCACGTTCACAATGCCGCCCGATGCGTAGAACTGCTCGTCGGCCATGACGTCCTCGAGCGAGTTGATCGGCGACCAGAAGAAATCCGGTTCGCCCGCAAAGATTTTCGCCCAATCCTCGAGCGGCTTGGTTGCGAAGATCTCGTCGAGCTCGGCGATCAGTTCCCGCGAGTTGACGGCGCGGTTCAACGGCGTGTCATAGCGAGGGTCGGTCAGCCAGTCGGCCCGGCCGACGGCCCGGCACAGCGGCGGCCAGTGCCGACCCGCCTGCAGGCCCACGATCCAGAAGCGTCGTCCGTCACCGGCGGCGTAGTTGTTCATGCATGGATTGCCCATCGACTCACGCTGGCCGATCGCGATGGGATTGCCCGTCATCAAGAACGTGTTGAGGTCGAAGCTGACGGTGTAAGCGCCCTGCCGGTACAACGACGTGCTGACCAGCTGCCCCCTGCCGGTGCGGCCGCGGGCCACAAGCGCCGCGCACACCGCTGCCGCCAAGGTCATCCCCGCGGTGTGGTCCCCCATGCCGCCGCGCTGAAACGGCGGCGTGTCACCGGGCCGCGTAAGCAGGTGCGCCAGGCCCGATCGTGCCCAGAACGCGGCGACGTCGAAAGCGGCACGGTCGGCGTCGGGGCCGCGTTCGCCGTAGCCGGTGATCAGGCCGTACACCAGCGCGGGGTTGTCCGCGGCCACCGCCTCGAAGTCCAGCCCCACCCGCGCCAGCGCGGCCGGTCGAACGTTGGTCAGGAAAACGTCCGCGCCGCTTAACAACTCACGCGCGGTCGCACATCCGTCCTCGGTCGTGACATCGAGCACGATGCTGCGCTTACCGCGGTTGTCCATTTCGAAGGGCGGACTCGAGCCGTCCTCGACGCCCAGCATTCGGCCGAACATCCGTGCGGGGTCACCGTCGGGCGGCTCGATCTTGACGACGTCGGCGCCCCAGTCCGCCAGGATCCCACCGGCCGCGGGTCCCGCGACCCACACACCGAGTTCGACGACTCTGACGCCCGCCAACGGTCCGGCCATCGGATTCCTTTCCGGCACAGCTTTACAAATCATGGCAAATTTGTAAACTAGCGAGGTGAAGTCAGTTGCGCCGGTCGTCGGCCTCGCGTGGCATCTCGGGCGCGGTGTACAACGTATCGTCACCGACGCCGCCATCGGCCGTGTTCGGTCGCTCCCCCGCACGGTAGACGATCTCGACGCGGCATACCTGTCATTCGTGATGGGGCGCAAGGTGACGTCGGTGTCGGTGATCGGGGGCGACGCGGGGACGTCGTCGCGAGTCCGCATCGCACTCACCGGTGACGACGTCCCGGCTTCGGTGTTCGTCAAGATGGCCGCCGAAACGGCCGCGACCCGCCTCATGGGGGAGGTGGGCCGACTCGGCGAGACCGAGACCCGGTTCTACCGGGAGCTGTCACCGGAACTGAGCGGGCTGCCCAGGTCATACGGATCCGCGTTCGACGCCCTCACCGGACGTTACGTGCTTGTGCTGGAAGACCTCCCCGCGGACGAATGCGAGTTCCCGACCACGCTCGAGCCGATCAGCACCGATCGTGCGGTCAAAATCGTCGACCTGCTGGCCCGGCTGCACGCGACGTTCTGGGGCCGGATCCCCGCCTGGGTGTACTCGGCGTCGAACGACTACTCGTCGCTGATGGTCGGCGCGCTGCTGAAGCGGTCCGCTCGCCGGATCGCCGAGCGCACCGATATCGACGTCGCTCGGGGCCGGTTCATCGACGAGAATTACCGCGCCGTCGCGACCCTCCTGGACGCCACCCCGAACACGGTCATGCACGGCGACGCCCACCCGGGCAACGTCTACTTCCGCAACGGCGAGGCCGGCCTGCTCGACTGGCAGGCCGTGCGCCGCGGGCACCCCGGCCGTGAACTGTCCTACACCCTGATCACGAGCATGACGGCCACCGACCGGCAGGCCAGCCAGCGCGACATCCTCGACGGGTACCGCCATGCGCTGGCCGCCGCGGGCGGGCCGGAACTCGACCGCGACGACCTGTGGCAGCGCTACCGGGAAGGTGCGCTGTACGCGTACACCGCCGCCCTCATCACCGCCGGGATGGGTGGCATGCAGGACGAAGACATCGCGTTGGAGGGTTTGCGGCGTGCGGTCACGGCGCTCGACGATCTCGACACGGTCGCGGTCCTCGAGAAGTCGCTGCGTGTGACGAACTAAACTCATGGAACCCAAACGATTGAGGCACAGAAGGTGAACGATCCACTGCGCGATACATCCGTAGCAGCCGAGGACTCCTCGACCCGACACCGAATCCTCGTCGCGACCGCCGAAGTACTCGCCCGCAGTGGACAGACCAAGCTCAGCCTCTCCGAAGTCGCCCTTCAGGCCGGCGTCTCCCGGCCGACGCTGTATCGCTGGTTCGCCTCCAAGCAGGAACTGCTCGATGCGTTCGGCATCCACGAACGCGAGATGTTCGACAACGGGATCAGCAAGGCGACAGCGGGCCTGCGCGGCACCGAGAAACTCGACGCGGCGCTGCGATTCATCGTCGAGTACCAGCACTCCTACTCGGGTGTGCGACTGGTCGACATCGAACCCGAAGTCGTGATCGGGCAGCTGGGCCGAATTCTTCCGATGATGCGGGCGCGCCTCGAAAAGCTGCTGAGCGGCCCGAACGGAGCGGTCAAGGCGGCCACCGCAATTCGCGTCGCGATCTCGCACTACATCGTGCGCAGCGACGACGACGACCAGTTTTTGGCACAGCTGCGGCACGCGGCTGGGATCAAGCAGCCCGGCTGATTCCTCGGCGTCAATCCGGGGGTGACACTTCCGCCGAAGTTTGTAATGCTGAGCGTATGACCAGCGTGCAGGACGAAACGGGAGTACTGGCCGGCGACGAGCGGATGCTCATCGACGGCGAACTGCAACACACCAGCAGCGGCGCGACATTCGACGTCATCCATCCGGCGAGCGAAGAGGTGGCCGGGCAGGCAACCGACGGAACCGTCGCCGACATGGAACGCGCGGTCGGGGCGGCGCGGCGGGCGTTCGACCAGACCGACTGGTCGCGAGATCTTGACTTCCGCTATCACTGCCTCACCCAGCTGCACGCGGCGTTCGAGCGAAACAAGGAACACCTGCGGCGGGTCCTGATCACCGAGGTCGGCTGTCCGGTGAAGGTGACCGGGTCTCAGATCGAGAGTCCGATCGAGGAGGTCAAGCACTGGGCCGAGCACGGCAAGAACTTCGAGTACCTGGCCGATAACGGCGTGCACGAAACCCCGATGGGTCCTGCGCGCCGCAAGATCCATTACGAACCCGTCGGGGTGGTCGGGGCGATCACCCCGTGGAACGTTCCGTTCTACCTCAACGTCGCCGAAACGATCCCCGCACTGATGGCAGGCAACACAGTCGTCCTCAAACCCGCGCAGCTGACGCCGTGGTCGGGTAGCGAGTACGGCCGCATCGTGGCCGAGGAAACCGACATCCCCGCCGGTGTGTTCAACGTCGTCGTCTCCAACGCCAACGAGGTGGGCGCGGCGCTGTCAGCCGATCCGAGGGTGGACATGATCACGTTCACCGGCTCCACCGCGACGGGGCGGGCCATCCTGGCCGCGGGTGCGCCGACTGTCAAGAAGACGCTGCTGGAACTCGGCGGCAAGTCCGCCCACATCGTGCTCGACGACGCCGACTTCAACATGGCGCTGCCGATGGCCGCGTTGATGGCGTGCGTGATGTCCGGGCAGAGCTGCATTCTGCCCAGTCGGATCCTGTTGCCGCGCAGTCGTTATGACGAAGGGATCGAGATCATGAAGAACATGATGGAGAATTTTCCGGTCGGCGACCCGTGGGATCCGAACAACATGCAGGGCCCACAGATCAGCGAGGGGCAGCGTCAGAAGGTACTCGGGTTGATCAAGTCCGGAATCGACTCGGGCGCCCGGCTGGTCACCGGCGGCGGCATCCCAGAGAATCTGCCGACCGGCTACTACGTCCAGCCGACACTGCTGGCCGATGTCGACCCGGATTCGCAAGTGGCACAGGAGGAGATCTTCGGGCCGGTGTTGTCGGTCATTCCCTACGAGGGTGATGCGGAGGCCATCGCGATCGCCAACAACTCTATCTACGGACTCTCCGGTGAAGTCAGCGGCGGCGATCTGGACCGCGCGCTCGAGGTGGCCAAGCGGATGCGGACCGGCAACGTCACCATCAACGGCAAGAGCCACTTCGGCATCAACAGTCCGTTCGGCGGGACCAAACAGAGTGGGCTTGGTTATCGCAATGGTGAAGAGGGCTACAAGGAGTATCTGGAGGCGAAGACGATCGGCATGCCCGAATGAGCGACGAAGCCGAAATCGCCCGGCTGCTCTACCGATACGCCCGCGCCGTCGACACCAAGGACTGGGAGCTGTATCGGTCGGTGTTCACCGACGACGCGCACATCGATTACTCCTCGGCGGGCGCCATCGTGGGCAGCCGCGATGACGTGGTGGACTGGTTCGCGGCGAATTTCAGCGTGATCCCGTGGAGCATGCACTACATCACGAACATCGAAAGCGACATCGACGGCGATACCGCGACGGTTCGCGCGATGTTCTACAACCCCATGCAATTGCCTGGGATGGCGGAGATGAGTTCGTGCGGCGGGTACTACCACCATGAACTGGTGCGGACACCCGACGGCTGGCGCAGTCGTCGACTCCGCGAGGAGAACGTGTGGTTCGTCGGCCAGCCGGGCGCGGCGGATCAGCCTTCGGCGGCCAATTGACCACAGGCGGCCGCGATTTCGCGTCCGCGGGTGTCGCGCACGGTGCATGACACTCCGCGCTCCCGCACGCGCTTGACGAACTCGCGTTCGGCGGGTTTGGGACTGGCGTCCCACTCGCTACCCGGCGTCGGATTCAGCGGAATGAGGTTGACGTGCGCCAACGGTCCCAGCGCACCGTGCAGCAGCTTGCCCAAAAGATCCGCCCGCCAAGGCTGGTCGTTGATGTCGCGAATGAGCGCGTACTCGATCGACACCCGCCGCCCCGTTGTGTTCGCGTAATACCGTGCCGCATCGAGCACTTCGGAGACCTTCCAGCGATTGTTCACCGGAACCAGCGTGTCGCGCAGCTCGTCGTCGGGCGCGTGCAGTGACAGCGCCAGCGTCACGCCGAGGTGTTCGTCGGCCAGTTTGCGGATCGCCGGCGCGAGCCCGACCGTCGACACCGTGACCGAGCGAGCCGAGATGCCGAAACCATTGGGCGGCGGCGCGGTGATGCGATGCACGGCGGCAAGCACGCGGTTGTAGTTGGCCAGCGGCTCGCCCATCCCCATGAACACGATGTTGGACAGCCGGCCGCCGCGCGCGGCAGGCGCAATCCCCTCGCCGTCGCGGTCACGTAGTTCGACCGCCGCCGCCCGCACCTGCTCCAGGATCTCCGCGGTCGACAGGTTGCGCTGCAGGCCGCCCTGGCCGGTCGCGCAGAACGGGCACGCCATCCCGCAACCGGCCTGCGACGAGATGCACACGGTATTGCGCTGCGGATAGCGCATCAGCACCGATTCGAAGGTCGAGCCGTCGACCGCACGCCACAGCATCTTGCGGGTCTCGCCCTTGTCGCATTCGATCTCGCGCACGGCGTCGAGCAGCTTCGGGAACAGCGCGTCCCCGATCTGATCGCGCAGCGACGCCGGCAGGTCGGTCATCTGCGCAGGGTCGGCGGTCAGCCGTCCGTAGTAGTGGTTGGCCAGCTGTTTACCCCGGAATGCGGGCAGCCCCAGCTCGGCGACGGCGGCGTTGCGCGCGTCGTCGTCGAGGTCGGCGAGGTGACGCGGCGGCATTGCACGTCGCGGAGCGTCGAAAACGAGAGGCAGGGAGATGGCCATGAGCTCCTACCAGTATCTCATTGGTGACGGCCCGAAATTAATTCGCGAACTTCCGCGTTGGCCGCAACTATGGGTCATATGCCCACCAGGACCATGCCGCTCGGCTCGGCGTCGGCTCTGACGTTCTTCTATGCGTTGGGCTATCCCGTTGGCGCGCTTGCTGTTTCAGTGATGTCACCGATGGCTGTGCTGGTTTTCCGGTTTGGTTTGGCCGCGGCGATCCTCGCTACGTGGGCCAAATTCGCGAGGGTGAACTGGCCCACAGGGCGGACGCTGGTGCACGTGTTGATCAGCGGCCTGCTTGCCCAGGGCCTGCTGTTCACCTGCCTCTATGTGGCGCTGATGCATGGTGCACCCGCTGTGCTCGGCGCGGTGATCATTTCGATGAATCCGGTGGTGACGGCGGTGCTGGCCGCGATGTTCCTCGGCGAGGGGCTCACCAGAACGCGGGTCGTGGCGCTGGCGCTGGGTGTGGTGGCGGTGCTCGCGTCCTGTGCGGGACGCCTGATCGCGGTCGGCGGGGTCGATCCCGCGGTCCTGCTGATCCTCGTCTCGTTGTTCAGCGTGGCCGCGGGTGGCGTATACCAGCAGAAATTCTGCTCCGGCGTGGACTTCCGGGCGACTGCGGCCCTGCAGAACGCCGCCTGCATCCTGCCCGTCGTGGCCCTGGCCGCGGTGATGCCGTGGACGGTGACCGATCCGTGGAAGGCGGTGGCGGCCGTCGCGGCGGTCGTGCTGCTGAACGCGGTGCTGTCCATGACGCTCTACGTCCGCGGTATCACCGAGTACGGCGCCGCCGCGGTGGCGATGCTGTTCGCCGTGATCCCGGCGGTGGCGGGCGTTATGTCCTGGGTGATGCTCGGCCAGCGCCCCGACATCGGGATCGCTGTGGGCCTGGTCGTCGGTGCCGTCGCCTGTTGGCTCAACGCCAGGGGTTCACGCCAGCAGCGTGAGGACGATCCATCCCGCGACCGCCGAGGGCAGCATCGCGTCGATCCTGTCCATGATTCCCCCGTGGCCGGGCAATAGCTTGCCCATGTCCTTGATGCCGAGATCGCGCTTGACCTGCGACTCGACCAGGTCGCCGAGCACGCCGGTGATGACCAGCAGCAGACCCAGCGGAATCCCGACCCACCACGCTTTGTCGAGCAGGAAGACCACCGCCAGGACCGATGCGGTGATGCCGAACACCAGCGAGCCGCCCAGGCCCTCCCAGGATTTCTTCGGGCTGATCGCGGGCGCCATCAGATGCTTGCCGAACAGCACACCCGCCACATAGCCGCCGATGTCGGCGAACACGACAGTCAGGATCACCACGAACGTCCTGATTCCGCCGTCTTCCTGGAATATCAGCAGCGCACTGAAGCTGGCGAACAGCGGCACCCACGTCGCCAGCAGGATCGTCGCCGAGATGTCGCGCAGGTAGTTCTCGGGCTGCTGATTGAGCCCACGCCCGACCAGGCGCCACACCATGCACACGACGATCGTTCCGGCGTACGCACCCAGCAGCCCAGCAGGCCCGAACGGCCACGTCAGCCAGATCATCGCCAGGCCACCGACGAGCAGCGGGATCGCGGGCAGCGAATAGCCGGCCTCCCCTAGCCGGCGGATGACCTCGTGCATGCCGATCGGGATCGCCACCGACAGCATCACCAGCCATCCGATGGGCGCGAACAGCAGCACGCCGATCGCAAGTCCGCCGAGAAGCACACCGACCGCGATGGCAGCAGGCAGGTCACGGCCGGCCCGGGATTTCTTCTTGGGTGGCCCTTCGACCGGCGTTTCTGCCACGGGAGTCATGTGCTGGTCGGTCACTAGACCTCCAGCAACTCGCCTTCTTTGTGTTTGACCAGTTCGTCGATCTGGTTGGTGTAGGTGTGGGTGACCTTGTCGAGGTCCTTCTCGGCCCGGCTCACCTCGTCCTCGCCCGCCTCGCCGTCCTTCTTGATGCGGTGCAGCTCCTCCATGGCCTTGCGACGGATGTTGCGCACCGAGACCCTGGCGTCCTCCCCTTTGGCCTTGGCCTGCTTGACGAGGTCACGACGACGCTCCTCGGTGAGCTGCGGAATGGACACCCTAATGACATTGCCGTCGTTGGTCGGGTTCACACCCAGATCCGAGTTGCGAATCGCGTCCTCGATGTTGCGCAGCTGGTTGGACTCGTACGGCTTGATCACGACGAGCCGCGGCTCGGGGACGTTGATGCTGGACAGCTGTGTGATCGGCGTCTGTGAGCCGTAGTAGTCCATGTTGACGCGGGAGAACATGCCGGGATTGGCGCGCCCGGTCCGGATCGACGACAGGTCGTCGCGCGCCACCGCCACCGCCTTCTCCATCTTCTCTTCGGCATCGAAGAGGGTTTCCTCGATCACGTTGCTCTCCTCATGACGCGCTCCTGGCGGTGCGCGTCCATTGTTTAGGTGGTGACCAGTGTTCCGATCTTCTCACCTGCGACGGCACGCGCGATATTGCCGTCGGTGAGCAGGTTGAACACCAGGATCGGCATGCCATTGTCCATGCACAGGCTGAACGCGGTCGCATCGGCGACCGCCAGACCACGGTCGATGACCTCGCGGTGGCTGATCGCGGTCAGCAACTCGGCGTCGGGGTGCACTCTCGGGTCTGCTGTGAAGACTCCGTCGACCGCCTTGGCCATCAGCACCACCTCGGCGCCGATCTCCAACGCTCGCTGCGCGGCGGTCGTGTCCGTGGAGAAGTACGGCAGCCCCATACCGGCCCCGAAGATGACCACACGGCCCTTCTCCAGGTGCCTGCGTGCGCGCAGCGGGATGTACGGCTCGGCGACCTGGCCCATGGTGATCGCGGTCTGTACGCGGGTCTGGATGCCCTGCTTCTCCAGGAAGTCTTGCAGCGCAAGGCTGTTCATGACGGTGCCGAGCATGCCCATGTAATCGCTGCGGGTTCGCTCCATTCCACGCTGCTGTAGCTGCGCACCTCGGAAGAAGTTGCCGCCACCGATGACGACGGCGACCTGCACACCGCTGCGAACGACTTCGGCTATCTGTTGTGCCACCTGCTGGACGACGTCGGGGTCCAGGCCCACCTGGCCGCCACCGAACATTTCACCGCCAAGCTTGAGCAGCACGCGGGAGTACCCCGGCCGCAGCGGCGTATCGGAGGAAACAGGGTCGGCACCGTTGGGGCTGGTTGGCTGGCTGGCTGGCTCTGCCATCCGACTCCTTCGGGGTCCTTGCTGAGATTCCCCTAATCCTGCCTCATGGCGGCCCCCAGACCCAGAAGCGGGGTCGCGCGTCGCGGTCAGTCCGGCAAATGCGCAGTGAGGAGGAAGGCAGGCACCGAGTGGCGGCCATTAGGCTCTTTCCGCACGTCGGTTACGGGAAAGAACGCCTCGAAGCCCTCGGGGAATACGCCGTGGATCCGCGCCGGCTTGACCTCGTCAATGGTCCAGTACTTCGACACGACCTCGCGCAGTTCGTCCTCGGTGACGGGGTTGGCCGGCCCGTCGGGCATGCCGGCCCTGTCGAACACCAGCACGAAGTACGACGCGCCGGGCGCTGCGGCCCGCACGATCGACTGCTGATATCCGTCGCGCAGTTCGACCGGCATCGAGTGGAAGAGCGTCGAGTCGACGATCGTGTCGAAGCGACCGTCGTATCCGCCGAAATCGCTGATGTCGGCGACCTCGAAGCTGGCGTTGGTCAGCCCGCGCTGGGCGGCCTCCGCTTTCGCCAGCTCGATGGCGGTCGGCGATTGGTCCAGCCCGACGGTGGTGAACCCGCGTTCGGCCAGATACAGCGAGATGGCGGCCTCACCGCAGCCGGCATCGAGTACCTCGCCGCGGATTTTGCCCTGCTCGATCAACGTCACGAGCTCGGGCTGCGGCTCACCGATGCTCCACGGCGGCTTCGCTCCGGCCATCTCGGGCGCCTCGCCCCGGTATGCGGATTCGAACATCTCATTCGTGGGTTGCGTCATGAAACCGGTATATCAACCTGGTTGATATGTGTCAAGATGCTTGATATGGAGGACATGCTCGAGGATCAGCCGCTGGGATATCTGCTGTCCCGGGTGGCCAATGCGCTGCGGGCGGAAGTCACCGCGGCGGTGCTGGATCCGATGGGACTGGCCTTCCCGCAATACATCTGCCTGCGGATCCTGTCGAAGTACCCGGACCGGACCAATGCCGATCTCGCCCGCTACACGAACGTCACCCCGCAGGCGATGAACATGGTGTTGCGCCGCCTCGAGGAGCGCGGACTGGTCACCCGGCCGGCGAGCGTGACATCGGGACGGTCGCTGCCCGCCCGGTTGACGCGCGAGGGCGAGGGACTACTCAAGCGCACCGACGCCGGAGTTCGTGCCGCGGAGCGCAAGCTGATGTCCGGTCTGACCGCCGAACAGCGTCAGGAGTTCAAACGGGTCCTCGTGGCACTCGGTTCCGACTAGGTTCTGCGAGACTGGGACCGATGAAGATCGTCCTCGCCCCGGACTCGTTCAAGGAGTCGATGACCGCGACCGAAGCGGTTGCCGCGATGCGGGCCGGCGTACAGCAGGTGCTACCCGATGCCGAATGCGTCGGGGTTCCCATGGCCGACGGCGGCGAGGGCACCGTCAACGCTGTCGTCGACGCACTGCACGGTCAGCACATCGAGGCGCAGGTGTCCGGTCCGCTCGGCGCGACGATCACGGCGCGCTACGGCTACATCCCGCTGCGTCAGTTGGCGGTCATCGAGATGGCGGCCGCCGCGGGCCTGGAGCTCGTCCCGCCCGATCAGCGAGACGTGCTGCGCGCCAGCACCTTCGGTGTCGGACAGCTCATCTCCGCGGCACTGGACCGCGGTGCCGAGGAAATCCTGATCGGGTTGGGCGGATCGGCCACCAACGACGGCGGCGCGGGCATGCTCACCGCACTCGGCGCGTCGTTCGTCGACGCCGACGGTGCCGCGCTCGAACCCGGCGGCGCCGCGCTGCGCCACCTCGATCGCATCGACTTGTCCGGTCTGGACCCGCGGCTGCGCGATGTCCGCATCAACGTCGCGACCGACGTCACCGCTCCGCTCCTGGGCCCCACTGGCGCGTCCGCCGTGTTCGGACCTCAGAAGGGGGCGACGCCGGCCGATGTCCAGACTCTGGAATCGGCTTTGACGCAACTGGCGACCGTCACGTCCGCGACGCTGGGAAAAGCGAACCCGCAGCGGCCGGGCAACGGCGCGGCGGGTGGCCTGGGTTTCGCGCTCGTCGAGTTCCTCGGTGCGGAAAGCAAGCCGGGCGTCGACGAGGTCGCCGCTACCGTCGGCCTCGAACAGGCCGTGCGCGGGGCCGACTGGGTCTTCACCGGCGAGGGCAGCGTGGACGCCCAAACCGTCATGGGAAAAACACCTTTCGGCGTCGCACAGGCCGCGGCACGGAACGGTGCGAGGGTGGTGATCTTCGCCGGGCGGGTGGCGCCGGATGCCTCCGTGCTGCTGGAGCACGGAGTGGAGCGGCTCGTCGCGATCACCGCGGAGGGCACGCCCATCGAGCAGGCACTGCGCGAAGGTGCCGAATCACTTACGCGCGCAACGGCAGAGGTCTGCCGTCAGATCACTGGCTCATGAATGGATTTTCGCCCACGGGTGGGCCTCTTCGAGCTCGTACGCCAACTCCAGCAGTCGGGCTTCGCGGCCACGCGGGCTCGACAGCATCATGCCGACCGGCAGACCCGTGGCGGATTCCGCGAGCGGCAACGAGATTGCGGGATCGCCGGTCGCATTCTGTAGCGGGGTGAAGGCCGCCCAATCAACGAGCCGGTTCATCACAGTCTCGAAATCCTGCGTCGGGTCCAGGTGACCGATCGGCGGCGTGACCTCGGCCAGCGTTGGCATGAGCACGGCGTCGTACTGCTCCCCCAGCTTCGCGGTGATTCGGTGTGACGCGGACAGCCGTCGGATGGCCATCGGCACCTTGTACAAGTTGCGGGCGGCCTTGCGGTCGAGTCCGAGCGTGATGTTGTCCAGACGCGAGCGGTCGAAGCTGGGCCCGAACATCCGACGTCCGCCGCGGACCACGGCCATCGCCAAAAACGCCCAGTAGACCAGGAAGTCGTCCTTGAAGCGGGCGGGGACGGGGTTGTCGATCTCGGTGACGCGATGGCCCAGCTCCTCCAGCATCGCCGCTGTCTTCAGTGTCAGCTCGCGGATCTCGGGACTGGCGTCGCGCGAAATGGATTGTGTGCACACGGCGATGCGCAGTCGCTGCTTACTGGGTTGCGTCACGTCCCCGATGGGTGCCAGCTTCGGGTTGCGGTGGACGCGCTCGGCTTCGCGCAGGAACGCGGCGGTGTCGCGCACCGAACGCGACACCACGCCGTTGGCGACCAGATGCAGCGGCATCTGCGCGGTCTCCTTATCGAGCGGGATGCGGCCACGTGTCGGCTTCAACCCGACCAAACCGTTGCAGGAAGCCGGAATTCGGATCGAACCGCCGCCGTCGTTGGCGTGCGCGATCGGGACGACGCCGGCAGCGACGAACGCGGCGGAGCCCGACGACGACGCGCCCGCGGTGTGCTCGGGATTCCACGGGTTGCGCACCGGGCCGATGCGCGGATGCTCGGCCGCGCCGCTGAAGCCGAACTCCGACATCTGCGTCTTGCCCAACGGCACCAGTCCAGTGGCGAGAAATACCCGAGCGAACGCGCCGTCAGCGGGCATCGGTTCCGGATCCCATGCGTCGGTGCCCTGCATCGTGGGCCAGCCCCCGACGGCGACGTTGTCCTTGATGAACGACGGCACACCGTCGAAGTAGCCACCGAACGGACGTGATGCCGCCGCACGCGCCCGGGCACGGTCGTACGCCTCGAAAGCGAGGCCGTTGAGCGCCGGGTTGACGGCTTCGGCTCGGGCGATCGCCGCGTCGACGAGTTCAACCGCGGACACGGTGCCCGCCCGCAGGGCCTCGACAAGGCCGACGGCGTCGAGGTCGCCGAGGGCGTCGTCGCCGAAGGCGTGGCATCGGCCGTCTGTTCTCCGGCCGAGGGCCTCATCAGGACGTTTCATACAGCGACGGTACCAAGTCGTACCGCGTGACCGTCCGCCAATGCAAAAGGCCCCCAGAAACCTGGGGGCCTTCGCGGTAGAGCTCGTTACGTCTGGCCGACCTCGAAGCGCACGAACCGGGTGACGGTCACGCCCGCCTCCTCGAGCAGCGCCTTCACGGTCTTCTTGTTGTCGGACACCGACGGCTGATCCAGCAGCACGACGTCCTTGTAGAAGCCGGTCACGCGGCCTTCGACGATCTTGGGCAGCGCCTGCTCGGGCTTGCCCTCCTCCTTGGCCGTCTCCTCGGCGATCCGGCGCTCGTGGGCGACGATGTCCTCCGGCACGTCCTCACGGGTGAGGTACTTCGCCTTCAGCGCAGCGATCTGCAACGCCACGGCGTGCGCCGCAGCCTTGCCTTTCTCGTCGTCACCGGATTCGTACTCGACCAGCACGCCCACACCGGGCGGCAGGTCGGCGGCCCGCTTGTGCAGATACGTCTCGACGTTGCCGTCGAAGTAGGCCACACGGCGCAGTTCAAGCTTCTCGCCGATCTTCGCGGACAGGTCCGCGACAAGCTGCTCGACCGTTGTGTCGCCGGCCCCGCCACCAACCCGAGCGGCCTTGAGCGCGTCGACATCGGCGGCCTTGGCCGCCGCGGCGGCCGCGACGATCTGTTCGGCCGCGGCCTGGAACTCGGCGTTCTTGGCGACGAAGTCGGTCTCGGAGTTCAGCTCGATCAGCGCGCCGTCCTTCGCGGCGACCAGACCTTCGGCGGTCGCGCGCTCAGCGCGCTTGCCGACGTCCTTGGCGCCCTTGATGCGAAGCAGTTCGACGGCCTTGTCGAAGTCGCCCTCGGACTCGACCAGCGCGTTCTTGGAGTCGAGCATGCCGGCGCCGGTGAGCTCGCGAAGTCGCTTCACATCGGCAGCGGTGTAGTTCGCCATATCAGCCTTTCCCTATGACTCTTGAGGGGTTTCAGTGGTGGGGGCGGCGTCGGCCCCACCGGCATCGGTGGACGCCGTAGCGCCGGCGAGCAGTTCCTGCTCCCACTCGGCGAGCGGCTCGGCACCCTCGGCCTGGGCCTCTCCGTCACCCTTGCCTGCGCCGGCACGGGCCTGCAGACCCTCGGCGACCGCAGACGCCACGACCTTGGTCAGCAGCGCGGCCGAGCGGATCGCGTCGTCGTTGCCCGGGATCGGGTAGTCGACGAGGTCCGGATCGCAGTTGGTGTCGAGGATCGCGATGATCGGGATGTTCAGCTTGCGGGCCTCCGCAACGGCGAGGTGCTCCTTGTTGGTGTCGACGACCCAGATCGCCGACGGCACCTTCTGCATGTCCCGGATACCGCCGAGGCTGCGCTCGAGCTTGTTCTTCTCGCGGGTCAGCATCAAGATTTCCTTCTTGGTGCGGCCCTCGAAGCCACCGGTCTGCTCCATGGCCTCGAGTTCCTTGAGGCGCTGCAGACGCTTGTGCACGGTAGAGAAGTTGGTGAGCATGCCGCCCAGCCAGCGCTGGTTCACGTAAGGCATGCCGACGCGGGTCGCCTCTTCGGCGATCGACTCCTGCGCCTGCTTCTTGGTACCGACGAACATGATGCTGCCGCCATGGGCGACAGTCTCCTTGACGAACTCGTACGCCTTGTCGATGTATGTCAGCGTCTGCTGCAGATCGATGATGTAGATGCCGTTGCGGTCGGTGAAGATGAACCGCTTCATCTTGGGATTCCAGCGACGGGTCTGATGCCCGAAGTGGGTGCCGCTGTCCAGCAGCTGTTTCATGGTCACGACGGCCATGGGTGTGCCTCACTCAATATGTCGGTTGTCGCGCAGCGTCGGGTGACGCCGTGCCCTGGTGCCCGCTGGAGTGCCGAACCCGTCCGAAAACGGGACCGACGGCATCCTGACTGACCTTGGTGGAACCGGGTCATGTGCAGACACGCGAAGTCAGCCCGCGCAAGCGAGCTGCGGATAGGAGTTTACACGCTGCCCAGGGGTGCTTTTTCCATCCGGAGGGCAGGAGCGAAGCGACCGGGGATTATGCACAGCGACGCGCTGCTTCACAGATGACGGGCGGCGGCTGGCGTGAAAGTGGTCCATCGCGCTGAGCTGGGTATATGCGATGGATCGTGCCGTTCGCGGCTGCGATTGCCCTGGCCGCGCCGGCGTCAGCCGATGGGGAGCGGCTGACTTGGCCGCTGCGGCCGCGGCCGGCTGTGGTGCGGATGTTCGACGCACCGTCGCCCAACTGGAAGCCGGGCCATCGCGGTGTCGATCTCGCCGGAGCCCCTGGTCAGCCCGTATTCGCCGCAGCCGGCGGAACGGTGGTGTTCGCCGGTGAGCTCGCGGGCAGGCCGGTCGTGTCGATCGCTCATCCCGGCGGTTTACGCACCAGCTACGAACCCGTCGCGGCGTCGGTGCGGGCCGGCCGGCGGGTCGACGCAGGCACGATGCTCGGCCACCTGGAGGCCGGCCATGCCGGCTGTGGCGAAGCGGCCTGCCTGCACTGGGGAGCGATGTGGGGTCCGGCGTCGCGCGCGGACTACGTCGATCCGCTCGGCCTCGTCGTGGACACCCCTATCCGCCTCAAGCCCGTGCGCTAGCGATTTCGGTGTCCGCAGTCGCGCTCACCGCGACCAGCTACACCGAAATCGCAACTACGCGCGGGGGTGGGCCTGGTCGTGGACGGCACGCAGGCGCGCGACCGTGACGTGGGTGTAGAGCTGCGTGGTGGCCAGCGTCGAATGGCCGAGCAGTTCCTGTACGACGCGCAGATCCGCGCCACCTTCGAGCAGATGGGTGGCGGCGCTGTGCCGCAGCCCGTGCGGCCCGATGTCGGGTGCGCCGTCGACCGCAGCCATCGTCTGGTGCACGACCGTGCGGGCCTGCCGCGGGTCGAGTCGTCGCCCACGCGCACCCAGAAGCAGCGCGGGACCGGAGTCTTTGGTGGCCAACGCGGGGCGACCGTCGGACAGCCATTCGGTTAGCGCCGCGACCGCGGGCGCCCCGAACGGCACCGTTCGCTGCTTGTTGCCCTTGCCGAGCACGCGCAGCAGGCGTCGGGAGGTGTCGACGTCGTCGATGTCCAGTCCGCACAACTCGCTGACCCGAATACCGCTCGCGTAGAGCAGCTCGACGATCAAACGGTCGCGTAACGCTAGCGGATCTCCCTGTTGTGCACCGGATTTCGCTGCGGCCATGGCGTCCAGCGCCTGGTCCTGACGCAGCACGGCCGGCAGTGTGCGGCGGGCCTTGGGCACCTGCAGGCGCGCGGCGGGGTCGCTTGCCACCAGACCGCGTCGCACCGCCCAAGCCGTGAAGGTCTTGACGGCGGACGTGCGACGGGCCAGCGTCGTCCTGGCTGCGCCTGTGGCGGCCAGCGCCGCGAGCCACGAACGCAGAATTGGCAGTGTCAACCCGGAAATCCCCGCGTCGGGTACGCGTTGGGCGACGAAGTCGAATAGCGACCGCAGATCACCGAGATAGGCGCGACGCGTGTGTTCAGAGCGACCGCGCTCCAGCGCGAGGTACTCGTCGAACTCCTCGAGGATCGCCTCCACGCCGTCAACCGTCGCAGACAACGACTCCCCGACTCAGCTGACGCGCCGCAACGCGTCGGGAGTCAGTTCCTTCAGCGAGCGATAGCCGTCGACGGCCATCGTCAGGTCGGCCTCGGCGAGCAGCGACCGCAGCACGTGCACGATGCCGTCCTCTCCGCCGAGCGCGAGGCCGTAGGTGTACGGCCTGCCGATCGCGACCGTCGAGGCGCCGAGCGCGATCGCCTTGACGATGTCGGCCCCGCTGCGGATGCCCGAATCGAACAGCACCGGCATCCCGTCGGCGGCCTCCACCACACCGGGCAGGCAGTCGATGGCCGGAATTCCGCCGTTGGCCTGGCGGCCGCCGTGGTTGGAGCAGTAGATGGCGTCGACGCCACCGTCTTTCGCGCGCCGTACGTCGTCGGGATGGCAGATGCCCTTGAGGAGCAGCGGCAGCGAGGTGAGTGAGCGCAGCCACGGCAGGTCGTCCCACGTCAGCGGATTCCCGAAGATCGAGATCCACTGCATGATCGCAGCCTGCATGTTCTCTTCCGGCGGCTGCGCCAGGCTGTCGAGGAACACCGGATCGGTGGTGTAGTTCGCCAGACAGTGGCCACGCAGGAACGGGAAGTTCGAAGTCGACAGGTCGCGTGGTCGCCAGCCGGGGATCCAGGTGTCCAGTGTCACGACGATGCCCTTGAAACCGGCGGCCTCCGCGCGTTGCACGAAGCTAGCGGCAACGTCTCGGTCCTTGGGGGTGTAGAGCTGGAAAAAGCCTGGCGTGTCGCCTAATTCGGCGGCGACGGCCTCCATCGGATCGGCAGTCATGGTTGAGGCGATCATCGGCACGCCGGTGCGCGCTGCCGCACGTGCTGTGGCGAGGTCGCCGTGTCCGTCCTGCGCACACAAACCGATGACACCGACGGGAGCCATCATCACCGGCGACGGCAGCGAGAGCCCGAGGAAATCGACAGTCAAGTCGCGTTCGGCGGCGCCGACGAACATCCGCGGCATAAGTCCCCAGTTCTCGAAGGCGGTGGCGTTGACGCGCTGAGTACGTTCGTCGCCTGCGCCGCCCGCGACGTAGGACCACATCGACGGTGACATCGCGGCCTGCGCCTTGGCCTCCAACTCCGCGAAAGACATCGGGAGCTTAGGCAGGACGCCGGACAGACCCTGGAAGTAGATCTCGAGCTGGTAATCGCCGTAAGCCATGCGGCTAGCGTGCCAGGCTCGCGGTCACGCGTTGGCCTGTTCTGCCTTCGCGAGTTCCGCCTTCCACTGCCTGAACGTCTCCTCGGTGCGGCCGCGGCGCCAGTATCCCGAGATCGACGACGCCCACTTGGCGTCCACGCCACGCTCCTTGCGGATGTAAGGACGCAGGTTGTGCATGACGGTCTGCGCCTCGCCGTGGATGAACACCTGCACTTGACCGGGCAACCACGCCGCGCCCTTCACGGCGTCGATGAGCGGCGCGTGGTCACCGGCCTGGTCCTCGGCCACCAGGTCGGCGCGACCGCCCCGGTAGATCCACGTGATGTCCACACCCGGCGGCGCCTGCAGTTCGACCTCGTCGTCGGGCCCGCCCACCTCGATGAAAACCTGACCGATTGCGTTGTCCGGCAATGCTTCCAACGCCGCGCCGATCGCCGGCACAGCGGCCTCGTCGCCGGCGAGCAGGTGCCAGTCGGCCGCGGGATCGGGCGCGTACCCGCCACTGGGCCCCATCAGGTAGGCCGGCTGACCGGGTTGCGCCGCGACGGCCCACGGACCGGCGACACCGTGCTCACCGTGCACCACGAAGTCGATGACGATCTCGCGTCGCTCGGCATCCACCTTTCGGACCGTGTACGTGCGCACGGTCGGTTGTTGCGCGGCGGGCAGAGCCTTGAAACTGTCCAGTGTCAGCGGCTGCTCCAACGCGGCGACGTCGACACCGGGGCGAACGAACACGATCTTGACGTAGGCGTCGGTGGAGTCGTTGGGCGTGAAGGTGTCGAAGCCCGCGCCGCCGAGCACGACCCGCTTGAGATGCGGGGTCAGCTGCTCGGTGCGCACCACTTCGAACGTGTGCACCGGACGTCCTGCCACTGTTCCTCCTGTTGATCGCTCGCCACGTCGAGGATACGAGCGCCCGCAGCGTGCCGGTCGGCTACCTCATGTCGTACGAGATGTCGTCCGTGCCAGCTTCCACCTCCCCTCGCGGCGCACCACCAAACCGGACAGCTCCAGCACCGCCAGCGGACCGAGCACCTGCGTCGGCGGCAGGCCGGTGGCCACCGCGATCTCGTCGGCGGTGCGGGCGGCCCGGGCCGGCAGCGCGTCGTAAACCCTTTTGTCGGCGTCGCTCAGCCCGTCCAACGCAGATGCCGGTCGGTGCTCATCCGGTGCGAGTTCGCCCACGCGGCCGATCAATTCGATGACGTCCTCGGCGCGAGTCACCACGTTGGCGCCCGCCTTCAGCAGCGCGTGACTGCCGACCGACGCAGACGACGTCACCGGGCCGGGCACCGCGCAGACCGGACGCCCCAGCGCGCGGGCCCACGCCGCGGTGTTCGCCGCGCCGCTGCGCGCGCCCGCCTCGACGACGACGGTCGCACCCGCGAGACCCGCGACCAATCTGTTGCGCGTCAGAAAACGGTGCCGCGCGGGCCGTTCGCCAGGTGGATACTCACTGATCACGAGACCGTGGTCGCGGATCTGCCGCAGCATCGCGGCGTGCGCCGACGGGTAGGGCACGTCGATGCCGCCTGCGAGCACCGCCACCGTCGTCCCGTCCGCCGCCAGCGCGGCGCGGTGTGCGGCGCCGTCGATTCCGAAGGCCCCGCCCGAGATCACCGTCGCGTCACGGGCCGCCAAACCCGCCGCCAGGTCCCCGGCGACGAACTCGCCGTACGCCGTCGCCGCCCGCGTGCCGACAATTGCCGCCGCACGATCGGAAACCTCGTCGAGGCACATCGGACCGACGGCCCACAGCACCATCGGCTCATGTGCCTGCGGCCGGTCGTTGACACCGCGAAACGCGTTGAATGCCAACAGCGGCCACTCGGCGTCATCAGCGGTGATCAGCCGTCCGCCCATACGGTTCAGGACTTCTAGATCTTCTGCTGCACAGTCGATCTCGCGTCTGGCCTCGACGACGCGGCCGACGGTGCCGTCGGCTGCCCCGCTACGCACACGGTCGGCGGCCTCCACCGGACCGACTCGTCGGGCCAACGCGCGCAGTTCCGGACACGGCGGTTCCGCGACTCGCGACAGATAGGCCCATGCACGCGCGATCTGATCGCTCATCGCGCTCCCCCGTCCTGTCGAAAGCTCAACGCGGTGGTCACGTCCTCCAACGTCGGCGACGTTCGTCCCGCCAGGTCGGCGAGTGTCCAGGCGACTCGCTGAACGCGGTCTGCTCCGCGCTGGCTGAGTAGACCGCGGTCGAGCGCGAAACGAAGAGGCTCGGTGACAGTCTTGGCAAGCCGGAACTTCTTGCGCAGCAGGGACCCACTCACCTCGGCATTGGTGCGGATGCCGTGGGGCCGCCACCGCTCCACCGCAGCCTCGCGTGCTTTCGCGACCCGCTCGCGCACGTCGACGGTCGACTCGCCCTCCTGCTGGGCAAACGCGCCGGCGCGCTCGGAATGCATCTCGACGACCAGGTCCACACGGTCGAGCAGTGGGCCGGACAGCTTGCCCAGATAGCGTCGCTTGATCTGCCCCGGACAGATGCAGTCACGCGGATCCGCAGGTGCGCACGGACACGGGTTGGCGGCCAGCACCAACTGGAACCGGGCCGGATACCGCGCCACGCCGTCGCGGCGGGCCAACCGAATCTCACCGTCTTCCAGCGGAGTTCGCAACGCTTCCATCACACTGACGCCGATCTCCGCGCATTCGTCGAGAAACAACACGCCGCGGTGGGCGCGACTAACTGCACCCGGTCGGGCCAATCCGCTGCCGCCGCCGACCATCGCCGCCACGCTCGAGGTGTGATGCGGCGCGACGAATGGCGGCCGCGTGATCAACGGCGTACTGCCCGACAACAGGCCGGCCACCGAGTGAATCGCCGTCACCTCAAGTGCCTCACTTTCGCTGAGTTCTGGCAACAAACCTGGAAGCCGCTGTGCCAGCATCGTTTTTCCGACGCCCGGCGGGCCGGTCAACATCAGGTGATGCGCACCGGCGGCGGCAACCTCGACCGCGTAACGGGCCTGTGTCTGACCGACCACGTCGGACAGGTCGGCCACGGGCGCCGGCGCTGGGCACGACGTGCCACCGTTCTCCTCGAGGTGCGCCTTGCCCTCGAGCCAGCACTTCAGTTGGCCGAGTGTCCGCACCCCCTTGACGTCGATGCCGTGCACCAGCGCCGCTTCCGGCAAATTCTCAACCGGGACCACCACGAGCGGCCATCCCTCCTTCTTCGCGGCGAGTACCGCGGGCAGCACTCCCTTGACGGGCCGCACCCGGCCGTCGAGCGCCAGTTCGCCGAGCAGCACCGTCTTCTCCAACCGCGCCCACTCCGCCTTGCTGTGCGCGGACATCACCGCCAACGCGAGCGCGATGTCATAGACGGAGCCCATCTTCGGCAGCGTCGCGGGTGAGAGCGCCAGCGTCAGCCGGGCCTGCGGCCACTCGTTGCCGCAGTTGGTGATCGCCGCGCGAACCCGGTCCCGCGACTCCTGCAACGCGGCGTCCGGCAGCCCGACGAGGTGCACACCGGGCAGCCCCGACGCGATGTCGGCCTCGATCTCCACGATGTGCCCGTCAAGGCCGCGCACGGCGACCGAGAATGCTCGTCCCAGCGCCATCAGCCCACTCCCCGCAGATGGGTGATCTCCGGAATCGGTCGGCGACCGATGCGCACGCCGACGACGTCGATGCGCACCCCGCACCAGCGGGCATCCTGTCGTGCCAGCCACAGCCCTGCGAGGCGCCTCAGCCGACGTACCTTCTGCGGTGTGACCGCCTGTTCGATTCCCCCGAACCGGTCGCTGGTGCGGGTCTTCACCTCGACGAACACCACGACGCGCGAGGCGTCGTCGGCCGCGATCACGTCGAGTTCGCCATAACGGCAGCGCCAGTTACGTGCGAGGACTCGTAATCCCACCGATTGCAGATGTTCGACGGCCAAACGTTCGCCCAGTGCGCCGATCTCGGCGCGGGTCCACGACGTCTTCGGATGAGTCATGGCCACACGGTGCGACGCGACGCCGACAAGCTGCGGCCGCCGAACCGCACTTATCCCCAACCACCAACTCATCCACAGCCCGAATGAGTTTCGCCACCGTCAAAAAGCGGGTACAGGACCACATGGCCAACAAGTCCCTCCATGGCGCAGCTGATCGCGCGACCGACAGCGACGCGTTCGAATACACCGCTCGCGCTGGCTTCGTCGTCAGCGGTGTGCTGCACCTGCTGGTCGGATACATCATCCTTCAGATCGCCTTCGGGTCCGGCGGTAATGCGGATCAGTCCGGCGCCCTTGCGACCCTGGCCGCCCAGACCGGTGGCAAGTTGATCCTGTGGGCGGCCGCGATCGGCCTTGTCGCACTTGGTCTATGGCGTGTCGCCGAGGCAATCGTCGGCTCCAAACCAGGTGAAGGGTCCGGAACCAACCGGGATGACACACCCGCCTGGAAACGCGCGAAGGCCGCAGGACTGGCGATCGTGAACTTCGCCATCGCGCTGTCGGCCGCCCGCTTCGCCATGGGCAGCGGTCAGCAGAGTAGTCAGCAGAACAGCGGGATGAGCGCGCAGTTGATGCAATCCGGCTGGGGCAAGACACTCCTCATCGCCGTCGGGCTCGGGCTCGTCGGGGTGGGCGGCTATCACGTCTACAAGGGCGTGGTCCAAAAGTTCTTCAAAGACCTGCGCGTCTCGGACGGCACCTGGATCAAAGCCGTCGGGATCAGCGGCTACGTCGCCAAAGGGCTGGTGTTGGCAGGCGCGGGCCTTCTGGTGATCGTCGCGACGCTGCAGGCCGACCCCTCGAAGGCGGCCGGTCTCGACGCCGCGGTGAAGGCTCTCGGCCAGGCCCCGTTCGGCAAGTTCCTGCTCATCCTCGCCGCGCTCGGCATCGCCGCGTTCGGCGTTTACAACTTCGTACGCGGTCGTTACGGCCGGATGTGACGGGTCAGCCGCCGCTGCCGTAAGCCCGCGCGATGTCCGGGCTGTCCAGCCAACCCGAGTACGTCGGCCGTGACGGCCAGCCCTCCGGCGAGTCCTGCCATTCCTCCTGCCGCCCGTATGGCAGCAGATCGATCAGCGCGAAGGAGTGACTGAGCTGCTCGGTGCCGCGCCCGTTGGTGTGCCAGGTCCGGTAGACGGTGTCGCCGTCCCGCAGAAACACGTTGACTCCGAACCCTTCGCCCGGCGCGGCGTCGACGTCGGCACCGAACGACGTACCCGCCGCCGAGTACCACTCCATCCGGTTGCCGACCTTCTCGCGGTAGGCCAACGCCTCTTCGATCGGCCCGTTCGTGACGATCACGAACCGGGCGTCGTAGTTGTCGAGGAAATCCAGCCGGGTGAATTGCGAGGTGAAACCGGTGCAGCCGCCGCACTGCCATTCGGCGCCGTCTTCCCACATGTGGTGATAGGTGATGAGCTGCGTCCGCCCGTCGAAGATGTCGACGAGCCGGACGGGTCCGTCGGCACCGGCCAGCGTGTAGTCGTCCATCTTCACCATCGGCAGCCGTCTGCGCGCCGCGGCGATCGCATCGAGCTCGCGCGTCGCTGCTTTCTCGCGCCGCCGCAGATCGTCCAGCGCGGCGCGCCACGTCTGAACGTCGACCACCGGGGGCTTGCCCGCTGTCGTCGTCGCCTCAGTACTCATCGGCTCTCCCTTCGATGTTCCGGAAACGGTCTATAGAACGACTTCCCGCGACACCGAAACTCATCGGCCGATCAGACCTCCATCGCCTCGAACAGTGTCGCGAACTGCGCGGGCGTGATGGCGACGCCGCACTGGTTGCGCAGGTCCTTCAACGGGCTCGCGATGCGCGACAGGTCCAGGAATTCTCCGGGGTTGCCCATGAAGTAACCCCGCACGTTGTTGCGCGCCACGTCAGGTGGCTGCGTGGCGGCCGCGGTGAGAACGTCGTTGGCGCCGGGATGGCCGGCGAGGTAGCCGCCCGCCTCGGCGAGCACACCACCGGCGGTCACGGCGAGCCCGCTGGCGGTGCAGTCTGCGGCGCTGGCCATCGGCGCGCTGACGACGGCCACCGAGACCCCGAGAGCACATGCGGCGGCGACTCCGACGACTCGCGAGCGTGTGGGTTTGGCTGACTTGTTCATGCGGTGTCCTCAAGGTCGGGGCCGACGGATCAACTTCAGGGCTAACCTACCCGGCATCCCCGTCGAGAAACTCGCTCTGAGCATGAACAACGGTGGACACACGGCCCCACGGCCAAGCGGGGCAGAGTATGTTCATTTAGGTAAACCTCAGCTAAAAGCGCCGGGTTGGCGCGGGAAGGACCGCCTGAATGCGCCACCGTTGGAGCCGGATCGCCGCACTCGTGTCGGCCGTTGCTGTCGTGCTCGGAGCGACGTCGTGCTCGAGTTCGGACGAGAGCGACGAGTTACTGATCTACAACGCTCAGCACGAGTCGCTGACCAAAGAGTGGATCGACGCGTTCACGAAAGAGACCGGCATCAAGGTCACGTATCGCCAGGGCGGCGACACCGAGCTGGGAAACCAGCTGGTGGCCGAGGGCAACGGATCTCCCGCCGACATATTCCTGACGGAGAACTCGCCGGCGATGGCTGCGGTCGAGAAGGCGGGACTGTTCGCCGCTCTCGATCAAGCGACCCTCGATCAGGTTCCCGAGCAATACCGCCCGGCCACCGGCAAGTGGACGGGTGTCGCGGCGCGCAGCACCGTGTTCGTCTACAACCCCTCCAAGCTGACCCCGGATCAGCTGCCGAAGTCGCTGGTGGACCTGCAGAACCCCGAATGGAAGGGCCGCTGGGGCGCTCCCCCGACAAAGGCCGACTTCCAGGCCATCGTCGCCGCGCTGCTGCAGCTCAAGGGTGAGGCCGAAACCGCAAAATGGCTCGCGGCGATGAAGTCCGGCGCGACGTTGTACAGCGACAACATCGCCACGCTGAAGGCGGTCAACGCGGGCGAGGTCGACGGTGGCGTGATCTATCACTACTACTGGTTCCGCGATCGGTCGAAAACCAAAGAGATGAGCGCAAATACGGCGCTGCACTACTTCAAGAACGAGGATCCCGGCGCGTTCGTGAGCCTGTCGGGCGGCGGCGTGCTCGAGTCGAGCAAGAAGAAGGACGAGGCCCAGCAGTTCATCCGGTTCATCACCGGCAAGGCGGGCCAGGAGGTGTTGGAGAAGGGCACCTCGTTCGAGTATCCGGTCGCCAGCGGCGTGCCCGCCAACTCCGCGCTGCCGCCGCTGGACACGCTGCAGGCACCCGCGGTGGACCCGTCGACGCTGAACTCAGCGCAGGTGACGGATCTGATGACGAAGGCGGGCTTGCTGTAGGTGACTGCTGCTCCCCCCATTCCGGCGCCCGCTGCGGGGTCCCCGCGGTCCGAGGCCACCGCGAGGCCGGGTCCGCTGGTTTCGATAACCGTCGCGGTTCTGGTTGCCGCCACCTGCATTCCGCTGGGCTATGTGGTGTGGGGAACGGTGTCGGTCGGGTGGACGCGCGCCTACGAGTTGGTGGTCCGGCCTCGGGTCGGCGAACTGCTGTTCAACACCGTCGCGCTGGTGATCGTCACGGTGCCGCTCTGCGTGCTGATCGGCGTCGGCCTCGCGTGGCTGACGGAGCGGACCGACCTCCCCGGCCGGGGGTTTTGGCGCCCGTTGTTCGTTGCGCCACTGGCTGTTCCGGCCTTCGTCAACAGCTACGCCTGGGTCGGTGTCGTCCCATCGATCCACGGGTTGTGGGCCGGAGTCCTCATCACCACGCTGTCGTACTTCCCGTTCATGTACCTGCCGGTCGCGGCGACCCTGCGCCGGCTCGACCCTGCCGTCGAGGAGTCCGCACGCGCACTCGGATCGGGGTCGATAGGTGTGTTCTTCCGCGTCGTGTTTCCACAATTGCGATTGGCGATCCTGGGCGGCGGACTGCTCGTCGGCCTGCATCTGCTCTCGGAATTCGGCGCGTTCGCAATGATCCGGTTCGATACGTTCACCGTCGCGATCTTCCAGCAGTTCCAGGCCACCTTCGACGGTGCGGCGGGCAGCATGCTTGCCGGAGTTCTGGTCATCCTGTGCCTGGTACTCCTCACCGTGGAAGCGGTTGCGCGCGGCAAAGTCCGATTCGCCAGAATCGGATCCGGCGCGCCGCGTGCCGCAACCCCGAACCATCTGGGCCACAGCACAATCCCCGCATTGCTCGCAGTGACCGTTGTCGCAGTGCTGTCGCTGGGTGTTCCGGTCTGGACGCTGCTGCGCTGGCTGTGGATCGGCGGCGCCGACGTGTGGGACTTCGCCGCACTCGGCAATTCGCTCGGCCAGACCATCGGGCTGGCAGGTACCGCGGCGATCGTCACCACAGTGCTGGCCTTCCCCGTGGCATGGGTCGCGGTGCGGTCGAGCGGACTGCTCGCCCGCACAGTCGAGGGCGCCAACTACATCACCAGCGCCCTGCCGGGTATTGTCACCGCGCTCGCACTTGTCACCGTGGCGATCCATTACGTGCGACCGCTCTATCAGAGCGTCCCGCTGATCGTGTGCGCCTACGTCCTGCTGTTCATGCCGCGGGCACTGGTCAATGTCCGGGCCGGTCTCGCCCAGGTTCCGCCGAGCCTTGAGGAAGCGTCCCGGTCGCTTGGCGCGTCGCCGTCGGAAACGTTCGTCCGGGTGACGCTGCGGCTCACCGCGCCCGCCGCCGCCGCCGGGGCGTGCATGGTATTCGTGGCCGTGGCAACCGAACTGACCGCGACATTGCTGCTGGCGCCGACTGGCACCAGGACGTTGTCGATGATGTTCTGGTCGTGGAGTAGCGAACTCGACTACGCAGCCGCCGCCCCGTACGCAATGGTGTTGGTGCTGTTGGCCATACCCGTGACCGTCCTGCTCTTCCGTCAGTCGATGAAAGTGGCCGCACTGTGAGCGAAGTGATGGTCGATATTCGGGGACTCGCGAAGTCCTTCAACGACCATGTCGTGCTCGACCACATCGACCTGCAGCTCGAGAAGGGCAGCACCACTGCGGTTGTCGGCGCTTCGGGCTGCGGAAAGACGACGCTGCTACGGCTCATCGCCGGCTTCGAGACACCCGGCGAGGGAACGATAACGATCGACGGCCGCCAGGTCGCGAGCGCCAACCGCGCGGTGGCACCGCACCGGCGCCGTATCGGATATGTCGCACAGGACGGGGCGCTTTTCCCCCACCTGACCGTCGGCCAGAACATCGCCTACGGGATCCGCGGCGAGGGTCGCGCCAAGGTGCGTAGCCGTATCAGCGAGCTTCTCGAAACCGTTTCGCTCAACCCGTCATTCGCCGACCGCCGCCCGGACCAGCTCTCGGGCGGACAGCAGCAGCGCGTCGCATTGGCCCGGGCACTGGCCCGACAGCCGGTATTGATGCTGCTCGACGAGCCCTTCAGCGCCCTGGACACCGGACTGCGCGCGTCCACCAGGAAGGTGGTCGCGAGCCTGCTCGCCGATGCGGGCATCACGTCGCTGCTGGTGACCCACGACCAGGAGGAGGCGCTGTCGATCGCCGACCAGGTCGCGGTGATGCGCGACGGGCGGTTCACCCAGGTCGGCTCGCCGCAGTCGGTGTACCGGCAACCCGGTGATCGCTTCACAGCCGAATTCCTCGGCGACAGCATCACGCTGCCATGCGTCGTCGCGGCCGGGTTCGCCGACTGCGCCATCGGACGGGTCGCCGTGCGCGCGGACGACGGGCCGGGCACGTTGTTGCTGCGGCCCGAACAGCTTGTGGCGAAGGTCGTTTCGGACAGCGGTGAGCTGGACGGGGTCGGCAGGGTGCTGGCCGTCGAGTTCCTCGGCCACGACGTCCTGCTGACCATCGATCCCGCGGGCGACGTCGAGCCGATCATCGTGCGCCAGAACAGCCTCGAGCCCCCATCGATCGACGCGAAGGTGCGCATCGAGGTGGTGGGCAACGGAGTCGTGTTCACGTGAGGTCGCTCATCGAGCATCTGCGAGGGCACGGCGAGCGTGTCGCGGTTCTCACCGATGCCGCGCAACTGACCTACGTCGAGCTCGCGGACCGGGTCTCCGAGGCCGCCCAGGCTTTGGACGGCCCGCGCCGCCTCGTGCTTCTCGAAACGCGCAACGACATCTCGACGCTGGTCCACTATCTCGGCGCCCTGGCGGCCAACCACGTCGTACTAGCCGTCGCTGAGCGACGCGACCACACCGCGATCAAAGAGACCTACCGGCCCGACATCGTCATCGACGACAGCGGAGTCCACGTCCACCATCACGACGAACGCCAGATGCACGACGACCTCGCGCTGCTGATGTCGACGTCGGGCAGCACCGGCTCCCCGAAACTCGTGCGACTCTCGCACACGAATCTCGTCGCCAACGCCTCGGTCATCGCCGAGTATCTGGGTATCCGCGAAACCGACCGGGCCGCAACCACACTGCCGATGTCATATTGCTATGGACTGTCCGTGATCCACAGCCATCTGCTCGCGGGCGCCGGCCTGATACTGACCGACCGCTCCGTGGTCGACGAGGAGTTCTGGCGGCTGTTTCGCCGGCACCGCGGAACGTCGTTCGCGGGCGTGCCGTACACGTTCGAACTGCTCGAAAGCGTGGGCTTCGACGCCAGGGACCTACCCGAGCTGCGGTACGTCACCCAGGCCGGCGGAAGAATGCCACCCGAGCGGGTCCGCAGATTCGCCGAACTCGCTCAGGATGCAGGTTTCGAGCTGTTCGTGATGTACGGAGCCACCGAGGCGACGGCCCGGATGTCTTATCTACCACCGGAACTCGCGTTGTCCCGGCCGAATACGATCGGCCGCCCGATCCGCGGCGGATCGTTCTCCATCGAACCACTGGACGGCTGGGCCGACGACGCCGTCGGCGAGCTGGTCTACCGCGGCCCCAATGTGATGATGGGTTACGCGCACGGACCCACCGACCTGGAGCTCGGCAAGACGGTCGAGACGCTACGCACCGGCGACATCGCCCGACTCTGGCCCGACGGGCTGTACGAGGTCGTCGGCCGCAATAGCCGATTCGTGAAAATGTATGGCCTGCGTATCGATCTGGGACAGATCGAGACCGCGCTCCGCGCACGGGGAATTCAGTCGTTCTGCGCCAGCGATGACGACGCCCTTGTGGTCGCCGTCACCGGCAAGCACGACGATCGCGAGGTCCAGCGAGCGGCGGCCGAGGCGGCCGGTGTGCCCGCGGTGGCCGTGCGTGCCGTCACCGTCGAGGAACTGCCCCTGTTGCCCTCGGGCAAGCCCGATTACGAGACGGTGCGCCGGTTGACTCGCACGACCGACCAACGGCAAGCCACGGATTTGCACGGGTTGTTCGCAGATGTATTGCAGGTGGACACCGCGACGCTCGACCCGGACGCCAGCTTTGTCGACCTGGGCGGCAACTCGCTGTCCTACGTCACGATGACGGTGCGGCTCGAGCGGGCGATCGGCCAGCTGCCGTCGAATTGGCAGAACATGTCGATCCGGCAGCTCGAAAGCATCTCGAAACCGGCACGACGCAGTTGGCTGGCGACTCTGGAAACCAGCGTCGCGCTCCGCGCCGCCGCGATCGTGCTCATCGTCGGGTCTCACGCGGAACTGTTCGAGCTGTGGGGTGGGGCGCACATTCTGCTGGGTGTCGCCGGATACAACTTCGGCCGCTTCTGCCTGACCCCGGTACCACGCAACGACCGGGTGCGACATCTCGGCAACACGATCGCGTGGATCGCGGTGCCTTCGATGTTGTGGGTCGTGGTCGCGCTGCTGCTGACCGACCACTACACGTGGACAAATCTATTGCTGGCCAACAAGTTCCTCGGTCCGCACGACAGTATGACCGCAGGCCGATTGTGGTTCGTCGAAGTGCTGGTGTGGACGCTCGTCGTGCTGACCTTGGTGTTTTGGTTGCCACTCATTGATCGCCTGGAACGCCGCCTACCGTTCACGATCGCCGCCGTGTTCCTCGTCATCGGCTTGGCGCTGCGGTACGACATCCTCGGGATGAACCTCGGACGCGACGCGTGGTTCACCATGCTGGCGTTCTGGTTCTTCGCGATCGGCTGGGCGGCGGCGAAGGCGACGACGACGTGGCAACGCGTCGTGGTGTCGGTCGCACTTGTCGTCAGCCTGCATGGCTATTTCGACACCACCCTGCGCGATGTGATGGTGATGACCGGTCTGCTCCTGCTCATCTGGGTGCCGACGATCCGCTGTCCATCCGCGCTCACGGTGGCAGTCGGGGTGCTGGCCGAGGCGTCGCTGTACACCTACCTGGTCCACTACCAGGTCTACGCGTTGTTCGACGGCCACCCCGCACTCGGCGTGCTCGCCTCGCTGGCCGTCGGCGTCTTGCTCACCTACGTCGTGACGGTGTTGCGTCGCTGGCTGCGTGGCCGGTTCAGTTCGCTGCGCTCGGATACGTCGACCCGAACCAACGCTTTCACACAAATCTGAAATCTCTTCTGTCACTTTAGTTTCTGTTGTCACAGGCTGGGTTGGGCTGTCGGTGGTCGAATGTATGTTCGAGTCATGTTGGCGACTCCGGTTCAGGTGGCGATGGCCGCGCTGCGGTCCGCCCACGAGTCGCTGGCCGGCTGCGACCTGGACATGCTCACCCACCGCGAACTGCTCGACGTCCTCGACGAGCTGGAGATGTTGTCGTGCCAACTGCCCGCGCAGTGGCATCGTGCGCTGGCCCGGCTACAGACCGAAACGACGCCCAAGGAGTTGGGCGCCAAGAACTGGAAAGACGTGCTGCGGATCCGGTGGCGGATCTCAGCGACCGAGGCCAACCGCCGCCTGGCCGAAGCCGAAGTACTCGGGCCGCGACGGGCGTTGACCGGTCAACCGTTGGCGCCGGTGCTCGCGGCGACCGCCGCCGCCCAAGCCGCCGGGCAGATCACCGGTGAACATGTGGACAAGATCCGCGACGCCATGGGACGCCTTCCCGGGTTCGTGGATGCCGCCACGCGTGAGGAGATCGAACAGGACTTGGTGCGTATCGCGGTCGGTGTCGGACCCTACGAGCTGGGCAGGGCCGCCACCACGATGCTGTTCCTCTTGGATCAGGACGGCCCGGAACCCGAGGACACCGAACGACAGCGCAAACGCGGTCTCATTTGTGGCCCGCAGGGCCGTGACGGCATGGTCTCCATCAAAGGCGACCTGACGCCGGAAGCGTGGGCAGTGCTCGAACCCATCTTCGCCAAATGGGGCGCACCGGGCATGTGCAACCCCGACGACGACACCCCGTGCATCAGCGGCACCCCCTCACAGGAGCAGATCGATACCGATCACCGCACCCTGGCCCAACGCCAACACGACGCCCTGCTCGCCCTGGGCCGCAACGCGTTGGAATCCGGCGAGTTGGGTCAGCACAACGGGCTACCGACCTCGATCATCATCCGCACCACCCTCCAAGACCTCGAGTCCCGCGCCGGGGTGGGCACCACCGGCGGCGGCAGCCTCATGCCGATCACAGATGTGATCCGCCTGGCCGCCCACGCCCACCACTGGCTGGCGGTGTTCGACAAATCCACCGGACAAGCCCTGGACCTGTTCCGCGCGCGACGCACCGCGTCGGCGGCGCAGCGGATCATGTTGATCGCCCGTGACGGGGGCTGCACCAAACCGTGCTGCGCGGTGCCGGCCTACGGCGCCCAGGTGCATCACGCACTGCAGGATTGGGCCGACGGCGGCCACACCAACGTCAACGAGATGACCCTGGCCTGTGGGCCGGATAACCGCCTCGTCGACAAGGACAACGGCTGGACCACCACCATCAACGACCACGGCGACGCCGAATGGCACCCACCACCAGGCCTCGACACCGGCCAAACCCGCATCAACTACCACCACCGCCCCGAACTACTCCTGCGCCCACCAGACCAGGAGGACGGCAACAACGAACGCGGGCCATAGAGCAAGCCACGGGGTCAATCCCGTTCGGCGATAAGGCCTTCCTGGGCCAGCGTCGCCGCGATAACCCCATCGGCGCGGATCAGGCTGCCGGTCACGACGCCGCGTCCCCGCGCGGCGGCGGGCGAGCGTGTCTCCAATAGGTTCCACTCGTCGGCGCGTACCGATCGGTGGAACCAGATCGACGAGTCGGTGGTGCCGCTGCGATGCGTACGCGCTTTCATGGAATGTCCGTGCACCTGCAGTGCCGGATCGATCATGTACACGTCGGTGACGAACACGCCGACCAAGGTATGGACCGCTGGGTCGTCGGGCAGCGCGGCCGTTGTCCGCCACCAGAATCGGCGCACGAAATCTTCACCGGTGCCCTCATCGGAGATCCTGATGTCGAGTTCGTCCAACGGCATCGACGGCGCCGGCCCCGCAGGACCGCCCTGGGCGAGAGAGTCGGGGTCGTGCGGCATCGAGGACTGAGTGCCGTGTTCGGGACCGGGCAACTCGATGGCGAACGACACCGTGGCCGTCGTCAACAGCCGACCGTTCTGTCGGGCGTCGACACGACGCGCGGCTGCGGTCCGTCCGTCGAAAACCCTTGTCACGGTGTACTCGACGGGATCGCCGGCTTCGCCGCCGCGCAGGAACTGCAAATGCATGTTGGTCGGCGACCGGTCGGTGTCGACGGTTCGCCAGGCGGCGGCGAGGCTCTGTGCCATGAACTGGCCGCCGTAGGAACGCTTTCCCTCCGGACCGCTGGCCGGGCCGACCCAGGTGTCGTCGCTGTCGCCCTGCTTCAGATCGAACAACCCCAGCAGCGCGCTCACTCCACCGTCCCCGCATCCGTCAGGCGCGCGATGTCTTCCGCGCTCATTCCCAACCACTCCCCGAGCACCGCCGCGGTGTCGTCACCGAGCGCCGGGGCGACGGCCGCGGCCGGGTAGACCCCGCCGATCGCCATCGGCAACCCCGGCGCCAGGTATTCGCCGATGCGAGGCTGGTCGAGCTGGGTGAACATCGGATTCGCGGTCACCCGCTCGCCGCGCGCCGCTTCGTCGAATGTTTGGTACCGGTCCCACAACACGGACGTCGCCGACAGGGCGTCGGCGACCTCCTGCGCGCTGTGCTGGGAAAACCATTCGTTGAAGAGCCCGAATAGCGCGCCGCGGTGTTGGTACCGCTGTCCCTCGTCGCTGAAATCGGTTCCCAATGATTCTGCCAGCGCGGCAACGGCTTTCGTCGTCCCGGTCAGCTCGGTCAGATCGCGGAAGTGCCTGCCGGTCAGGGCGACGATCATGAACGACGCGCCGTCGGCGCTCGTGAAGTCCTGACCGTACTGGCCGTACACCGAATTCCCGATCCGCTGGCGCGCGGTGCCGTTGATCATGACTTCGGTGAAGAACCCCAGGTTGCCCGCCGTCGCCAGCGCGACGTTCTCCAGCGGAATGCTGATCCGCTGCCCCTGACCGGTCGCGTCACGGTGCCGCAGCGCGCTGACGACGGCTAACGCGGTGTAGATCCCGCAGGTGACGTCCCACGCCGGCAGGACGTGGTTGACCGGAGTGGCGAGGTCGGCGGGGCCGGTCACCATCGGAAATCCGATCGCGGCGTTGACGGTGTAATCGACGCCCGTGCCACCGTCCGCGCGCCCTGACACCTCGACATGGATCAGGTCAGGCCGCAGCCCCGTCAGGGTCTCATAGGAATGCCACTGCCGCCCAGCGACATTGGTGATCAGCACGCCGCTGTCCGCGATCAGTCGTTGCACCAGCTCCTGCCCGTCGGCCGAACGCATATCGGCGGCCACCGAACGCTTGCCCTTGTTGAGACCCGCCCAGTAGATGCTCTCGCCGTCGTCGGTGAGCGGCCAGCGCCGGTAGTCCGCCGCTCCCCCGATCGGATCGACGCGGATCACCTCGGCGCCCAGTTGGGCCAGCGTCATCCCAGCCAACGGCACCGCGACAAAACTGGAGATCTCGACGATGCGCACGCCGGCCAGCGGCCGGATGGGGTCCGAACTCACCCGGTCAAGCTATCAAGCGTCCAATCCATGCCTCAGGAGCGCGCGAGTTTGATCGCGGCTGCCTCGATGGTGTCCTCCGACAGCAGGACGTGCAGCGCCGCATCGCCGAGGGGGATGAAGCTGTCGTTGCTGGCGACGCGGTCGAGCCGGCCCGCGAAACCGTGCTTCCCCAACGTGGCCAGCACACCCTCGCCAACCCCTCCGGTCTCGCGGGTTTCGTCCACGATCAACACTCGCCCGGTGGCGTCGGCCTCGCGCAGCATGTCATCCACAGGCAGCGGCGCCAACCATCTCAGGTCGACGACACGCGCGTCGATACCGACCGACGCGAGCCTGCGCGCAACCCGCAGGCTCATCCGCAGTCCGTTGCCGAAGGTGAGCATCGTCAGATCCCTACCCTCGCCGTACGTCCGTGCCCGACCGACCGCCACGCCGGACTCCGGGTAACGCGCAAGCCAGCCGTCGTCGCTGTCCTCGTGGAGATCTCGCGTGTGATACAGCGCGATGGGCTCGAGGAACAGGCACACCGCGCCTGCTTGGGCCGCCGCCGCAGCACATGTGTGCAACATCGCCGCGGCGTCATCCGGACGCGCGGGCGACGCGATGACGACACCCGGGATGTCACGCATCGCGGCGATCGAGTTGTCGTTGTGAAAGTGCCCGCCGAAACCCTTCTGGTAGCCGTACGCGGCGATCCGCACAACCATCGGATTGCGGTACTGGCGATTGGAGAAGAACTGCAAAGTCGCCGCCTCCCCGCGAATCTGATCGGCGGCGTTGTGAAAGTAAGCGAGGTACTGGATTTCGGGAATCGGCAGCAGACCCGAGACGCCCGCCCCGAGCGCGAGACCAAGGATGGCCTGCTCGTCGAGCAGCGTGTCGAATACGCGGGCCGAACTGGTCGCCGCCAGCAGTCCGCGTGTGACGCCGTACACCCCGCCCTTCCGGGCGACGTCCTCGCCGAAGATCATCGCCTCCGGGTAGCGGTCCAGGATGTCGTGCAGCGCACGGTTGATCGCCGTCGCCACCGTGATCTGCGCATCTGTCTCGCCGGACTTGACCGAGGCGACCAGCGATGCGGGGACGGCGTCCCGGATGGCGTCGCTCGCGGTGCGCAGCGGCTCCATTACCGCATGCGCACTGTCGAGCTGCGCCAGCTCGCTGATCTGGTCGGCGAGTTCGATGACGTTGGCGCGCTTGGCTTCGTAACGGTCGAGCGTCTCCGCAGGTGTCAACACGCCGGTGTCGATCAACAGTTTCGCGATACACAGCACCGGGTCCCGGGCGTAGTCCGCGGTGATCTCCTCGGGACGCCGATATGCCGGCTCGTAATCGGAGCCGGCGTGACCCATCAACCGCACCGTACGCAGGTGCAGGAATGCCGGTCGCCGCCGGTTCCGTACCCACTCGGCGGCCGCGGTCGCCGCGTCGAAGGTCGCCGCGAGATCCGAGCCGTCTGCTGCGAAGTACGCCAAATCGTCACGCCCGCCGTATGTCCGCTCGATCCAGCCGGACGGTGTCTGCACGCTGATGCCGATTCCGTTGTCCTCGCAGACGAACAGCAACGGCATCGGCACACCTTGATACGCCGAGTGCAGTGCCGTGTTGATCGCCCCGACAGCGGTCGAGTGGTTCACCGACGCGTCGCCGAAGCTGCACACCGTGACCGCGTCGTCGGGCCACGCGCACGACACCCCGAGCTTCTTGGCCCGCGCGATCGAGAACGCCACGCCGACCGCGCGCGGAAGATGCGAGGCGATGGTCGACGTCTGCGGAATGATGTGCAGGTCGTAACGGCCGAACACCTTGTGCCGCCCGCCTGCGATCGGCTCATCGGTGGCCGCGACACAGCCGAGCAGCACATCGCGCAGCGCGTCACGACTTTCGACCAGAGCGGCACGAGCGAGATAGAAAGCGCCGGATCGATAGTGCAGCAGCGCAGGATCGGTTGGCCGAAGCGCGGCGGCCACCGCGCAGTTGCTCTCGTGGCCGGATGAACCGATGGTGTAGTAGCCCTTGCCCCGCGACCTCAAATAGCGCGCGGCCAAGTCGAGATGGCGGCTGCCCAGCGCGACGTCGAACAGCGCCAGGCACGCGCGCGCCGACAGCGCCGAACCGGCCCGGATGGGTTCGTCATCCGCAGGTCGCCGCTGCGCCGCGGCCATCGCCGAGATCGTCGCGGTGAAGTGGGCATCGATGGGTTCTGCCACGAATCTCCTGCGCTAGGGGCTTAATGTCGTGCGAGCCAATGCGTTTCGAACGAACTGAACAATGTTCGCCGCATCGGTTCGGTCGTGGTCCTGATCGGGGTCGTAGATTGCCAAACTGGCGCCCACGCAGTGCGCCCGCGAGCCGAACAGCGAAACAACCAGATCGGTGAGCTGATCCCAGGTAAGCCCGCCGGGTTCGTCCGCGACATCGGGTAAACCCTGCGCGGGAAACTCGAGCGGATCGAGCACGTCCAGATCGATGTGCAGCCACCACCTGTCGACGTGAGCGGCGAGTTCTGCCATCGCGGCGCGTCCCGCACCCGCCGGGTCATCGGCGACCTCCGCGAGCGGGGCAAGCCACACGCCGCTGTCCGCGAGTGTGCCGACATTGAATCGCCGCCTCCACGCATCGTCCCGGGGTCCGAGCACGATCAGTTGTTCGGGCCGCAGTGCCGGCAGTCGATCGCCAAGGCCGCCGGCGAGCAGCCGACCGGTCAGACCCAGCAGCAGGCCGATCTCGGTGTTGGCCGCCTCCCCGTCCTCCGATACGTCGAGCGGCATGGTGTCCTCATGGCCATCGACGAATACCAGTCCGACATCGCCGACATGATCACGCAGACCGGTCACGACGCCGAAGAGCGACGAACAATCGCCGCCGTATACGACAGGGAACCGACCTGCCAGGACCGCCTCGCCGACACGGATGTTCAGCGCGTCGGTCATGGCGAGCAGCGCGGTTTCGTTGATCAATCCGGTCGACGCGCCGCGTCCTCGATCCGGCTCGGGCAACACCAGGTCATGGGTCGTGACGTGGTGATGGTCGAAGGCATCGGCCAGCCCGGCGTTGTGCAGCACCTCGGCGGCCCTCGCCTGGTTCCCGGGACGGCCGTAGCCATCGAAGGGCACCCCGATCAATTCGATGTCGGCCATCGCTGTCACCCCTCGGTGATCAGCGCGCTGTCATCGCGACCGCTCAGCAGCAGGACGCCGTCACCGTCGATGATCACACCCCGAAGATACGGTGAGTTCTACGGAGATCACACCAGTTCGATGGCCTCGGCGATGGACGGCAATATGCGGCTCGGGCGGAACGGATAGCGCTCGATGTCCTCGACCGAGGTCGAGCCCGTCAGCACCAGGATGGTCTCCAGCCCGGCCTCGATACCGGCCACGACGTCGGTATCCATCCGGTCGCCGACCATCACGGTGTTCTCCGAGTGCGCCTCGATACGGTTGAGGGCACTGCGGAACATCATCGGGTTGGGCTTGCCGACGAAGTACGGTTCACGGCCGGTGGCCTTGGTGATCATCGCCGCCACCGAACCCGTGGCAGGAAGCGGACCCTCGGCCGACGGCCCGGTCACATCAGGATTCGTCGCGATGAAGCGGGCGCCGCCGAGAATCAGGCGGACGGCCTTGGTGATCGCCTCGAACGAATACGTCCGGGTCTCGCCCAGCACGACGAAGTCGGGGTCCACGTCGGTGAGTGTGTAGCCCACGGCGTGCAGCGCCGTGGTCAGGCCGGCCTCGCCGATCGTGTACGCCGACCCGCCGGGCAACTGGTCGGCCAGGAAAGCGGCGGTGGCCAGCGCGGACGTCCAGATCGATGCCTCGGGCACTGTCAGGCCCGAGCGCAGGAGCCGGGCGGACAGATCCCGTGGCGTGAAGATCGAGTTGTTGGTCAGGACCAGGAACGGGCGCTGCTTGTCGACCAACCGCTGCAGAAACTCGGCTGCGCCGGGCAGCGCGTGTTCCTCGCGAACGAGCACGCCGTCCATGTCGGTCAGCCAGCAACGCGGTTCTGAGCGCACCGGTCCAGTGTGTCAGGCCGCGCGCCGTCCGTAGGGATTCCGGACTAGCCCATCGGCATGTCGGGCATCGGCGCGTTACAGCGGTCCCGGAAATCGGCCGCGGCCTGCCGCACGGCGCGCAGCTCGTTGCTCACCTGAGGGTTCGCGTCGAAGTACGCCTGGATGTCGGCGGTCATCTGATCGCGGGGCTTGCCCTTGAGGCTTGTGAAGAAGGCGTTCACCTCCGGGTGCGTGAACAGATAGGACGACGTGCCCGCGGACACGCCGGCCATCACGCCCGCAAGGTCGGCGGCCGTGCAGTTCGGCGGATCTGCGGCCGCCGTTGCCACGCTGCCGAAAACCATTGCACCGGCGATCATGCCGGCGCCTAGAACGCTGCGAGAGAACATATGAAGCTCCTTACTCGAATGGACAATCGGATCTTGGCGCTGCTCGGTCACCGTGGGCCTATGCCTGGGCGTCCGCCACCACCACCGCCACCGCCTCCAGGACCTCCTGGGCGATTTGGACGCCCGGGATCCCAGATGATGTCGACGCCCCAGTCATCGCTGCAATACCAGGGGTCTGCGCAGTAGCCCGGATAAGCCGGACCCGCTTGGGGGGCGGTCGGGCCCCCGCCGCGCACCGTGCCCTGAGCGCACACGGTGGCGCCGCCGGCGTTTGTGCAATCTGCCAAGGCCTCGGGTGCCCCGGCGAGGGCGATGGGTACAGATGCCACAGCCAACCCCATGATCAGATATCGGTGAAACAGATTCACGGCTCCCCCTTTCCGCGAGTGAAAGGATCCGTATGCCCGCAGACTACGGTCACGAGCACGTCTCACCACGCGATTTGCAAAATTGACCCAACCGCAATGGCCAAGCTAAGAGTCGGACTCCGCTGATTTTCGCCGCCGTACGACAAAGCCGCTGGGACCAGCTAACTTTGGGCACGCCAGTACCATTCGAAACACCCCTCGGCTAGCTCGCCAGCTGTGTGCCTAGTACTGCGAAACGCGCTGCGGACCAAGCCCTGAGTGCTAGTGTCCGGCTATCCGGGTCGGGGCTTGGGGGCGGAAATGTCGCGAGATGAAGTGTGGTCGAAACCCGCCGCGATGGCGATCCCCAAAGAGGGCTACTTCGAGCTCGAGCGAGGTCGCTACGGCCCCACCTATCCCCGCACCCCGGCCTGCTACGGCTTCTCGATCATCGCGAAGGTCAAAGAGGGCCGCGAAGAGACGGTGCGGGCCTACGGCAAGACCATCGAGGAGACGATCGCGGCCAGCCCGGACGCCTTGGCGCCGCTGCGACTGCACTATCTCCGCTGGGTGCTCTTCGACGTCGGGTCCGGGCTGCACTTTCAATATCAGGGCATCTTCGACACCGATTTCGACAAGTACACCGAAGACGCGGTCGCGTTGTTCAGTGCCACCGGTATCACCACCGTGTTCACCAATCTCGAAGGCTTTCCTGAAGATTGGAAGGAGAACCCGGAAGCGTTTGTGAAGTTCGTCCGCGAGCACCAGTGCCCCAGCTTCCTGGAGTACGGCGAGTACCCCTACGTCACCGCCGACGAGATCAAGAAGGCGCTGAGACTGAAGGCCGCTTTCTCGACCATGCTCGACCAGATGCAATGACGTGCTCGAATTCGACGACATCCAGCACATCCTGCTGACTCGAACTCCGGCCATCACCGGGCGGTACGAGTTCCTGACGTTCGACACACCCGAGGGCGGAAGGGCGTGGCTTTCGGAGCTTCTACCCACGACCCAGTCGGCCACCGATGCCGTCGCCACGATGGACGAGTCGGATCGTTGGGTCACGTTGGCCTTCACTTGGAACGGTCTTCGTGCGCTGGGGGTGTCCGAAGAATCGCTGTCGACCTTCCCCGAAGAGTTTCGCGAAGGGATGGCTGCGCGCGCCGACATTCTCGGCGACACCGGAACCGCCGCGCCCGAGCACTGGCTCGGCGGTTTGGCGGGCGACGACCTGCACGCGATCGCAATTCTGTTCTCCCGCAACGACGAGCAGTACAAGCGTTCCATCACCGAACACGACAAGTTGCTCGCCCGCACCGACGGTGTGAGGTCACTGTCGTATCTGGACCTCAATGCGACACCGCCGTTCAACTACGCGCACGATCACTTCGGTTTCCGGGACCGCTTATCCCAGCCGGTGATGAAGGGGTCCGGCGAAGAACCGACGCCAGGATCCGGTGCCGCACTCGAACCGGGCGAGTTCATTCTCGGGTATCCCGACGAGAACGGACCGGTGGCGAACCTCCCTGAGCCACAGGAGTTGTCACGTAACGGCAGCTACATGGCCTACCGCCGGCTACAGGAACACGTCGCGGAATTCCGCGACTACCTCCGCGAGAACGCCGAGACGCCAGACGAGCAGGAACTACTCGCGGCGAAGTTCATGGGCCGTTGGCGCAGTGGCGCACCACTGGTCTTGGCGCCTGACAAGGATGACCCTGAGCTCGGGGCAGATCCGATGCGCAACAACGACTTCAACTTCAAGGAGATGGATCCGTTCGGCTATGCGTGCCCGCTGGGATCTCACGCCAGGCGGTTGAATCCGCGCGACACCGCGCACAACATGAATCGTCGGCGCATGATCCGCCGCGGCGCCACGTACGGTGAGGCACTGCCGGAAAATGCGCCCGACGACGGCGTGGACCGCGGCATCGCGGCATTCATCATCTGTGCCGATCTGGTCCGGCAGTTCGAATTCGCGCAAAACGTCTGGATCAATGACAAGACGTTTCACGAGCTCGGCAACGAGCACGACCCGATCTGCGGCACCCAGGATGGCACGCTGGACTTCACCGTGCCCAAGCGTCCGATCCGCAAGGTCCACAAGGGCATTCCGGCCTTCACCACTCTTCGGGGCGGCGCGTATTTCTTTCTGCCAGGGATGAACGCGATGCGCTACCTGGCTTCGCTCGGCGACTAGGAGGATCACCATGCGTGCTCGCACCTACAACCAGAGCCACATCCCACGGCCGCACTCCGGCGGGCGCCGCATCAGCATCTATTGGACGTGGAGCTATCCCTGGGAGTCGCAACGGGATCCGGCCGTCATCGAGAACCGGTTCTCCACCATCACCGAGGTGCGCAACGTCGCATGGCCCGCCTACGAGACACCGGAGTACAGCGCGGCGAACTTCCTGCAGGGCATCGCGGGAACGCTGGAGCTGTTCCACCGTTCCACCCTGGATTTCCAGGCACTGGCCGAGGAGGCGACCGGCCATCCCGTCGCCGTGTTCCAGCGCATCGATCAGGCGGGATACAAACTGCCGATCGACGAGCGCATCCTGGACGACACCGACACGTTGATGGTTTTCGGCCTCGACCATCTGCTCTCCGAACAGGAGGCCGCCCCGGAAGAGATTGCGGCGATCTCCGAGTGGCTGCAAAGAGAAGGTACGTGCCTGTTGCTGGCGCCCCACCACGACGTGGGATTCACCGACGACTACACCCAGCGGCAGGTCGAATACGAACATCACGGCGACCGCCTCGTGCCGCGACAGCAACGTTTCGGTCAGTACACCCGCTCACTGATGAAGGCGCTCGACGTCCCCGTCCACAACAGATGGGGACTGCGTCCCGCGGTGGTCGAAGGCACGAAGGAGATCGCGCCGTTGACCGGAAATCTCGATCTCGACGCGGCCCGGCTGCTCGACAACGTCACCACGTTCAACTTCCACCCGCATCTCCCGCACTACGAACTCACTGCACCCGAGGACGACAACCTGCGGGTGTTGGGGCGTCAGCGCGTCGACCCCAACCGACCACATCCGTTCACCGCGGAGGGCAACACCGAGTTCAACGCCTTGATTTGGATGCCGCCCACGGGTGAACGCGCCGGTGACATCGTGCTCATCGACTCCACGCACTTCACCACCCTGTTCGGCGGCACCGACAGCCTGCGCAACCTCTGGCACAACCTCGCGACCATGAAATAACACCCGCCGCTCAGTTGTCCTGACGCGTCATCCTCGGGGGTCGGCTCTGCGCAACACATTCTCCGCATGTCGCATCAGGGCCGCGTCGACGAGTTTCCCGTTGCGCCCGATCGCGCCGGTTCCGCCGGCTTCCGCACGCCGGTAGTCGGCCACGATGGCGCGGGCTGCGGCGAGTTCTTCGCCTGTCGGGGTGAAGATCTCGTTCGCGACGGCCACCTGCGACGGGTGGATCGCCCACTTGCCGTCGTATCCGAGCAGGCTCGCCCGCTGCGCCTCGCGCCGGTAGCCCTCCTCGTCCCGATAGCCCGGATAGGGCGCGTCGATCGCGTAGACGCCTGCCGCGCGCGCCGCCGCGAGCACCTGCACCCGTACGGCATGCCAGTAGTCGCCCGGATAGTCACCGGCCGGTCCGAAGTTGCCGTCGACGCGTGCCCGCAATGACGCCGACAGATCCCCCGCCCCGAAGATCACCGCTTCCACCCGAGGGCTGGCACGCGCGATCTCCGCCGCATTCAGTAGCCCTTCGGCCTCCTCGATGAGCACTTCCACCGCGATCGGACGCGACAGGCCGAGCTTTGCCTCCAATTGGGTGAGCAGGACGTCGACCCACCAAACGTCACGTGCAGTCAGCGCTTTCGGGATGATGATGACGTCGAGCGCGTCCCGGGCCCCGGTGACGACCTCGATGATGTCGTCGTGGCACCACTGAGTGTCGAGACCGTTGATCCGCACCGCTCGGACGGTGGTGCCCCAGTCCAGACCGGTCAGCGCCGCGACGGCCGTCGCGCGGGCCGATTCCTTCACGGACGGGGCGCACGCGTCCTCGAGGTCGAGAAACACCAGATCGGCACCGCTGCGCGCGGCCTTCTCGCACATGTGCGCATCGCTCGCCGGTGTCGCCAACTCGCTTCTGCGGGGCATCAGATCGTCCCCGCGGAGCGCAGGTCCGCAAGCCGGTCGTCGTCGAGCCCGAGCAGGTCTCGGTAGACCGCATCGTTGTCCGCACCCAGCGCCCGGCCGAGATGGTCGATGCGGCCCGGCGTTTCGCTCAGCCTGGCGACTGGCGCCTGTACGGTCATCTCCCCCAGATCCGGATCGTCAACCGACACAAAAACTCCCCTTGCCCGTAGATGTTCGTCGGCCATTAGTTGCGCCGCATCGTAGACCGGTGCCGCCGCAACGTGTTCGGCGAGAAACACCTTCATCGCGTCGGCGAGTGTGCGTTCGCATATCCACGCGGCGACGAGGGCGTTGATCTCGTCGGCCCTGGCCTGGCGTGGGATCGGGTCGACGTACTCGGGCCGGTTCGCGAGATCGGGCCGGTCGATGGCGCGGTAGAGACGGGCGGCGATGCTGGACGACGCACTCGAAATCGCGATCCACTTGTCATCGGACGTCCGATATGCGTTACGGGGCGCGCTCGCGTCAGCGCGGTTGCCGGTGCGGCCCTGGATCTGTCCGAGCTGGTCGTAGGCCAGCGTGGCCTGTTCGACGAGTCGGGCCAACGGTTCGACGAGGCTGACGTCGACCAGTTGACCACCGCCACGGTGGACATCGCGGTGATACAGCGCCGCCAGCACGGCGTAGGTGGCCGACTGCGCGGCGACGCCGTCGGCGAGCATGAAGGGCGGCAGGGTCGGCGGACCGTCCGCCTGCCCGCAGACGTGGGCGAATCCGCTCATCGCCTCGGCGAGGGTGCCGAATCCGGGGCGGTCGCTGGCGGGCCCGCCGAGGCCGTAACCCGTCACGTGCAGGACCACCAGATTCGGGTGCCGTTCGTGCAGCGACTCGTAGTCCAGCCCCCAGCGGGCCAGAGTGCTGGGCCGGGTGTTGACGACGAAGACGTCGCTGTGCGCCAGCAGGCCATGCAGCAGGTCGCGCCCGACGTCGGTACGCAGGTCGAGCGTGACGCATTTCTTGTTGCGGCTCACGCTTTTCCAGACCAGCCCGATGTCGTCGCGCCGCACGCCCCAGGTGCGGAGCGGGTCACCGACTCCGGGCTGTTCGACCTTGATGACGTCGGCGCCGAATTCGCCGAGCGCGGTCGCTACCAGCGGGCCCGCCGCGAGTGTCGCGGCGTCGACCACCCGCAAACCCGACAGCGGCAGTGCGCTCGCCGGGGTTCTCATAGCGCCGGTTCGGCGACCATCTCGAAGAAGGCTGCACCGGAGTCGGGGATGCGGTTCTGCTTGAAGATGTTCACCGCATACGACACCAGGATCATCGAGAACAGCATGTTCATCAGGCGCTTGGCCGCAGAGTCGAGGTTGTTGACGTCGAGCCCGTCGAGGTAGGCGATGGCCCGTTCGGCATGCGGGGCAATCCCGTCGTAGAACGCCACCAGGTCGTCGTAAGGCCGGTCGAGCCGCGCGGCATAGCGTTCGGCACGGGTGGGCAGCGCCCAGTCGTCGACCCACTGTTCCAGCTCGGAGAAGCCCTCCGGTAGTTGGCGTTCCGTCATGGCCTCTGCTCCTCACCGGACTGGTACGCCGCTACGGTGTCGCGGATCACGGAGTGGAACTGCCGGATGAGCAGTTCCTGATCGGATAGGTAAAAGCTGTTCTGCGCCCGGGTCTTCAGCGCCGAATGCGTGGCCTCGATCGTGTTGACGTCCTGCATCGCGAACTCGATGGTGCTGTCGACAACCACTTCCTGAGCCAGGCGCTCGTGGGCGTTGGCGGGCGGCACGAAATACATGTCGATCTCGTAGATGTGGGTGTCGACTGTCTCGGGCCAGTACGTGTAAGTGATGTAGTAGTTGCGCGCCCAGATCTGGATCGAGATGTTCGGGAACACCCAGAACTGGTCATTGCCCCACGATGCGATCTCGCCGCGGTTGAGGAAACCGGGCAACGGGCCGATGTCGGGCACGTCGTCGGGCCCGAAAAGCCCTGCGCGGAAAAGCTTGTACACCCATCGCTGATCCTGGCGCGGCTCACCCGCACTTCCCGGTGCGCGCGGCGGAAGGATCGGCGGGCCCGGCACGGAAGTGAGCATGTGCGGCCGAAACAGGTCGTAATGGTAGGAGTCGACCGGCGGCACCATCTTCTCGGCCTTCGACACGTCAGGGTCGATGAACCGGCCGTGCACATACGGTGGGTGGTACCACTCGCATACGGAGTCGACGGCCAGTTTCCAGTTGCCCTTGATCTGCGTGGAGAACCCGTAGTGCTGCGTCATGAGGTGGAACGGATACGTCTCCATTCCCAGCAGACCCTCGCCGAGGAACGTGCGCAGCGGCACCGGATCGTCGGCGAGGTTGATGAAGATGAAACCGGCCCACACTTCGCAATGCACGGGCGGCATGCGGAGTTTCGATTTGTCGAGGTCGAAGAACTCCTCCTCGTTGGTGATGTGGTTGACGACGCCGTTGAGCCCGTACCGCCAACCGTGATACTTGCAGGCGAAGGCGCGGCAACTGCCCGATGACTCCTCGGCCGGATGTTCCTGCCAGACCACCTTGTTGCCCCGGTGCGCGCAGACGTTGTGGAAGGCGTAGACGTTGTCGTCGAGGTCGCGGGTGATGACGATCGATGCCAGTCGGCCCGGCAGCTCGCGGGTGAAATAGGAACCCTTGCGCGGCAGGCGTTCCATGCGTCCGACGCACAACCAGCTGCGCTCGAACACAGCCTTGCGCTCGGCGGCGAAGAACTCCTCGGAAATGGAGTCCTCGTAGTTGACCGGCCCCGTGCCGAGGTCTGGGTAGTCGGTGGTGAACTTGCCGCGCCCGGTGGCGAGCTTCTGTTGAATTCCGGTCATGGGGTGACTCCTTGACTGGGCTGTTTTCCGTCGGACCAGGGCTGCTGATCCCAGGGTCGGTCGAGCGGTTCCATCTCTCCTCCGAATGGAAAAAACACCCGCTGGGCATAGGTTTCGCGGCCCAGGCCGTGGCCGAGCTCGTTGACGAACGCGCGCTTGAGCGGATTGGTGAAGAGCTGACGTGTGTACCGCAGCGTCAGCGGTGGCCGCTTGATGAGTTCCCGGGCGTGCTCCCAGGCGCGGTCGATCACCTTGTCCTTCGGGAGCACCTCGTTGACCACACCCCACTCCTTGGCCTCCTGCGCACTGAGCTTCTGCCCCGTCAGCAAGAAATAGCGTGCGCGGTTGTGGCCGGCGAGGATGCTCCAGATCACGTGCTGGCCGTCCCCGGGCACCTGGCCGCGCGGGAAGTGCGACGCATCCTGGAAGTAGGTGTCCTCGGAGGCCAGCACGATGTCGCCCATGATCGGCACTTCGGAGTGCATGTTGCAGGGGCCGTTGACGGCGCTGATCATCGGGACGTCGACGTCGAGCACATTGAAAATGAGATGCCTGGCATACCAGGCCTTCTCGTCGAGCTTGTGCGTGCCCCGGTCGCCGGGCATCGCCTGGTACACGGGCTCGTCGGGTGGTTCACCGTTGGGCAGTCGGCCCCAGTTGGCGTTGTAGTTCTCGCCGGTTCCGGTGTGGATGAGCACCTTGATCTCGCGGTCGCCGGCGATGTCGGCGAAGGCATCCGACATTTCGTCGTGGGCTTTCCAGCTCCACACCAGGCTGTCGCCGTCGGTGTGGCACTGCATGAACAGGATGCCGTCGTCGGTCAGCTCGAACTTGTAGTTGGCGTAGCTGTTTTGGTACTCGCTGAATCTCGATCTCTTCGCCATCGTGCTCCTTTCACGACCCCGCCAGCTGTGCGACGACGGAGGCGAATGACTCGGCGTGGGACTGTCGGACGGTGACGTAGTTGACGCCGTGGAATTCTCGGCGCCGCAGCAAGGTTTCGACGACGGCGTCGGCGGCGCCGATCAGAACGTTGGGATGGTCGCGCAGGACGTCGGGCGACATCTGCGACTTCTCCGCGATGTGCCGGTAGGCCTCGTCGGCGTCGTCACCAATCGAGACGAAGAAGGGTGAACTCTCGATGTCGAGGTCACCGACGCGGGGACCCGCTGCGGCACTGACGTATTCGAAGCGGCGCACGGCTTCCTCGTCAGGACTGAGTCCGTCGTCATTGCGCGCGGTGAACGCCACCGTGTTGATACTGACTATGTCGGCCTCCCGACCGGCGTAAGACAGCACCCGCTTGCCACCACCGCCGATCATGATCGGCGGGTGGGGTCGCTGAACAGGGCGCGGAGTACCCGCATATCCGGTGACGTTGACGTGTTCGCCGGTGACGTCAAGTTCTTCGCCTGCGCAATGCGCCTTGATCAGTGCGATGACCTCTTTGAGTTTCGCGATACGGTGCCCAGGGGTCCCGAATGTCAACCCCATCGCCTCGTATTCGGTTGCGCTCCAACCCGCCCCGATGCCTAGTTCGAGTCGACCGCCCGAGAGCAGGTCGAGCGTCGCGATCTCCTTCGCGAGCACCGCGGGCACGTGGTAGTCGATGCAGAAGACACGGCAGCCGACGCGCAGCGTCGTCGTGTGGGCGGCCGCGGTGGCGATCGCGGCGATCGGCGCAAGATCCTGGCGCGGCGTCCGCGCGGCACGTTGTGCCGGGCCGGGTCCAAGGTAATGGTCGGCGAGCGTCAGCGTGGAGTAGCCCAATTGCTCGACCTTGCAGACGAATTCGCGCCACTCGCGCGCATCGGCTGCATTGGTCGCCTGGACGGCGAAGCGGAACGGCTTTCCGCGCACGAGAGGAGCAGATTCGCCTGGCGCCACGACGCTCAGAATACTCGCCATTGCGCAATAAGTATACGGTTTTGTATATTTTACCTCGTGAAGACAGCATTGGTTACGGGCGGGGCATCCGGGATCGGCCGGGCCATCGCCGACCGGCTGCGCACCGACGGCAATCACGTCGCCACCATCGACCTGGCGCCGAGCGACACCGACTTCGGTTATGTCGCCGATGTCACGGATCGCGAACAGGTCGACGCGGCACTCGACGCCATCCGCGCCGCGCTCGGGCCGATCACAATCCTGGTGAACTCCGCGGGAATGACCTCGTTCCGGCGATTCACCAACCTCACCTCCGAGGAGTGGTCGAAGGTCATCGACGTCAACCTCAACGGGGTCTTTCATGTGACCCAGGCGGTGCTGCCGGACATGCTGGACGCCGGCTGGGGCCGAATCGTCAACATCTCCTCATCGAGCACCCACTCCGGATCGCCGTACCAGTCGGCGTATGTGGCGGCAAAGTCCGCCGTCAACGGTCTCACGAAAACCCTTGCGCTGGAATACGGCCCAAAGGGAATCACCGCCAATGTGGTGCCACCGGGGTCGATTGACACCCCGATGCTGCGCGATGCCGAGGCGAAAGGCCTGCTCGGCGGATCAGTCGAGGAGATCGCCGCGCGGATCCCTGTGCGGCGAATCGGCACACCAGCGGACATCGCCGCAACCTGCGCATTCCTGGTCTCCGAGGAGGCCGGTTACATCACCGGGCAGATCGTCGGCGTGAACGGTGGACGCTGCACCTAGCTCGCAGCAAGCCGCAGTCAGCGGGGCATGACACCGCGCAGGAACAGCCGCACCGCGTACCGAAGATGTCGCTCCTGCTGTTCTGACGACCGGAACACGCCGAAGTCGGCCATACGCGCGGGCACGGCCTCGACCATCGCCAGAAACGTCTCGGCCGCCAGTTCCAGGTCCTCGACCTTGATGGTGCCGAGTTCCTCGTGGCGGCGCAGCAATTCGGTGACGGCGCGCTGGCGGCCGGCCCACATCATCGACTCCGCAGAGACGTTGAACTCCGGGAACTGTGCGGCCTCGTTGAAGGCGATCCGCTTGAGTCGCACGTTCTCAGGATGTGTGGCGCGCGTCAGCGCTTTGCGTCCGGTCGCCAGAAGCGCGGTCTCCAAATCGTCTTCGTCGATCTCGTCGATGGAGCCGTCGTCGCTGTAGCGAGCCAGCGCCCACGGGATGACGTCAGCGAACACCGCCCGCTTGTCCGCATAGCGGGCGTACAGGGAGCGCTTCGTGATGCCTGCGGCCTTGGCGATGGCCTCCATACTGGCTCCGGCATAACCGAATTCGAGAAAGGTGGCGACTGCGGCCTCACGAACCGCGAGGTCGAGCTTTTTCGTCTCCGCCTGGGTAGGCCGTCCACGCCGAATCGCCACCAGGCGAATTGTACTGCTTCAACGGCACTATCTCGGTTGGTTGGGCACGCCGGGGAAGAGCTGCACATCTGGACCAGAAGTCACCAGACCCATCTGCTTGGTCACCAGATGGGGCGCGAAAACGGCGCCGTAGAGCACGTTTCCGAGGACGACGACGGCAATGACGGATACGATCGCCGACTGGACTCGCGTCTTCGACAGCTTGTCCGACCACATCTCGATGACATTGCGCCCCTCCGCATCCCGTCGGCCGAGCAGGTACGTGAAGACCATCATCTGGATGCCCATCGCGATGGCGTCGTAGATCGGGTACTGATGCAGCGTGCCCTCGAACAGTCCGAGACCCGGAATCACATAGGCGTAGTAAAAGACTCCAAGCCGCGCGCCGAGGCCGGCGTTGAAAATCAGGGCCCAGCAGAAGCCAACGACGAGACCGACGATCAACAAGGTCTGCGGCTGCCGCCAGTTGAATCGTGCGGACAGCCGCCGCCCGATCGCCGCGCCCGTGACCGCAGGTATGCAGAAATAGCCGATGTACCCCAGCGGCACCGAGGACGGCAGCCCACCCCAGGTCATGTTCAACGGCCACCACGAGGGCATCCGGGGCAGCGCCGGCGGGAACTGCGCGTACATCGCCCAGTCATAGGGCGCTTCGATCCACGAGAACGAGATCGCCGAAATGCACAGCAGAAGCAGCGGGTGCAACCGACCCCGCCGGACACTCAGGTAGATGCCGGCGATCACGAACAGGATGCCGCTGCCCCAGCCGAACGCGTTGGACGCAATCAGCAGCGGCGTCATCTCGGTGTTCACCGGTCAGCCTCGTCTGCTGTCTGCTCTTCGCGCGAGCGCTCATCGTCTGCTGTCTGCTCTTCGCGCGAGCGCTCATCGTCTGCTGTCTGCTCTTCGCGCGGGCCGCGCGCCTCGGGGTCGAAGTAGATCACCGCACCGAATATCACGACAATCAGCCCGAACAGAGTGCCCAGCATGATGAGTTGGCCCACAAGCGCGTCCCTTCAGCGATCAAGCGATCGGTAATAGTGGACACTATTACCAGGGCTCAGGTCAAGGACAGCTATCGTGGAGTGCCACTAGCCGCGCAGCGCGGGGAGAGTGAGAAGCCGTGCCGCAGCGTGGGTCACCGGGAAAGCAGACCACCTCGACGACGCGCCGCCCGCGCGGAGAGGCACGCAGGCTGCTGCTCGACGCCGCGCGCGATCTGTTCGCACGCCAGGACTACCGCGCCACGACCACGCGTGAGATCGCCGAAGCCGCCGGGGTCACCGAGTACTTATTGTTCCGCCACTTCGGTTCGAAAGCCGGGTTGTTCCGCGAAGCACTGGTCCTGCCGTTCACGAACTTCGTCGACGACTTCGGCAAGACCTGGCAGGCCGTCGTGCCCGAAGAGACCGACGAAGAGGAATTGTCCCGGCAGTTCGTCGGGCGTCTCTACGACGTCCTCGTCGAGCACAAGGGCCTTCTGCTGACCCTCGTCGCCTCCGACGGCCTCAGCGAGGAGGAGATAGAGGGTGCCGGGATCACCGACATCCGCCGAGCGCTGACGCTGCTCGGCCAGATCAGCGGCGAGGGCATGCGCCTGCGCGGACTGCATTCGGGTCACCCCGATCTGCCCGCACATTCAACGGTCGCGATGATCGTCGGCATGGTCGCGCTACGGTCGACGTTCTTCGGAAATCGCCCGCCGTCTCGCGAGGCGATCGTCGACGAACTCGTCCAGGCGATCCTGCACGGGTTCCTGCATCGCCCGTAGGTGCTGCTTATCCCCCAGGTCCGTTGGGCCACTTGAGCAATGAGCCGGCGTCGACCCGGATCTGCTGGCCGGTGATGTAGCGGCTGTCATCGCTGGCCAGGAACACCCCCAGTTTCGCGATGTCCTCGGGTTCGATGTACGGGATCGGCATGGCCTGGAAGATGGTGAACAACGGCTCGGCGTCTTCGCGGGTGGCCTGCTTGCCCTCTTGGGTGAGGTCAGGCCGGAACATGCTGTACATGCCGTCGTTCTGCAGCAGGTGAGTGTTGCAGTTGGTCGGGTGGATGCAGTTGACGCGGATCATCCTGTCCGCGAGCGCCATCGACATCTCCTCGACGTACTCGATCAACACGCGCTTGCTCCAGCCGTAGCCTCTGCCGCCGGGACCCATGTTCGGGTTGTCGGTGGTGCCACGGATCATTCCGGCGGTCGACCCGGTGATGATCACCGAGGCACCGTTGGGCAGATGCGGGACGGTGACCGCGACCGTATTCATCACACCGAGCAGGTCGACGTCACTGGCATCGACGAACGACATCGCGTCGAAGGCTCTCCCCATGGCCATCGGCAGAATGCCGGCGTTCGCGACGACGATGTCGATCTTGCCGAGGTCGGCGACCCCCGCCTCGACGGCGTCGCGCAATTCGTGACGCTCCCGGACATCGGCAATGCGGGCGACGACGCGGCGTCCGGTCTCTTTGACCGACCGCTCGGTTTCCGCGAGATCGTCGGGAGTCGCCAACGGATAGGGGTTGGACGGGATGTCGCGGCAGATGTCGACCGCGATGATGTCGGCGCCCTCCTTGGCCATCTCGATCGCGTGTGCCCGACCCTGACCGCGGGCCGCACCGGTGATGAAAGCGACCTTGCCGTCAAGCTTTCCGGTCATCTCGTACTCCTTGAATGCTGGCGAAGCTATGGGTTCGGAGTGTATTCCACATGCAGCGCCGTCAGGCCGCGCATGATGAATGTCGGTTCGTACCCATACTTTCGATCGTCGGCCGGCCCGTGCATCTCCTCGGAGATGCGGATGTCGGCCATCCGGTCGAGGATCCGATTGACCGCGATGCGCGCCTCCGCCCGCGCCAACGGCGAGCCGGGGCAGGAATGGGGACCGCGCCCAAAAGCAACATGCTCGCGCACGTTGGACCGGTCGTGCTTGAACTCATTCGGGTCCTCGAACTTGCGTGGATCGCGGTTGCTCGCGCCGGGCAGCATCATCAGGATCGTCCCGGCGGGCACGTCGTAGTCCCCGATGGTCGTCGACGTCCGGGCCAGCCGGAAGTGGCTCTTGACGGGGCTTTCCATCCGCAGGCACTCCTCGAGAAACGCCGGGATCTGCGAGCGGTCGTCGCGAAGGGACTTCTGAATGTCCTGCCGCTCGCCGAGCACCCGCATCGCCGTGCTCACCAGTTTCGTCGTCGTGTCGGTACCGGCTGCGAACAGGAACGTCGCGAGCTTGACGACCTCGTCCACCGGCGGCACCGACCCATCCGGGTACGTCGCGGCTGCGAGTTCGGTCAGCACGTCCTGTCGAGGCTCCCGACGCCGGTCGGTGATGTACTCCGTGAACTTCTCATCCAGCCACATCAGCGGGTTGTGCGCGACGGTCTCACCTTGGTTGCCGTCGACCTCGCCGAGGGGCTCGGCGCCCATCATCTGCTTGAACTCCTGATGGTCTTCCGCCGGGACGCCGAGTAGATCGGCGATCACCAACAGCGCCAACGGTTTCGCGAAGTCCTCCATGAACTCGCACGAACCGCGGTCGATGATCTTCTCGAGCTGCTGGTCGACCAGACGCCACATGAACTCTTCGTTCTCGCTGAGCCGCTTCGGCGTGATCAGCCTGCTCAGCAATCCACGTGTCTTCTGATGTTCGGCGGCATCCATGGTGACCACGTGCTCCGCCATCGGAATCGCGTCGCGGTGTTCTTCGATGAGGGCGCTGATGTCGTCCCCTTCCGGGGTGAACGGCAACGGCGGAAACGGACCTGCCACCGCGACACACGACGACATCGCCGGATCCTTGTACGCGGCGAGCGCTTCTTGGTGCCCCGTCACCGCCACTACACCGTACGGTGTCGCCCGCTGCACAGGACACTTCGAACGCAGCTGGTCGTAATACGTGTAAGGGTCGGGGATCAGCGACATGTCGGTGAAGTAGTCGATCGACTCGAGATCGCTCATCGCGCGTGCTCACTTCCTGCCGGCTGCGGATCGAACAGCACCGGTACCGACGTTGGTGACCGGAACACCTGCCCCCTGACATGCGGGTCATCACCGTCGGGATCGAGCCGCAAATTCGGCAGCCGGTCCAGCAAAAGATTGATGGCCGTTCGCATCTCGAGGCGAGCGAGATGCATACCGAGACATACGTGGACACCGTGGCCCCACGCCAGGTTGCTCTTCTGCTGACGGAAGATGTCGAACGTGTTGGGGTCCGGGAACCGGTCCTCCTGGTGGGTCGCCGACCCGAGCATCGGCATCACCGTCGCGCCTGCGGGAATCGACACCCCACCGAGCACCGTGTCTTTGGTCGCCACACGGGTGATCGTCAGCAACGGCGGTTCCCACCGCACGCCCTCCTCGATCGCCTGCGGAAGCAACGAGCGGTCGGCGCGAATTGCCTCGAGCTGGTCCGGGTTCGACAGCAGCGCGAGGAGCAGGCTGCCCAGCGAGCGGTAGGTCGTCTCGACACCGGCCGGCAGCAGGAGCCGGAGGAACGAGAAGATCTCCTCGTCACTGAGTTTCTCCCCGTCGATCTCGGCGGCGGCGAGCGCACTGATCAGATCCTCACGTGGGTCGGCCCGGCGGGCTTCAAGGATCGGCGCGAAGTATTCACACAGCGCAGCCGAGGCTGCAAGTCCCCGTTCGGGATTCATCAGCCAGCTCAACAGCGAGATCGACCACCGTTGGAACTGGGGATAGTCTTCCTCGGGCAGTCCGAGCAGACCGGCGATGATCTGGCTCGGATAGTCGAAGGTGAACTCCTTGACCAGATCTGCTCTGCCGTTGGGCGCGAACTTGTCGATCAGGCCGTTGGCGACGCGACCGACCAGCTCGTCCTCCCACCGTGCCAACGACTTCTGCGCGAACGCTTTCGAGACGAGGCCGCGAAGCCGACCGTGGATCGGCTCATCCATGCCGAGCATCACCCCTTCGCCCAGCACCGGACCGAAGGCCGCGATGACGGCGGACGACGAGAACGTCTCGTTGTCGCGCAGCATCTGCTGGACGTCCTCGTGGCGATACACGATGAACATCGGCAGCGATTCTTCGTGCGGCAGAGCACCGGACGTTTCGAGGCGCTGCACCGGCTCTTCGCGGCGGATCCGCGCCAACTCCGTGTACGGGTCACGGACGTCGCCGGAGATGGCGTCGTCAAACGCCCCGAAGTCCTCGAGGTCGTCGAATAGATCGGACAAGTGCTGCTCCTCCTACTGGGCTGGGTAGGCCACCGATTTCACTTCGGTGTACTGGCTGAATCCGGCGATGCCGTTCTGACGGCCGACGCCGCTGTCCTTGTATCCGCCGAACGGGGTGTCCGCGCCGTATCCGGCGGTTCCGTTGAGGCCGATGAAGCCGGCGCGCAGACGGCGCGCGACGGAGAGCGATCGGTCAAGCGAACTCGACATCACGTTTCCGGCGAGTCCGTACACGCTGTCGTTGGCGATCCGGATGGCATCTTCTTCGTCCTCGTAGGGAATGACGACGAGGACGGGGCCGAAGATCTCTTCCTGGGCGATGGTCATCGAATTGTCGACATCGGTGAAAAGCGTTGGGTTGACCCAAAATCCCTTGTCGTATTGCTCTGGCGGCTCGGTGCTGCCAACCAGCATGTTCGCGCCCTCGTCGACACCCTTGCGGATGTAGCCCAGGATGCGCTGCTGCTGCTTGGCAGAAATCACCGGACCACAGATCGTGCCCGGATCCTGCGGATCACCCGCCTTGATGTTCTCGTAGATGCCACGAAGAATCGCGACCCCTTCGTCGTAGCGGGACCGCGGCAGCAGCATCCGCGTCGGGGCCGCGCAGCCCTGGCCCGCGTGCATGAGAGGACCGATGCCGATCAGGCAGGCGGTGTTGAAGTCCGCGTCCTCGAGCACGATGGTCGCCGACTTGCCACCGAGTTCGAGGAACAGACGTTTCATCGTCGCCGCGCCCTTCTCCATGATTCGCTTGCCCACCACGGTGGACCCGGTGAACGAGATCATGTCGACCTTCGGTGACAGGGTGAGTTCCTCGCCGACGAAATGATCCGAGGCGGTCACCACACTGACCACACCCGCTGGGATATCGGTCTTCTCGGCGATGAGACGACCGAGCCGGGTGGCGTTGAACGGTGTGTTCGGCGCGGGTTTGAGTACCACGGTGTTACCCGTCGCCAAGGCCTGACCGAGTTTGTTGATCGTGACCTCGAACGGGAAGTTCCACGGCACAATCGCACCGACCACGCCGACGGGCTCGTGCCACACCTTCCGCCTGGTGTTGACGCCGGTCACCGACACGACCTTGTCGCCGAGATCGGTTTCCCACTCGAAGCTGTCGATCAGCCTGGCGGGATACTTCAGGCCGTCCTCCAGCGGAGCATCCAGGTGCGGACCGTGCGTGACCGCTCGCGGTGCCCCGACCTCGAGAATGAGCTCCTCACGCAATTCCTCGAGCTCGCTTTCGATCGCCTCGTGCAGCTGCAGCAGGCAACGCTTGCGAAGCTCCCGATTGGTCGACCAGTCGGTCTCGTCGAAAGACCTTCTCGCAGCATCGATCGCGCGGTTCATATCGGCCTTCGACGCGTCCGCGACCTCGCCGAGAACGTCTTCGTTGGCTGGGTTGATGTTGGTGAAGGTACCGGCTTCACCTTCGACGAGCTTGCCGTCGATCAGCATCCTCGACTCGAATCGAACCGCAGTGGCTTCAGTCATTGCTCTCACTCCCTTGGTCGGAGACGGCGGCCGCTCGTCGCGCCGCGCGGTCAGCCAAACGCTGCATCAGTGGTTGCGGAATGATCTTGGTAGCCAGGACCATTGCCCGTTGCGTGCCCGTCAATGGCCAGGCCCCGTCGCGCATCGTGCCCTGCCGCGGGATTCCCATGACCAGGCGGGACATGTGATGCATACCCGCCGCGGGCAGAATCCTGTTGGACACCAACAGCATCGAGGCATCCGGCCCGACACCGTGGCGCCGGAACGAAGCCGTGTCGCTGAGAGCCTTGAGCAATCCGTCAGCGAACTTTTCCGGTGGCCGCGCGAGCTTCATCGCAAACCGACCGCGGGTGTTCACGGTGTTGTGGATACGCGCGTACGGTCCGCCGAAGTTCCGGTCGTCAGTCGTGCCGGCGTCGGTGATGATGTCGGTGTCGTAGGTCCCGCTGACCAGGATCGTGACACCGAGCCCGAACGGTGCGATCTCCCCGGCCATCGACTCACCCCATCGCTCGAGCGCGCCCTTGGCCGCTGAGTACGGGGCGATTCCCGGCTGACCCCTGACGCCACCGGCACTGGATACCAGCACGATTCGGCCTGTGCCCGCGGCGCGCATGGCGGGCAGGAGCGCCTTGGTCAGCTCGACCGGGCCCAACACATGCGTGGACAACATGTTCTGCCACAGCTCCATGTCGGCCTCTTCGACCATGCCCGCAGCCGAGATGCCGGCGTTGTGCACCACCGCATAGGGCGCGCCGACCGTTTCCAATATCGACTTGGCGGCCGCCGCGACCGACGCGCTGTCGGTCACGTCGAGCTGCACGCCGATCAACCGGTCGTCGTCGGCGCCAGCACCGGTCGCCGCACGCAGCAGCGGCATTCCGCGATCAGGCGTCCGCATTGCCGCGACCACGCGCCACCCCTCGCGATAGAGGCGCACGGTCGATGCGAAGCCGAGACCACGTGACGCTCCGGTGATGACGACGCTGCGAGGCTCAGTCATCGGCTGTTCTTCGCGCAAGCGCCATCACCCGTCGGCCGTTTCGGTCGCGCATCTCATACTCTTCGATCCCAGCTCCACGTCGGTGTTGCGGGACGGCCCCTGCTGCCAGGTGGACCACTTGCCGACCGAGTACGGCCCTTCGGCTCCGTTCGCCCGGTAATACCCTTGCGGGTCGTACACCTTTGCCTCCGGATACGGCCACGGACACGCGACGGAGGTGGCAAGCCCGCTGGCCTTGATCGCCCAGAACCAGCCGCCGTAGGCGAAGTACGACACGTTGATGATCACGAACATCACCAGGAATGTGCCGAGCACCGGCTTTTTCGGGAAGAGCCTGGCCTTCGCCGCGAGCTTCTCCGCCACCGACTTTCCCGTGTCGTCGCGGTACACCAGGATGGCTGCCGGGATCATCACGAACGTCACCGACAGTGACTCCCAGAGCAAGGGGAACTGAAAGGTGCTTCCCGGGAACAATGTTCCGAACGGGATCGCCTGCGAATAGATGTACAGCCCCGTGCGCACCAGGCTGATCTCCAGCATCGCGTCGAAGATGAAACCGATCACCAGCACCAGCCCGCCCAGGCTGAGCAGCGGGTGCCGGCTCACGAACGATTCCGGTCCGCGCTTGGCCTGCATCTTGCGAAGAATCCAGATCGCCGGGAAGTAGGGCCCGAAGTAGAACGTGACGTATCCGAACACGATGAACGGCTCGACGGTCGGCGACATCATGATCAGATACCAGTTCTCCGGCCAGTGCATCAGCGCCGGGTTGTACACCGCGTACGGTGACCAGTTCATGATCGGGTCCTGCCACACGATCAACGTCGTGACCAGGACCATCAGCAACACCGGACTGCCCGGATTTCTGCGCCAGCCGATGATGAAGACGATGGTCAGCACCACGACCATGATCAATGCGCCGACCTGCGGGATGATCTGCCAGTGATCGAATCCTGTCAGGAACTCGACCGGCCGGGGCCGTCCCTCGACGTTCGGGTTCGCCACCCGCGGGTCGACTGCAGTACGCCCGACTACGAGGAACAAACCGAGGAAGCCGAGCCATGCGAACAGGGCGATGACGCGCCCCCAATTAGGGCCCGTGCGAGCCGGATCCGGCGATTTCGGCTCGGTTTCAAGCGGTTTCGATTCAGTGGTCATGTCATTCCTCCCCGAATCGGTCGACCAGATGCGAATTGACGCCGTCGGCGTCTAGAGTCCGGGCGACGAGGTACCCCGAGCCCATCCATGCCCGGCGGGTCCACTTGCCAAGGGACACCCGGGTTCCCGGTGCTCCGGAGGCGGCGGGCATCATCTTGACCCGCTCTAGCGCCTCTTTCACACCGCGCGGGCTCAGCGGGTGGGCATCGGTGAAGGCGCGCACCAGCGTCGCGGCGACGTCGCGGTTCACCACCGTCACACAGAATTCGGGACGACTACCGTTGTATTTCTCGGCGTAGCGGTCCAAAAAGTCTTGACCGATGGGGTTTTCCTCGTCGTATTGGTCGACCCCGACCCAGCCCATGAACGCGTTCCACATGATCGGGTTCACCCATGCGTTCTGGAACGCGGTGGTGGTGAACCTCGGCGGATCCCAGCCCACCGCCTCGAGCGCCGGATTGACGAAGACGATGCCGAATCCGAAGCCGAGGTGCACGATCGCTTCGGCTTTTGCCTCGTGCAGGGTGCGCACCGCATCGTTGATGTCCTGCGCAGTCTGGGCAATCGTCGCCTCGGCGACGATCCGAATGCCCTTGCGACGACAAGCACTCCGCAGGTTCTTCAGATAGCTCTCTCCGATGAGGCTCTGCTCGACCAGGACGCCGATCTCGTTGAGGCCGCGCTTGGCGACGAGGTCCGCGATGAAGATCGGTTCGTCGGTCATCGACCCCTGGGGGAACGCGAACGTCCACTCGCCGAGCCAGTCGTCGGTGCCGGTGACGCTGATGGCGGGAACCTTGAAACGCTCTTCGATCGCCTCACGCATCGGCACGCAGTTGTCGGTGATGTTGGGGCCGAAAACGACAAGGCAGCCCTCGTCGACGAGCTCGGAGTAGGCGTCGATGACCGCCTTCACCGAACCCTTTGGCAGACCCTCGACCTCGCGGTAGATCATCTGCACCGGCCGATCCATCAGGCCCTGTTCAACGGCTTCCTCGAAGATCAGGTCGAAGCACTGCGTGAACGAGGCCAGCAGGTCCTCCGGAAAGCCCGGCGGCAACGTGAAATCCATCAGGTAGCCGACCTTGATCGGCTCAGCCGTGCTCTCGTAGGACATCTGACCTCCCTCGGGGTCGACCTAATATTTGTTCAGACCCTAGCTGGGGCGCACAGAGCCGTCAATCAACGGCAGGAGCGCCCAGGTAGACGTCGATCATTTCGTTGAGACCGCGGCTGACCGACGCGTCGTCGGTCAGGGGTCCCGCGATCGCAGCCCTGGCCGCATCACGCATGGTCAGACCTTCGACGATGAGCCGCCCCGCGGCAATGAGCACCCTCGTCGACGCGACCTCGCGCAGCCCACCGGTCTCGAGCCGCCGAATCGCCTGCCCGAATTTCACGAGCTCGACGGCGGTCGCATGATCCACACCCGATTCGTGCGCGACGATGCCCTCTTCGACGTCCGGCTCAGGAAACCCGAACTCGATGGCGACCATCCGCTGCCGCGTAGAGTCCTTGAGGTCCTTCAGGACGCTCTGGTAGCCGGGGTTGTACGACACGACCAGGCCGAACCCCGGCGCTGCGTCGAGGGTGATGCCCAGGCGCTCGATCGGCAGTTGTCGCCGGTAGTCCGCGAGCGGGTGCAGGACCACAGTGGTGTCCTGACGGGCTTCGACGACCTCGTCGAGGTAACAGATCGCTCCCTCCCGCACCGCGTGGGTCAGCGGCCCGTCAACCCAGACCGTCTCATCGCCGCGAAGCAGGTATCTGCCGACCAGATCGGCGGTGGTGAGGTCGTCGTGGCAGGCCACGGTGATCAACGGTCGACCCAGGTCGTGCGCCATCGCTTCGACGAAGCGGGTCTTGCCGCACCCGGTGGGCCCCTTGAGGACCAGCGAAAGTCCCTGGCGATACGCCGCTTTGAACACGGCCTCCTCGTTACCCACCTGCCGGTAGTAGGGGCGCGACTCGTCGGCCGGTTGCATGGCGCCATTCTGGTACGCAATCCCGGGCTCGGTGCCCATAGCGCCCCTTTCGTCACCCGCGTCCTTGCGGTGGATCAGAGAGTAGCCGGAACAGATGTTTGTTTCAATCACGAGACCCGGCGCCGCACCTCTGCGGAACGGACGGCCGACCTGAAGAGCGGGCCGACGATGCCCGTCAGTTGCTCTGGTCGGGCGATCGTGGCGTGCGCGGTGCTTCCGAAGACCTTCTTCAACACTCCGACATCGGTACCTGCGCCCACGGTCAGGCATACGCAACCGGTCCCCCGTCGGCGAGCTTCCGTCAACGCGCGTCGTGCATCTGCCGCACCGTAGGCACGCTCGTAACCATGGTCGTAAGCCAGACCATCGGAAACCACGACCAGCAGCCGTCGTGATGTCCCGCCCCGCGTCTCGAGAACGGCCGAACCGTGCCGGATGGCCGCGCCGAGGCGTGAATACGCTCCCGGCTCGAGGCTGTTCAATCGTCGAATCACCCCCGCATCGAGATGGTCGTCGAATCTCTTGACGGGCAACATGTTCACCGCACCACGCCCCTGCGAGTTGTAGGCGTACAGCGCGACACGATCGCCCAGGTCGTGCAGGGCGACTGTGAGATCGGTGATCACCGCCCGCTGCTGCTGATGGACCGTTCGCCCCACGGTTCCCGGTTCCGCAGTCGATCCGGAGACGTCGAGTAGCAGTAGCACGGACAGGTCACGCTGGCGCCGCAGGCTGTCGAGGTAGACGTTCTCGTCGGGAACCGACCCGGCTCTCACTTCGACGCGCATCTCGACTGCTGCGTCGATATCGATGTCGTCGCCTTGGGGCTGCCGATGGCGACGATGCGGGCCCATGCCGAGGCGAGCCAGCGGACGCCGCACACCGATGGCACCGTCGATCGCATCGGCCGCCGATGACTTGATCCGTGGCTCGATCTCGCGCACGGTGCACCATTCCGGCCGATAGCTCTTGCGGTCGGCGTCCCACTCCGGGTACTTGTACCCGCTTGCCGCGATGTCGGCGACGTCCTCCCCTGCAGCAGTCGCCGTCGACGACACTGCGAGGGCCCCGCGATTGGCCGAGTCGGTGCGGTGGGTCGGCGAGTCGGCACCTGGCGGACCGCCGCCGCTGCCTCCGGTCTTGCGTGCCGACGACAACATCTTCTTCAGCCACTTGCCGATGAACCCGCCCCCGCCGACGGGATTGCTGAACAGGTCGGGATCGTCGCTGTCGTCGACCTCGCCGTCATCGAGTTCTTCGAGCGCCTCCTTGCTGTCGCGCCGTGGAACATGTGCTGCGTGGTCCACCTGTTCGGCGGCCCGATTGCCGGCCGCCAACAACCTCTTGGCACGCACAACCCCCCACCGCGCCGGCGGTTCGTCGAGCGGATCTTTACCCGACGCCAGGGCCAGCGACGATTCGGGCGAGTCGCTACGGCTCGCGGTTTCGGGATCGGCCAACGCGCACAGCACGCCGGGGAGCACGTCCCGGTTGGCAGCCAGTGCACGATGCCCCTCGACGGTCAGGTAACGCTTGGCCACTCTGGGATGCCGGACCAGTGCACCCATGATGTCGGGGGCCAGGCTGTCGGCCGCGATCAGTGACGCGTGCACCGCCACCGACTCCAGATTCTCGCGGGGACGTGCAGAAGGATCGACGAAAACAGTCTGTCCGTCGGTCCACGAAGGCTCATCCGGATCGACAGCCGCCACCGCGAGGGGCCGCCCGGCGAGCGCGGAGGCCAACATGCCCAGCGCCTGCAGTCGGTCACCGTCGGCGTCGTTCACCCGGACACCTCCCGCCGCCTCCCGTTGACCAAATATCTGTTCCACCGTAAAGTCCGGTCCTGCTGCAGTCAAACAGCAAGGAGTACAGCGTGATCGACTTCGAGGGCCAAGTCACCGTCGTAACCGGCGCCGGCCGTGGTCTGGGCAGGCTGTACGCGCTCGATCTGGCGCGACGGGGCGCGGCGGTGGTGGTGAATGACGTCGGCGGCACGATGCGGGGCGACGGCGCGGACGCGAGCGTTGCGGATCAGGTGGTCGACGAGATCACGAAAGCGGGCGGACGGGCAGTCGCGTCGCATCAGTCCGTCGACAGCCCCGAGGGTGGCCAGGCCATCGTCGACACCGCTCTCGACACCTTCGGGCGGTTGGACGCCGTCATCAGCAATGCCGGCATCTTCAACAGCATCCCGTTCGAGGCGCTCTCCCTCGACGACTGGCGGCAGATGTTGGCTGTGCACCTCGACGGCGCCTTCTACCTGAGCCAGCCCGCATACAAGGTGATGGCGAAACAGAAGTACGGTCGATTCGTCTTCATTTCGTCGTCAGCGGGCAACTTCGGTCAGCCGATGGAAGCGCATTACGCGGCAGCCAAGACCGGCCTCGTCGGACTGTCCAACGTGATCGCCATCGAGGGAGCTGCGCACGGAGTTCTCTCGAATACCGTGCTGCCCACCGGCTTTTCGCGGATGGTAACCGAGACGGTCGGCGACGAGAAGTTCCTCAGGGAGTCGGGCTTCATGCGAGCCATCCGCGCCGAGCTGGTCGTGCCACTCGTGTCGTTCCTGGCCAGCCGCGCATGCGATTTCACCCACCGCAACTACTCGGCATGCGCGGGGCGCTACGCACGCGTATTCACCGGGCTCGGTGAGGGCTGGCTGGCCGACACCGAAACCGAGCCGACCGCCGAGGACATCCTGGCCCACCTCGACCAGGTGTCGGCCACCGACAGATTCATCGTTCCCGACTCGATCGTCGACGAAGTGCTCGAAGTGTGTGACCGCCTCGGCATCAGCGCGATGCCTGACAACGCCGAAGTCGCTTTTCCCGAGCCCACGAAATCGTAGGACCGGCCGTGCAAATCGAGGATCTGCTCACCACGACACGATCGCGGACCTGTACCGCGTGGCCTACGTGGAGAACGTGGGAGGACAGTTGATCGCCGGCCTCATGCAGCGATTTCAGGTTCACCGCCGCCCCCCGCCGAGCCGTCGACCAGGTCGTCGGCATCAATGGATGGGAAGGTAGATGACCGGCGATTCAGAACTACACGAAAGGCTTGCCCGCCTTGAGGATCGCGAGCAGATCCGCGATTGCATGATGCGCTACGCGCGAGGCATGGACCGGCGCGATCGCGCCCTACTGCGGTCCGCCTACCACGATGGGGCCGTTGACGACCACGTCGGATTCATCGGCGAGGTCGACGACTTCATCGATTGGGCCTTCGCCTACCACTCCACGCAGACCCGCTACCAGCACTACCTGCTCAACCACACTGTGGAACTCAACGGCGAGGAAGCGCACGCCGAAACCTACTACCTCTTCGTCGGGACCGACCGCGAACCCGTGAACCACATGACTCTGTCGGGCGGGCGCTACGTCGATCGCCTGGAACGACGCGGCGGACGCTGGGCGATCGTCGACCGGGTATGCGTCGTCGAGTGGAACGCGGAGTCGACGTCGTTCATCACCGACGAGGTGATCGCGATGATGGCGGGCTCCATGAAGGTGGCCAGGCACGACACGGCGGATCCCTCCTATGACCGCCCGTTGATCGCATCGCGAGCGGACGCACCCTCGTGAACGGAACCCCCGATTGCGGCGTCCCGGCAGTTCGAACGCCGATCGGTAGGATCTGCTTGCAGTTGTCGAAGCCGACGACGCCAGGAAGGGTACGCAAGTAGCGATGGCCGATGCCGACGCCGTGAGGCGGAGTTCGAGAAGCAGCCGGCCTGCGGGCAAGAAGGGTCAGCGCGCCGCGAAACTCAGCGCCGTCACCGATGAAACGGCAGTCGATGCGACGCGGCGCACGGAGATCCTGAAGACGGCGAACTCCGTCATCGCCGCGTCGGGGCTGCGTACCTCGTTGCAGCAGATCGCCGATGCGGCGGGCATCCTCGCGGGCAGCCTCTACCACCACTTCGACTCCAAGGAAGCGATACTGGTCGAGCTGATCAGGCGCTATCACGCAGACCTGGACCGTGTCGGCGAGTTGGCGCTGAAGCGCCTCGACGAACCGGATCCACGTCCGGTGGCCGAGCAGATCACCGAGCTCGGCTGTGAGATCGCCCGCTGCGCGGTAGAGCACCGGGCCGCGCTACAAATGTCGTTCTACGAAGGCCCGAGCTCAGACCCCGAGCTGATGGAACTCACGCAGCGCCCCCCGTCGACCATCCAAGCCGCGATGTTGCAGACACTTCGAGCCGGCCGCTGGGGCGGATACATCCGATCCGACCTGGACCTGCCCACCCTGGCCGACCGCGTGTGTCAGAGCATGCTGCACGTCGGTCTCGACGTGATCAGGCACAAGGCGTCGACCGACGAACTGGCCACGCTGAAAAGCCATATCGCGCTTGAAGGTCTCGCAGTCGACCTTCCCGCAGATGCGGATCTGGACAAGTCGAAAGCATTCGCGGCCGCTGAAGACGTGATCCAGAGTTGGGTCGACACCGAGGACGACAGCGACCTCAAGGCGGCTCACGTCCGGGCGGTGGCCCGCGCCGAATTCGGCCGCCGCGGATACGAGATGACCACCATCCGCGACATCGCGTCCGCCGCCGGACTGGGGACCGGCACGGTCTACCGCGTCATCGGTTCGAAAGACGAGCTGTTGATGTCGATCATGCTGGAGTTCGGACACAAGGTCGGCGGCGCGTGGACGGACATCGTGCACACAGAGGCCACGACGATCGAAAAGCTTGACGCCTTGAGTTGGCTGAACATCAACGCACTCGACCAGTTCCCCGACGAGTTCCGAATCCAACTGGCCTGGCTGCGTCATACCCCGCCGGATACATCGAATCCCGCGTGGTCGTTCACGACTCGGATTCGCCAGATGAAAGCCCTGCTCTCCGAGGGCATCCGAGCCGGCGAGATACGTAAAGAGAGTCCCGCTGCGGATCTGCTGGCCCGATGCATCATCGGTGAGCAGTGGATTCCCGAGAACATTCTCCAACAGATCGGCACGCGAAACGCGTTGATCCTGGCCCGAGACACCACGTTGCGGGGCATCAGCGTCCGCGAGGCATGATCTGCGCGCCGAGCTACGACGGCGGCTGTCCATCTGAGAAGGTGCGGTTGTCCCGCAAGGCGCCGAAGCGTGGGATGCCCATCATCACCCGAATCATGTGATGCATCGCCACCGTCGGCATGATCTTGTTGCCCATCATCAACATTCGCGCATCGGGACCGACCGGCCGATGGACGAAGGGCGCGCGACTGTCGAGCGCCTTGGCCAGACCGACGGCGAACTTCTCGGGGGCGCGGGCCGCCACCTTCATCGCGTAGCGGCCTCGTTTGTCCATCGTCTTGTGGTGAGGTGCGTAGGGGCCAGCGAAGTCACGGGAGTCGGTGGTGCCCTCATCGGTGATGATCGCGGTGTCGTAGGTGCCCGCCACGAGGATCGTCACGCCGATGCCGAAGGGCGACACCTCGCCGGCCATGGACTCACCCCATCGCTCCAGCGCTCCCTTGACCGCCGAATAGGGTGCGGTGGCAGGCATGCCGCGTACCCCGCTTTCGCTCGACACCAGCACAATCCGGCCGCGACCCGCTGCCCGCATCGACGGCAGCAACGCCCGCGTCAGCGCCACCGGTCCGAAAATGTTGGTGGCGAACATTCTCTGCCACAGGTCGATTGGCGTCTCCTCGACCATGCCTGCTGCCGATATCCCGGCGTTGTGCACCAGCCCGTTCGGCGCCCCCACGGCGGCCAGAATTTCGGCCGCGGCGTCCTCGACCGACGCCGGGTCCATCAGGTCCAGGCGGACACCGATGAGGCGGTCGTCGTCGTGGGCAGCGCCGGTCGCGCGGCGAAGGTTGCCCAGACCCTCGTCCACCGATCGCATGGCGGCCACCACCGTCCAGCCCTGGCGATAGAGGTGCGACGCAGACGCCAAACCGAGTCCGCGTGATGCGCCGGTGATGACAACGCTCCGCGGTTCAGCCATCGGTCACGCCTCGCCGAACCGGGCCACGAGACGGGAGTTGACACCGTCGGGTTCCAACTCCCGAGCGACCAGGTAGCCAGAGCCCATCCAACCGCGACGGGTCCAGTTCCCGAACGAAATCCTGGTACCTGGTGCGCCGGAGGCGGCCGGCACGGATTTGACCCGCTCGAGCGCCTCCTTGACGCCGCGCGGGCTCAGTGGGTGCGCGTCGGCGACCGCGTGCAGAATCGCCACGGCGACATCGCGATTCACCACCGGCACGCACCATTCCGGGCGTCTACCGGTTCTATTCTTGAATTCGTCGAGGAAGCGCTGACCCACCTGGTTGCCCTCGTCGTACTGGTCGAGACCGGTCCAGCCCATGAACGCATTCCACATCACCGGGTTGATCCAGGCATTCTCGAACGCGGTTCCCGCGAAGCGCGGCGGGTCCCAGTCCAGTTCTGCCAGTGCGGGATTGACGAACACGATTCCGAAGCCGAAGCCGGCGTGCACGATCGCCTGCGCCTTTGCGTCGTACAGCGTGCGCACGGCCTTGGTCACATCCTGGGCGGTCTGAGCGATCGTGACCTCGGCGACGATCCTGATGCCGCGCTGCTGACAGGCTTTTCGGAAGTTCGCGATGTACGCCTCCCCCACCAGCGACTGCTCCATGAGCACCCCCACGTCGGTGTGACCGCCTTTGACCAGCAGATCGGTCCAGAAGATCGGCTCGTCGAAGTGGGATCCCATCGGAAAGGCGAAGAACCACTCTCCCAACGCCTCATCCGATCCCGTCACGCTGATCGCGGGAACCCGGAATTGCTCGTTCAACGCATCCTTGATCGCGACCGCGTTGTCACCGATATGCGGACCGAAGATCACGAGGCAGCCCTCGTCGACCAGCTCCCGATAGGCGTCGATGACCGCTTTCACGCTGCCCTTGGGCAGCCCCTCGACCTCGCGATAGACGATCTCGACGGGCCGGTCGATGACGCCCTTGGCCATCGCGTCCTCGAAGACCATGTCGAAGGGGATGGTGAGGTCGTCACGGTAGTGCTGCGGAAAGTCGTCCGACAACTTGAAGTCCATCAGGTAGCCGATCTTGATCGGCTCAGCTGTGCTCTCGTGAGACATCACGCCCCTGTCCTCGATTCAGAATGCTAAGCCGTGATGATGGGCAATCGACCCCACCCACGGACGCTTGTGGTGTGCGCCATCGCCGCATTGTCCAGGTCGACGTCCCACTCGGGCCACCGTTTCAGCATCTCTTCAAGTGCCACCCGCGCCTGCATTCGCGCCAACGACGAACCCAGGCAGAAGTGCAGGCCCTGGCCGAACGACAGATGGGATCCTGTGCGGTGGATGTCGAAACTCTCGCCGTTCGGAAACTGTCGCTCGTCCCGGTTGGCTGAGCCGTTGAGCAGCAGCATGATCGAGCCCTCGACGACTGTCTGACCGTGTACCTCGGTGTCCCTTGCGACGTAACGTGCCTGTACCGGTGACGGCGCCTCGAAACGCAGCACTTCCTCGATCGCCCGCGGGATGAGCGAGAAGTCCTCGACGAGCTCGCGCCGCTGGTCGGGATGCTGGGCCAGGAGTTGGCCGATGAAGCCGATCAGCCGGGTGGTTGTTTCGTTGCCCGCCCCGGCGATCATGCTCGTATAGGTCAGCACCTCGATGCGCGTCAGCGGCCTCAGCTCGCCGTTCTCTTCGACCTCCGCGTTGAGCAGCTGCGTCATCAAGTCGTCGGAGGGGTGTTCGGCTCGCCATTCGATGTATTCGGCGAAGAGCTGATATGCATTCTCGAAGGCCTCGGCCGAGACTGACCGAAAGTTGCCGTCTTTCAGTCCGATTGACGCGTCGGTGTTGTCCCGGATCTCCTGCTGACCCTGTTCTGGAATGCCGAGCAGATAGCCGATGGTCCGCATGGGAATCAGCGCCCCGAAATCCGTGATCAAGTCGAACGTCGAGGCGCCAGCCAAGGCGTCGAGCGCGCGGACACAATACTGGCGTACCAGATCTTCGATAGCCTCCATCCGCCGCGGCGTGAACACCTTTGACAACACTCGCCGATGGATGTCGTGAATCGGCGGGTCCTCGAAAAGGATCACCCCGGGGGGCACCTCGACGCCGCTCATGATGATGTCGATCGTCGAACCCTTGCCTGACCGGTAGGTATCCCAGTTGTGGAGTTCCCGCGCGACGTCCTCGTAGCGGCTGAGTGCGTAGAAGTTGTACTTCTCGTTGCGATAGAGCGGTGCCTCATCCCGCAGCCGTCTCCAGATCGGATACGGATTGTCATCGATGTCGAAATCGAACGGGTCGTAGTACAGATCGGTGGTGTTCACTTCGGTCATGGGCTGCTCCTCTTGTTGATCATCAGATCTGTTTCCCCTAAATCAGTCGAATACGTTATGTGGCAACGTGTTCGGCAGATCGAGCGAGCTCAGTAGGCCTGCGGGTGCGCGGACGACATAGGGAATCGCATTGACCACCCGCATCGCCGTGGCGGCCATCGCCGCGTGGCCCGCGGCGTGACCCTCAGCGGCGCCGACGTTCATCGCGCAGTGAATGTCGGGATCGCCCTCGATGTCGACGCGATACGTCGCGTCGAACTCCGAGGCGAGCCAATCGGGTGCCACGTCGCGCGCCATCCGGATGATGTGTTCGACGACGATCGCTTCCCGGCCGTTGACCACGCCGGCTGCCCTCGTGCTCACCGCGCCGCACGTGCCCGCCTTGATGGTGCCGAACGCCACCTCGATGTCTCTGTCGGTCAGACGGCGGTCGAGCGTCCCGCGCACCTCCTCGACTTCGACGCCCAGGCCGGCAGCTATCAGATATATCGGTGCTCGCCAGGCCATTTCGATGAAGCCAGGTGTCTTCAGAAGGGGTTCGAAGTCCAGCGGATGGCCGAAACCCATGCCATTCATCATCACGTCGGCTACCGGATAGTGGTCGTTGAGTGCGACCTCGGTCACCTTGAGACAGCGGATCTTCTTCGATTGCGTGGCCAGCATCAGGGCCAGCTGATCTGAGCCGAATCCGGGAAAGATGCCGGATGCGTAGAACGACGCGTTTCCCGCCTTGGCCGCGGTTTCCATCTGCTCGCGCCATTCCGGCGAGTAATAGGCGGGTGGATACACCATGCTGGTTGAGGACGTCGAGACGACGTTGATTCCCGAGTCGAGCAGCTTGACGTAGTCGGGCACCGCACCCGCGTCGCGGTCCGGTCCGCTGGCGGCATACACCACGCAGTCAGGCCGCAGCGCGATGAGCTCGTCGGCGTCGTTGGTCGCAGCGACACCGATCGGGTCGATGCCGGCGAGCACTCCGGCGTCCTGGCCGACCTTGTCCGACGAATGCACCCACACGCCGACGAGATCGAGATCCGGTCTGCCCTGAATCGCGTCTATCGCAATCGATCCGACGCCTCCAGTCGACCAGACCACGGTCCTCAATGTCATGGTTGTCCCTTTCGATCGCGACGTTCGGACGCCATGATGGCGCGTTGCAGGTCGGGCCATGATGTACCCGGCGGCCTCGCAATCGCGGCCGTCAGGATGTGCGGGGCCGGATGATGACCGGCATCGGAGGCGGGCGCGCACATGTCGAGCCGACGGGTGAACATTCAGCGCCGGATCGGGGACGGGGTGGTCACGCCGACCGACTATAACCTAAGATTTGTTCTGTTCCGCTGTAATAGTGGTTACTATTCTAAAACGGGTCCGGGCGCTCTCCATGAGGAGGAAAAGAATGACAGCAGGCAAGCACCGCGTCGTCGTCTGGTCGACGGGTGGCATTGGATCGATCGCGATCCGCGCCATCAACGAACGTCCGAACCTCGATCTCGTCGGGGTGTGGGTCCACTCCCCTGAAAAGGACGGAATGGATGCGGGCGAACTCGCCAACGGCGAACCGATCGGGTTGGCGGTCACCACCGACGCGGACGCGCTCATCGCGCTCAAGCCCGACTGCGTCATCTACGCCGCGAGTGGGCCCGAACGCGATGCGCTGGCGATCCCCGACTACGTGAAACTGCTTCGCGCCGGAATCAACGTCGTGACGACGAGCACCACGAGGCTGGTCAACCCACATGCCTACGAGCCGGCCGAGTGGCGTGATCAGCTCGCCAGCGCCGCGAAGGCGGGTCAGGTGTCGTTGTATGCCTCGGGTATCGAACCCGGCTTCGCCGCCGATTACCTTTCGCTGGTACTGAGTACGCAGTCGTCCCAAATCGAGAAGATCCATGCCTACGAGATCGGTCTCTACGACGACTACGGCGTACCCGACATTATGAGTGACGCAATGGGATTCGGCCGTCCACTCGACTACGAGCCATGGATCGCCATGCCAGGCGCCATCGAAGGCGAATGGCAAGGGCAGATTCGGATGGTCGCCGATGCACTTGGCGTGGAGGTCCAGGAGATGCGCTCGACATTCGACCGCGCGGTGACGGAACGGACGCTCGACGTCGCGATGGGCACGGTCGAGGCGGGCACGTGCGGCGCATTGCGGATGCAGGCCATCGGTGTCGTGGATGGACGCGAGGCCATCGTCATCGAACACGTCACCCGGCTGGCTCCTGACGTCGCGCCGGACTGGCCGACATTGCCGAACGCCCTCGGCTATCGCGTGGTCATCACCGGCACACCGGACATCGACTGCACGTTCGACGTGACACTTCGCGATCGCAAGAAAGCCGGGATCGAAAGCATGACGTCCGGAGCGGGTGCGATGGTGGCCACGGCGATGCGGGTGGTCAACGCCGTGCCGTACGTGGTCGATGCACCGCCGGGCCTGGTGAGCTCCGTCGACCTGCCTCTCACCATTCCCAAGGGAGCGTTCAGGACCCAGGGCTGAGGGCGCTCACTCCGGCAACCGCAGCTCGGGCTTCTCCACCTCTTCGATGTTGACGTCCTTGAAGGTGATGACCCGAACCTGTTTGACGAAGCGCGCCGGACGGTACATGTCCCACACCCAGGCGTCGCCGAGCCGCAGCTCGAAGTACACCTCGCCCTCCGTGTTGCGGGGCACCAGTTCGACGCTGTTGGCGAGGTAGAAGCGCCGCTCGGTCTCCACGACATAGCTGAACTGCCCGACGATGTCCTTGTATTCGCGGTAGAGCGAGAGCTCCATCTCGGTTTCGTACTTTTCGAGATCCTCGGCACTCATCGGCTCAGTTCCTTCATATACGCGTTCATCGCGACTCCAATCCTCCCCTACCCGAATCGGCTCTGCTGTTCGGGTTCGGCGTCGAATTCTGTGTCGAGCCCGATGTCGGGTACCAACACCGGGCCCATCTCACTCTCGACCGTCACCAGCCGTCGCACGTTGATGAACGAATACCGATGCTCGCGGCACGGGCCCAGCTCGGCAAGCGCTGCGCTGTGCGCCGGGGTGCTGTAACCCTTGTGCTCGGCGAAGCCATAGCCCGGATGCTCGGCCTCCATCTTGACCATCAGCCTGTCACGACTCACCTTCGCCAGCACACTCGCCGCCGCGATACACGCCGCGGCCGCGTCACCGCCGACCACGGGCAGCGACGGGACCGACAGACCCGGCACCCGGAAGCCGTCGGACAGCACGTACCCCGGGCGCACCGACAGGCCCGCCACGGCACGTCGCATGCCCTCGATGTTCGCCACGTGGACCCCGCGACGATCGACCTCGGCCGTCGGGATGAAGACCACGTGGTAGGCCAACGCGTACCTGCGGATCAGCGGAAACAGCCGCTCACGCTCCCTGGCCTTGAGCTTCTTCGAGTCATCGAGCGCCGCAAGGCTCTCGAGCCGGTTCGGCCCGAGCACACATGCCGCCACCACAAGCGGGCCCGCGCAGGCGCCGCGGCCCACCTCGTCGACACCCGCCACCGGTCCCAGCCCACTCCGGTACAGCGCGGACTCCAACGTACGCAGGCCAGCGGATTTCCGGATCACCGTCCGCGGAGGCCATGTCGCCGGCAACTGAAACTCCTATTGGGTCTGCGGGTTCACACTTCCCACGCCGCCCCATCGCGACGGCGGCCAGGCGATGAACTGTGCCTTTCCGATCACATTCTCGATCGGCACGGTGCCCGCCTCCGGGTCACCCGTACACAACAGGCCGCGTTGCGCGTCCCCCGGGGTGTTGGTGCAGTGCGCGCGCGAATCGGCGGAATGCGTGCGGTTGTCGCCCATCACCCAGACCTTGTCCTCGGGAACCGTGACCGGTCCGAACTCATTGCCAAGGCACGCGGCGTAGGGGTTGGAGGGCGCGACATTCATCGTGGTGTAGTCGAGATACGGCTCGTCGAGGCGCTTGCCATCGACCGTCAGCCCCGTGTTCGTTCGGCACTCGACGGTCTGCCCTCCTACCGCGATCACGCGCTTCACCAGGTCGTTCTCGTCGGGCGGGACGAAGCCGATGAAGGACAACGCGTTCTGTACCCAGCGCACCGCGGTGTTGTCGGAGCGAATCGACTTGTAGCCGATGTTCCAGTTCGGTGGACCCTTGAAGACGATGACGTCACCCGGTTCCGGTGAGGAGAACCGATATGTCAGCTTGTCGACCATGATGCGGTCACCTGTGCAGCCGGCGCAGCCGTGCAGGGTGGGCTCCATCGACTCCGACGGAATGAGGTACGGGCGCGCGACGAACGTCAGCATGACGTAGTACAGGACAAGCGCGATCGTGATCAGTATCGCGAATTCGCGCAGCGCGCCGTGCTTCTTCTTGGGCTCGTCGGCGTCGTCTTCCGGAGCCGCCCCGGCGGCGACATCGGAAACCGAATCGGAGTCCTCGGACGCGAGGTCGATGGGCTCATCGGGGTCGGTGGATCCACTCACCGCATCAGGGTAGCCACCGCGGCGCTCGTCACCGCGATCATCGGCTGCCACGCGTCAGTACCGGGCGTGTCGGCCGAGTGCGCCGGTCAGCGCTTCTCCTTGATCTTCGCCTTCTTGCCACGCAGTTCGCGCAGGTAGTACAGCTTGGCGCGGCGCACATCGCCACGTGTGACGACGTCGATGTGGTCGATGTTGGGCGAATGCACCGGGAATGTCCGCTCGACACCCACGCCGTAGCTTTCCTTGCGCACGGTGAAGGTCTCGCGGATGCCGCCACCCTGCCGGCGCAGGACGACGCCCTTGAAGACCTGGATACGTTCCTTGGAGCCCTCGATGACCTTGACGTGCACGTTCACGGTGTCACCGGGGCTGAAGTCCGGGATGTCGTCGCGCAGCGACGCCTGATCGACGAAGTCCAGCGTGTTCATCGGTGACACATCCTTGCTGTCGGCGGCCGCGGGCGTGGTCGCGAAATCAATCGCGTCGCCGAGCCGATCTTTCGGGTTTCGGGGTGTATCTCGCAGCGGACGGAGAGGCTCAAGGTCCCCGACCGGCACAGACAACTGCTCAATTGTGCCAGATGGGCCCCCGTCCGGAGAAATCCGGTGATGAACCGCTCCCGAACGCGCCCGCGGTCTGACCAAGCGTCGGCTACCAGAGACGGTTAGGCTGGATAACAGGCTACGGCGGAGTAGTTAGCCCGACACCCAAATCCAGGACAGCGTCAAGGAGGGTCATGCGACGCGGGCCGTCGAAACTGGTCACGTCACTCGCCATCGCAGGCGTAGCGGTGCTGTCCGCGAGCGGGTGCGAAGCCCGGGTGTACGGAACTCCCCCGGAATCCGCGCTGACGGTCGTCGTACCGCAGGGCAGGATGGCGCCGCTGCCCGAAGCCCCACCCGACGAACCCGCCGCCACCTTCGGCGGACTGCGTGACCGCACCCGCCAAGCCATCGCCAACGCCGCCAAGACCGGCGCCCAGATCTCCGTCGTGATGCTGGATCGCAACACCGGCGAAGTGGTATCGGGCGGGGACGATGCGTCGTTCCCCATCGCATCCGTGGTGAAGCTGTTCATCGCCGACGACCTGTTACTGCAGGAATCCAAAGGTGAGACGGAGCTATCACCAGCCGATCGCAGGTCGCTCGACGTGATGCTCAGATCGTCGGACGACAGTGCGGCCGAGAACTTCTGGAACCGCAGCGGCGGAAGCGACATCGTCAACCGCGTCGTGACACGGTACGGGCTGGCGAACACGAAGCAGCCGTACAACGGCAAATGGGACCTCACGACGAGCACCGCGGGCGACCTGGTCCGGTACTACGACAAATTGCTGAGCGGTAGCGGCGGGCTACCGCCGGAGCAGGCCAACGTCATCATGGCCAATCTCGCGCAGTCGACGCCGACGGGGATCGACGGTTACCCGCAGAGGTTCGGCATTCCCGAGGGGTTCGATGCCGAGCCCGTCGCCGTCAAACAGGGGTGGTTCTGCTGTTGGAGCGGCGCCAACCAATTGCATGTGTCGACGGGTGTCATCGGCCCCGAGCGTCGCTACGTCATGGCCATCGGATCGCTGGATCCCAGCGGCGAAGCGGCCGCGCGCGATCACGTCACCCAACTCGTCAAGACGATGTTCCCCGGCGGCCGTATCTAGCTCTGGCCGAGTCGGTCTCCTGACGGCGCTCAGTCCAGCAACTCGGGGCGGCGCTCACGGGTGCGTTGCAGGCCCTGCTCGCGTCGCCACGCTGCAATCTTGGCGTGGTCGCCGGACAGCAGGATCTCGGGCACGTCGAGTCCGCGCCAGCTCGGCGGCCGAGTGTAGCTCGGTCCTTCCAAGATCCCGGCAGAATGCGAATCATCTTGGTGCGAAGCGGGATTGCCAAGCACGTCCGGCAGCAGACGCGCGACCGCTTCGATCATGACCAACGTCGCGGACTCACCGCCCGGCAGCACGTAGTCGCCGATCGACACTTCTTCGACGCGCATCCGGCGGGCCGCATCGTCGGCGACCCGCTGGTCGATGCCTTCGTACCGTCCGCAGGCGAACACCAGGTGCTTTTCGTTGCTCCACCGCTGGGCGTCGGCTTGGGTGAACAGCCTGCCCGCGGGCGTCGGGACCACCAAAAGGGTTTCGTCGGAACATAATTCGTCGAGCGCCTCACCCCATACCGGAGCCTTCATGACCATCCCCGGCCCACCACCGTAGGGCGAGTCGTCGACCGAGCGGTGCACATCGTGGGTCCAGCGGCGCAGATCGTGCACCGCCACCGAGAAGATTCCAGCCTCGATCGCCCTGCCCGGCAACGACTGTCGCAGCGGATCGAGATATGCCGGAAACACGGTCACCACATCGATTTTCAGACCGCTGCTCATCGTCATTCCAGTTCCAGCAGACCCTCGGGCGGGTCGATCTCGATCACCTGATCCGCCAGTGACACCGACGTCACGATCGCGCCGACGAACGGGACGAGTACCTCACGATCGCCGGTTCGTACCGAAAGCAACTCGCCGGCCGGGGTGTGCAACACCTCCGCGACCGCGCCGACGTCGGCTCCGGCGGTGGTTCGGACCCGCAGCCCCTCCAGCTGATGGTCGTAGAACTCGTCGGGATCGTCGATCGGCGGCAGGTCCGCGGAATCGACGAGGAACAGCGTGCCGCGCAACGCGTCAGCGCCGTTGCGGTCGGCAACCCCGTCGAGCCGGACCAGCAGCCGCCCACCGTGCGGACGCGAAGCGTCGACGGTAAAGCGCTGTTCGGTTCCGCCTTTGATACGAGCGCGCAGACTCGTTCCGGGCGCGAAACGGGTTTCCGGGTCGTCGGTGCGGACGTCGACGACGACCTCGCCGGTGATCCCGTGCGCTCTGACGACCCGCCCGACAACCAGGTCCATAACTGCCCCGATCCCCGAGTCGCTTCGCTCCAGCCCGCCGTACCTATTGGTCGGTGTCCACCACGTCGACGCGAATCCCACGGCCCCCGATGCCGGCCACCAACGTGCGCAGGGCGGTCGCGGTGCGTCCGCCGCGGCCGATGACCTTGCCGAGGTCGTCGGGATGGACGTGCACCTCGACGGTGCGCCCGCGGCGACTCGTGACCATGTCGACCCGGACATCGTCGGGGTTGTCCACGATTCCGCGAACCAGGTGCTCGACGGCGTCGACGACGACTGAGCTCACAGCAGGGCCCTCAGCTCTCAGTTGACGAGGACTCGTCCGAGGAGCCAGCTGCCGACGACTCGGGTGCAGCCTCGGCAGGCGCGGCCTCGGCATCCTCGGCGGGCGCCGCGTCAGCCGTCTCGGCCTTCTCTGCGGCCTTCTTGGCAGGCGCCTTCTTTTTCTTGGGCTGTGTCGCCTCGCCCGACGGTGCGCCGTCGGCTTCGGCCAGCGCCGCGTTGAAGAGGTCCAGCTTGCTGGGCTTGGGTTCCTTGACCTTCAGCGTGCCCTCGGCACCGGGCAGACCCTTGAACTTCTGCCAGTCGCCGGTGATCTTCAGCAGCTGCAGCACGGGCTCGGTGGGCTGGGCGCCGACGCCGAGCCAGTACTGTGCCCGCTCCGAGTCGATCTCGATCAGGCTCGGATCTTCCTTCGGGTGGTACCGGCCGATGACCTCGATCGACCGACCATCACGGCGGGTGCGCGCGTCAGCGACGGCGATGCGGTATTGGGGATTGCGGATCTTGCCAAGCCGAGTCAGCTTGATCTTGACAGCCATGTTGAACGACTTCTCCTGTGATTGCCACGCTGCAATTCAGCGATGCCCGCGGATTGCGCGCACCCGGTTTTGCCTTACGTGTGTGACCGCCACACAAGCGCCCAGCGGGAAGCCGGAGGCGGATCGCTCAGAGCGGGTCGCGTGGCAGACAGCCGCCCATTCTGCCAGAACAGCCCCTACCGGTGGAAATCCGGTCGTTACCCTCTCGAATGTGGACGCCGCCGACACCCTGCTCGAGATCGAAGCCATCAAGCAATTGAAGGCACGCTACTGCCGCTTCCTGGACACCAAGGACTGGCAGGGCTGGCGCGGCGTCTTCGCCGACGACTTCCACAGCGACACCTCACCATCAGGCGGCAAGGTGATCGACGGTGCCGACGAGTTCGTCGCGTTTGTGCGCAAGACCCTGGAGAAGCAGCCGACGGTGCATCAAGTGCACGCCCCGGAGATCGAGTTGACCTCGGCCACCACCGCGCGAGGGGTGTGGGCCCTCAACGATGTCGTCCGGCTGGCGCCGGGGCTGAATCTCGATGGCTACGGCCACTACCACGAGACCTACGAGAAGATCGACGGCCAGTGGCTCATCACGAGTTCGACGTTGACCCGCCTTCGCACCGACTTCTTCAATCCGCTGTTCTCTGTGCGCATTTCGGACCGGCTCACCCGGGCGGCGGCCAAGCTGGCACGCCGCTAACCGCTACAACAGCTTGTCGAAGCACTTCTCCTCGACGCGCTTGCTCATTCGCCAGCCCTCTGCGGTGCGGACGAACTCGTCGACGTACCAGATGCCGACGAACAGGATCTGCTTCTCTTCGGCGTTGAACACCATCGGGTTGAAGCAGATGGTTTTCGATGATGCGGAGTCGCCGTCTATGCGGACGTCGAAATTGCCCAGCATGTGGTAGTAGGCCGGGAAGTTCGGAAGCACTTCCTTGAGCCACGCCTTGACGTCCGGAAAACGCCCGTCGATCCCACCGGTGACGCGGTAGTCGATGTAAGCGTCCGGGGTGAAGACGCGATCAAGGTTGTCGAATTGCTTCTGATCGATCGCGTTCGAGTAGTCGATCATCAGCTGCTGTATCTCGAATCGATCCGATATCTCTTCCAAGCTCAACATGAGTCGATTGAACACGATCACTCTGCGGGGATAGGCTCACCCGTCATGCGGAAGATTCTCGTCTGCATTGCGACCGCGCTGTGCCTGGTCGCCGGGGGGACCGCCGTCGCGTCGGCGGTGCCCGCCGGCGTCATCCAGCCATCGGGTTCGGTGCCCATCCCCGAAGGCCCCGCTCAGGCGTGGATCGTCGCCGACATGGACAGCGGCGCGGTGCTGGCGGCCCGCGACGAGTACGGCCAGTTCGCACCGGCGAGCACCATCAAGGTGCTGCTTGCGCTGACGGTGCTCGACGAACTCCCGCTCGACGCGACAATCGTGGCCAGCGAGGCAGACACCAAGGTCGAATGCAACTGCGCAGGCGTGGCTCCGGGCATGGTCTACACCACACGCCAGCTGCTCGAGGCGCTGCTGCTGGTTTCGGGCAACGACGCCGCCAACACCTTGGCGAGCATGCTCGGCGGTCAAGACGTCGCCGTGATGAAGATGAACGGTAAGGCGGCGCTGCTCGGCGCGTACGGCACCAATGCCGGCTCACCGTCGGGTCTCGATGGTCCAGGTATCGACATGTGGTCCTCGCCGCATGACCTCGCAGTGATTTTCCGCGCCGCCATGGGCAACCCGGTGTTCGCGCAGATCACCGCACAGCCGACGGCCGTCTTCCCCACCAAGACCGGCGACAAGGTGCTGGTCAACCAGGACGAACTGCTCAAGCGCTATCCCGGCACCCTCGGCGGCAAAACCGGCTTCACCGACATTGCGCAGAAGACGTTCGTCGGTGCAGCGGGCCGCAACGGCAGACGCCTGGTCATCGCGATGATGTTCGGTATGGACAAGCCCGGGCAGCCGACCTACTGGGACCAGGCCGCCAGCCTGCTGGACTGGGGCTTTGCACTCGATCGGAATGCGACGATCGGCAGTCTTTAGCCGACGCAAAGTTGCTGAATCGCAACACGTTCGAGACCGCGACGGGGAACGCGCCGGTTACGCTCGGCGTTCGTGCGAAAGTTGTTGGCCGCGTTGGTGATCACAATGTTCTCTCTGTGTTCGACCTACGCGGTGGCGACGCCTGCCGCGGCCCAGCCCGGCATAGAGCCGTCGGGGGCTGTCGCGTTGCCGGAAGGACCGGCGCAGGCGTGGCTGCTTGCCGATCTGGACACCGGCGCAATTCTGGCCTCCCGCAACCCAAATGAGTCACACGCGCCCGCGAGCACCATCAAGCCGCTGCTGGCGATGGTGGTGCTCGACCACCTGCGGCCGGACAACTTCGCCCGCGCCAACTCGTCACATACCGAGGTCGAGTGCTCGTGCGTGGGATTGAAACCCGGGCAGCCCTATACGGTCCTCCAGCTGCTGTCGGCGCTGTTGATGGTGTCGGGCAACGACGCCGCCAACATGCTGGCCGACATGCTCGGCGGGCAAGGTGTCGCGATCCCGGCGATGAATCGCAAGGCGGCCGGCCTCGGTGCCCGTTCCACCAGGGCCTCGTCGCCGTCGGGGCTGGACGGCCCCGGATGGGAATCCACCACCACGCCATTCGACCTGGCGTTGATCTATCGCGCGGCCCTGAAATATCCGCTCATCGCGCAGATCATGCGATCGCAATCGGCACAATTCCCCGGCAAGACGCTGAGCAACCAGAACGAGCTCCTGACCCGCTACCCCGGCACGTTCGCGGGCAAGACCGGGTTCACCAACCTCGCCCGCGAGACCTTTGTGGCCGCCGCACAACGGGGCAACCGTCGTCTCGTGGTGGTGGAGATGTACGGCACCGGCGATCTGTACGGCCAGGCGATACGCCTGTTCGACTGGGGATTCGGCCAACCGCGCTGACGCGTATTCGGCGCGCGAACCGACCCTCAGGGTTGGTAAGCGCGCCGAATTCACCAGGAATGCGGCGCACCAGTACGTCAACGACCTCATCAAATCGCATCGGTATCTGCGCGACGTCTACTAGCGGTAGACCCTGCCCCGCAGGATCACCACATCGGGCGCACTGACGACGGCAGCGCCCTGGCGGGGATCGTCCCGGTAGCAGACGAGATCGGCCGAGGCCCCGTGCTCGATGCCGGGGCGGCCCAGCCATTCGCGGGCGGTCCAACAGGCCGCGCCCAGCGCCTCGGTCGGGCTCATCCCGATGCCCTTGAGCGCGTCGATCTCATCCGCGATGCGGCCGTGAACCACCATGCTGCCCGCGTCGGTGCCCGCGAAGATCGGCACGCCCGCCTCCCGCGCGGCAGCGATGCGCGACGGGCACTTCTCGTAAAGATCTCGCATGTGTCGGGCATAGGCCGGGAATTTCGTTGCGTTGTCGGCGATTCCGGGAAAGTTCTCGATATTGATCAGCGTCGGCACCAGCGCAGTGCCGTGTTCGACCATCAGCTCGATGGTGTCATCGGTCAGGCCGGTACCGTGCTCGATGCAATCGATGCCTGCCCTGATGAGCCCGGGCAACGCGTCCTCGCTGAACACGTGCGCCGTGACGCGGGCGCCGTTGTCGTGGGCCGCCTCTATCGCCGCCTTCAGCACATCGTCGGACCACAGCGGCGCCAGATCGCCGACTTCGCGGTCGATCCAGTCGCCGACGAGCTTCACCCACCCGTCGCCGAACCGCGCCTGTTCGGCGACGGCGTCGGGCAGTTGGGACTCGTCCGCCATTTCGATCGCGAAGCCGCGCTGATAACGCTTGGGCCTGGCGAGGTGGCGGCCCGCGCGGATGATCCGCGGCAGGTCGTGGTGATCGTCGAGGCTGCGGGTGTCGATGGGTGAGCCCGCATCGCGCAGCAGCAGGGCGCCCACGCCGCGTTCCGTCTCAGCCTGGCTGATGCACTCGTCGATGGTGTCGACAGGGCCGTGCTCCCCGAGGCCGACGTGGCAGTGCGCATCGACGAGCCCGGGCAGGATCCAGCCGTCCGCTCCGTCAGCACCGAAGACGGTCTGGGCGTCCTGCACCGGTTCGGCACTGAGCATGCCGTCGACGATCCACCACTCGACAGGTTGTTCATCGGGCAGCCCGCGACCGCGTACGTGCAGTGGTGGCTGAGGCATGCCTAGTTCTGGCCCGGGAACTTGAACTTCGAAAGGTCGATGTTGGCGAGACCGGGGGGAAGTTCATCCAGTCCCTTGGGCATATCGGAAAGGTCTGGGAATCCGGCAGGCATTCCCTGACCCAGCGGATTGCGCACCTTGGGTGGCGTCGGCCCGCGACCGCCCTTCTTGCCCTTCTTCTTGTTCTTCGCCGCCTTACGAGACGATCCCTTGCGGCCGAAGGGCATACCCATCTGACCGGCCATCGACGACATCATCTTGCGCGCCTCGAAGAACCGGTCGACAAGCTGGTTGACCTCACCGACCGTGACCCCGGATCCGTTGGCGATACGCAGGCGACGCGAACCGTTGATGATCTTGGGGTCCGCACGCTCGGCGGGCGTCATGCCACGGATGATCGCCTGCAACCGGTCGAGCGACTTGTCGTCGACGGCTGCCAGCGCGTCCTTCATCTGGCCCGCACCGGGCAGCATGCCCAGCAGATTGCCGATCGGGCCCATTTTGCGGATCGCCAGCATCTGCTCGAGGAAGTCCTCCAGCGTGAGTTCGCCGCTGCCGATCTTCGCGGCGGCTTCCTCGGCCTGTTGCGCGTCGAAGACCTGTTCGGCCTGCTCGATGAGCGTGAGCACGTCGCCCATACCCAGGATCCGGCTGGCCATCCGGTCGGGATGAAAGACATCGAAATCCTCGAGCTTCTCGCCAGCGGACGCGAAGAGGATCGGCACACCGGTGATCTCGCGCACCGACAGCGCGGCACCGCCGCGCGCGTCGCCATCGAGCTTGGTCAGCACCACGCCCGTGAAGCCGACCCCTTCGCGGAACGCCTCGGCGGTGTTGACGGCGTCCTGACCGATCATCGCGTCGAGCACGAAGATCACTTCGTCGGGGTTGACGGCGTCGCGAATGGCGCCGGCCTGCCGCATGAGCTCCTCGTCGATGCCGAGGCGGCCCGCGGTGTCGACGATGACGACGTCGTGGTGCCTGGCCTTGGCCTCGGCGATACCTGCCGACGCCACCGCGACCGGATCGCCGGGCGCCGAATCGTCGGATCCCTCGGCGGTGCCGGGGTGGGGCGCGAAGACGTCGACACCGGCTCGCTGGCCGACGATCTGAAGCTGGTTGACGGCACCGGGCCGCTGCAGGTCACACGCCACGAGAAGCGGCGTATTCCCTTGTTCTTTAAGCCATTTGGCAAGTTTGCCGGCGAGCGTGGTCTTACCGGAACCCTGCAGACCCGCCAGCATGATCACCGTCGGCGGGGTCTTCGCGAACGCCAGCCGGCGCGTCTCCCCGCCGAGAATGGCGATGAGTTCCTCGTTGACGATCTTGACGACCTGCTGCGCGGGGTTCAGCGCGCCCGATACCTCGGCCCCCTTCGCGCGCTCCTTGATGCGTGCGACGAAGTCGCGCACCACCGGCAGCGACACGTCCGCTTCGAGCAGGGCCAACCGAATCTCGCGGGTCGTCGCGTCGATGTCGGCGTCGGACAACCGCCCCTTGCCACGCAGCCCCTGGAGGGCGCCGGTCAACCGGTCGGAAAGCGATTCAAACACGCGGTCCAGCCTAACTTCTTCCAGGCGGCACCCGGGTCAGCCGGGTCTTCTCAGCGCATTCGACACGTCGACGATCGACGCCACGGCGAGGATTGGGAACAGCGCCAGCAGCACCGTCCCGACGTAGCCGATCGCCAGGCCGACAACGGCCATTCCCCGGCCGTCCTGACCGATTCTCTCGATCTGCCTCAGCGCCACGTGCCCGAAGACGATGCCTAGCGGCGCAAGTACCAGCGCCGGGACCAGGCCGTTTCGGCGTGTTGCGGCGCGCTACGCCCCAGGCCGCGACCAACAGAACGAGAGTGTCGACCATCAGCACCGGTCGATCCACAGAACCGGGTTCGAATACGAGGAGAACGAGAGCATTGCCGCGGCGCCGACATCGGTGACCGTCGCTGCAGGGGCGACCCTGCACCAATCCCCCGTGGTCAGTACAACTAGCTGGCTTCCGAAACCGGTTTCGCGGGCGCGGGGGTCGGCAGGATCGCGTACAGGTCGCGCTCGAGCTCGGCCCGAACGGCATCGCCGTCTCCGACGGCGGTGATTCCGAACAGGTCGACCACCGACGAACCCAGTGTCGTGACCTTCGCCCAGGCGATGTCGACGCCGTCGCGCTCGAACACCGCCGTCAGCCTCGCCAACAGGCCGGTGCGGTCGGTGCTGCGGATCTGTACCACCAGCTCGCCCGGGGCCGCACCTTCGGACCACAGGATCCGTGGCGGGGCGACCACATGGTTGATCGGCACCGCGTCCGGCACTTCGCCCGCTCGCGCCGTTCCGTATTGCGCGGCGTCGCGATCACGCTTGTCCAGTGAGGCAAGCGCGTCGAGGTCGCCGTCGAGGGCCAAGATCCACTGCTGCCGCAACAGTTCGGCCGCCGGTGGAGCACCGAAATGCGGCGACACGACGAAGGTGTTGATCGCCGAACCCGCGTGTCCGTTGACCGAGGCCGAATGCACCCGCAGCGAGTTGAGCGCCAGCACCCCCGCGGCCTTGGACAACAGTCCCCGGCGGTCCGGCGCGATCATCGTGATGTTGTAGATGTGGGGGCTGTCGGCAGGCGTGATCTCGACGTGTATACCGACCTCGGCGGCCAGCGAAAGATACCGGGGATCAATGGGATCGGGCTGCGGCAGTGGGTCACCGGCCATCACCAACCGGCAGCGGTGCACGAGATCGCCGATGAGCGAGGCTTTCCAATCGCCCCACACCCCGGGTCCGGTGGCCAGTGAGTCCGCCTCGGCAAGCGCGTGCAGTAGTTCGAGCACGACGTGGTCGCCGTCGAGTGCGTTGACCACCGACGCAATGGTGTTGGGGTCCTGCAGATCGCGCCTCGTGGCGGTGTGCGGCAACAGCAGGTGGTGGCGCACCACCTTGGACAGGATCTCCACATCCGACGGCCACAGGCCGAGTCGGGTGCCGATTTGAACCGCGAGCTCGGCACCGATGATGCTGTGGTCGCCGCCGCGGCCCTTCCCGATGTCATGGCAGAGCGCACCGAGAACCAGCAGATCCGGCCGCGACACCCTGGTGGTGAATGCGCTGGCTCGCGAGACGGTCTCGACGAGATGACGGTCAACTGTCCAGATGTGAACGACGTCGCGCGGCGGGAGGTCGCGCACGGCGCCCCATTCCGGAAAAAGCCTGCCCCACAGACCCGTTCGATCAAGTGCCTCGATAGTGGCCACGGCCGCGGGACCCGCGCCCAGCATGACGAGCAGGTCTTTGAGCGCCTGGCGAGGCCACGGGGTACGCAGCTCGGGTGCGGTTTCGGCGAGGCGGGCCAGCGTGGACCCCGCCATCGGCAGGCCGGTGTTGGCCGAGGCGGCCGCCACGCGCAGGATCAAACCCGGATCACGTTCGGGACGGGCGTCGCGGGCAAGGATGACTTCGCCGCCGAACTCGATCACGCCTTCGTCCAGGGGTCGGCGCGCGGGCCTGCGGAACGCCGAGAGTCCGCGTCTGGGAAGTGCGTTGCCTGCGGTGCGAATTCCGGCGTCGACGTAGAAGCTGATGGTGCGGGCGGCGTCGGAGAGCATGCGCGCCAACTCGAACCGGTCGCCGATCTGCAGCGCGGCGCCGATCTCGTCGGCATGCTGGGCGAGCAACAACTCCCGGCCGCGCCCAGCCACCCGATGCAATTCGGTGCGTACGTTCAGCAGCGTCATGTGCGCCTCACCGAGAGTTTCGGTGGGCGACGCCAGGGATCGGCTGGGATAGACATCGGCGAGCTGGGCGATCGCCAACGCGTTGAGCAGTTGAACGTCGCGCAGGCCACCGCGTCCGCATTTGAGGTCGGGCTCGGCGCGGTGGGCGATCTCGCCGCTGCGCTGCCACCGCGCCCGGGTGTGCTCGACGAGTTCGTCGAAACGCGAAGCGACGCCGGTACGCCACTGCCGCCGCGCTCGCCCGATCAACAGGGTCGACAGATCCGCATCGCCCGCGATGTGCCGCGCTTCGAGCATGGCCAGCCCCGCGGAGATGTCTTCGCTGGCGACGGTCAACGCCTCGGGTACCGTGCGCACACTGTGGTCGATGCGAATGTTGGCGTCCCACAACGGGTACCACAGCAACTCGGCGACCTGGCCCACGACATCATGCGGCATGTTGTCGTGCAGCAGTGTCAGGTCCAGATCCGAATAGGGCACCAGCTCGCCGCGGCCCAACCCACCGGTCGCGACGATGGCGAAGCCGCTGGTGGGCGTGATGCCGATCTCGGTGGCCTTTGTGGTGAGCCAGAATTCGTGCAAATCGAGCAGCGCGTCGCGTAACGCAGCCGAATCCAGTTGCCGGGGACCGTTGGTCAGTAGCTGTTCGGCGGCGGCGGAAAGGTCGGTCGCGGGTCGTAACGAACCCGCCGCCGGGGGTTCCCATCGAGGGGCCCCGGCGGCGGAATCTGGTTTCTGCTCAGTCATTTCGTGTCCTCCCCCGGCCCTTACCTTCAAACATTCACGGTGCAACGGCCGGGCGACGACGTCTTATTTCGTCAGGCTGGTCAAAGGGCGTCCGTTCCACGTTCACCGGTGCGCACCCGCACGACCGTGTCAACGGGACTGACCCACACCTTGCCGTCGCCGATCTTTCCGGTGCGTGCGGCCTGGACGATCACGTCCACGACCTTGTCCACGGCGGAATCATCGACCACGACCTCGACCCGAACCTTCGGAACGAAGTCGACGGAGTACTCGGCGCCGCGATACACCTCGGTGTGGCCCTTTTGGCGACCGTAGCCCTGAACCTCGCTGACGGTCATTCCGAGAATTCCGGTCTGCTCGAGTCCGGTCTTGACGTCTTCGAGCGTGAACGGCTTGATGATCGCAGTAATCAGCTTCATATCCCCTTATTCCTCTCCGCCGTGACGTCCGAGGACCGAACCGCCACCGACAGCTGCAAAGTCGTAACCGCTTTCCGCGTGTTCGCTCTCGTCGGCACCAGCAGCCTCTTTTTCTTCGCTGAGTCGCAGCCCAATCGTGAATTTCACGATGTAGGCCAAGATAGCTGTCCCGATCGCACTGTAGAGCAGAACCGCCCCGGCGCCGACTGCCTGACGCCATAGTTGGTCGACTCCGCCGCCGTAGAACAGACCGGCCACTCCCGCACCGGCCTCTGGGGCCGCCACAAATCCGATCAACAACGTGCCGACGATGCCGCCCACCAGGTGAACACCGACCACGTCGAGCGAGTCGTCATAGCCCAGTTTGTATTTCAGGCCGACCGCCAGAGCGCACAACGAACCTGCGACCACACCGATGACGAGTGCACCCAGGACATTGACCGCTGAACACGACGGAGTGATGGCGACCAGACCGGCCACCACACCCGAGGCCGCACCCAGCGATGTCGCCTTACCGTCGCGAATGCGCTCCGTGAGCAACCACGCCAGCATCGCCGCCGCCGTGGCCACCGTCGTGGTGACGAAGGTCGAACCGGCGAGGCCGCCGGAGGCGCCGGCCGAGCCCGCGTTGAAGCCGTACCAGCCGAACCACAGCAGACCGGCGCCGAGCATGACGAACGGCAGATTGTGCGGGCGCATAGGGGTGTTCGGCCATCCCTTGCGCTTTCCGAGGATCAGTACGAGAACCAGTGCGGCGGTGCCTGCGTTGATATGGACCGCTGTGCCGCCTGCGAAGTCGACCGCCGCCAGTTTGTTGGCGATCCAGCCACCGGTCTCCGCGGTGCCACCGTCGAACGAGAACACCCAGTGCGCGACCGGGAAGTACACGAAGGTGACCCAGAGGCCTGCGAAGAGCAGCCATGCGCCGAACTTGATGCGGTCGGCCACCGCGCCCGAGATGAGGGCGACGGTGATGATCGCGAACATCAACTGAAACGCGACGAACACCGAGGCCGGCATCGTGAAGACCAGCGGAATGAGGGTCTCCGGCACCGCCTCGACAGCCTCCACGCCCGGGGCCGCGGCGATCGCCTCGACCGCGGGGGCGGCGTTACCGCCGATGAGGCCCTTCAGTCCGAAGAACTGCGTCGGGTCGCCGACCACATTGGAGACGTCGTTGCCGAACGCCATCGAGTAGCCGTACAGCACCCACAGCACCGTCACCAAACCCATGGCGCTGAAGCTCATCATGATCATGTTGAGCACGCCCTTGGCCCGAACCATGCCTCCGTAAAAGAAGGCCAGGCCCGGCGTCATCAACAAGACAAGCGCTGCGCTTGCCAGCATCCACGCGGTATCACCGGTGTCCGGTATACCGAGGGTCGGGAATCCATCCACTCGCAGTTTCCTCCTTCGACATGCCACGGCCGCAACGCTTTACGACCGTTGACCTGGTCCAAGACTTTGCTGAGTGGTTGTTTCGTCGAAGACGCCACGGTGTTTCACTCGTGTGAACGGATGGACGCTGGACGTTTCGTCGGTGTTACATCACGTGTTTTGCGGCCGCTGACTAACCGAGCAACGCGTCGACGAACGCCGCCGGCTCGAACGGAGCGAGGTCGTCCGGTCCCTCGCCCAGACCGACGAGTTTGACGGGCACACCCAACTCCTGTTGCACGCGGAACACGATCCCGCCTTTCGCGGTGCCGTCGAGTTTGGTGAGTACCACGCCGGTGATGTCGACGACTTCGGCAAACACGCGGGCCTGTGGCAGACCGTTCTGGCCGATCGTGGCGTCGAGCACCAGCAGCACCTCGTCGACCTCGGCGCGACGGCTCACCACGCGCTTGACCTTGCCCAGTTCGTCCATCAGGCCGGTCTTGGTGTGCAGGCGCCCTGCGGTATCGATGACGACCACGTCGGCACCGGTTTCGACGCCGACGTCGACGGCGTCGAACGCCACCGAGGCGGGGTCGGCGCCCTCGGCTCCGCGTACGACCTGCGCGCCGACGCGAGACGCCCAGCTCTGCAACTGGTCTGCTGCGGCCGCGCGGAAGGTGTCGGCCGCACCCAGGACGACACGGCGTCCGTCGGCCACCAGCACCCGAGCCAGCTTGCCGACGGTCGTCGTCTTGCCCGTGCCGTTGACGCCGACGACGAGCAGTACGGACGGTTTGTCGGCGTGCGGAAGCGCCCTGATGGACCGATCCAGGTCGGGCTGCAACTGGTCGATCAAGACCTGGCGCAGTACCCCGCGGGCGTCCGCCTCGTTACGCACCTGGCTGCTGGCCATCCGCGCACGCAACGCCGCGACGACCGAATCCGTCGCCGCAGGACCCAGGTCGGCGATCAGGAGGGTGTCCTCGACGTCCTGCCAGGAGTCTTCGTCGAGGTCGCCGCCGCCGAGCAGGCCGAGCATGCTGCGGCCCAGCGTGCTCTGCGACTTGGCGAGGCGACCCCGCAGCCTCTCCAGCCGGCCCTCCGCCGGGGCGATCTCGTCGAGTGCAGGCGCTGCAGGCTCGGCGGGCGCTTCAGGCGCGGCAGGGGCTTCAGGCTCCGCGGGGGCCGCCGGTTCGGCGGGGGCTGCTGGCGGTTGTTGGACGACCGGCGGCTCCGGCAGCTGGACGTCGGCGATCACCCGCTTCGGGGCGTCCCGGGGAATGGTGGCATCATCGCCGACGGCGGGTAGTCCGTCGGTATCGATCCGTTCGACCGGCTCAGCGGGCGCTGCTTGCGAGAACGTGATGGTGGACGAGGCGGTGTAGCCGCCCGAGCGGTCGAGAGGAGTGGCGGTGTCCTTGGACGACAAACTCACCCGTCGGCGCCGGTACCGCACCAGGCCCACGACTAGCGCGGTCACGAGGAGAACGGCGATGACCGCGAACGCGATCCACAACTCGACAGTCACCACGTCATTGTCTCAGGAGGGGTAGCCGGTGACGCTCGGCCCCGGTGGCATGGAAACCCGCAAACGACGTCACATCGACGTGTGCCTCGGCGATGCGGTCGAATTCCAGACGGTGACGACGGGGTTCGAGCGCTATCGGTTGCCGTACAACGCGCTCACCCAGACCGACCTCGGGTCCATCGAATTGGCGACCGAGTTCCTAGGCGTCCACTTGCGCGCGCCCGTGCTCATCGGCGCGATGACCGGTGGCGCGGAGTTGTCCGGCACCATCAATCGCAACCTCGCCGATGCGGCCCAGCAGCTCGGTGTCGGGATGATGCTGGGCTCGCAGCGCATCATGCTCGACAACGGTCCGGCGTCCGCGACGTTCCGGGTCCGTGACATCGCGCCGGATGTACTGCTGATCGGCAACATCGGACTGAGCCAACTGACCGCGCAGACGGTGCAGGCACTGGTCGAGGCGTTGGATCGGATCGGCGCCAACGCCCTTGCGGTGCATACCAATCCGTTACAGGAAGCCATGCAGCACAAGGGTGACACCGACTTCTCGGGTTCGATAGGACGCCTTCGCGACATCGCGGCAGCCATCGGATACCCGGTGATGGTCAAGGAAGTCGGCCACGGCATCGGGGCCAAGGCCGCGGCCGAACTCTCGGACTGCCCCATCGCGGCGGTCGACGTAGCAGGCGCGGGCGGTACCTCGTGGGCGCGCGTAGAGCAGTTCGTCCGCTACGGCGAGATCCGGTACCCGGCGCTGGCCGAGTGGGGCATTCCGACCGCACAGGCACTTGTGGAAGTGCGGCGCACACTGCCCGGAGTTCCGCTGGTCGCCTCCGGCGGCATTCGCACCGGGATGGACGCGGCCAAGGCGATCGCATTGGGTGCCGACGTGGTGGCAGTGGCGCGACCGTTGCTGGCACCTGCGATCGAATCGTCTGCCGCCGTTGTGGATTGGCTGCAGCGCTTCATCGACGAACTGATGATCTGTTTGCACGGCAGCGGCGCGGCCAACCTTGCCGAACTCCGCGAGGGCGGCGTCACCCCCCTGTGATTTCGGTGTCGACAGTCGCGGTGAGCGCGACCAATGACACCGAAATCGCTATCAGTTGGCGGCGCCGACGAGTTCCTGGCCGCGCATGCGCTGACTGATCACCGCGGTGATGCCGTCGTCGCGCATCGTCACGCCGTAGAGCGCGTCGGCGATCTCCATCGTCGGCTTCTGGTGCGTGATGATGAGCAGCTGCGACTGGCTGCGCAATTGCTCGAAAAGCCCCAGCAGGCGGCGCAGGTTCACGTCGTCGAGTGCGGCCTCCACCTCGTCCATGACGTAGAACGGCGACGGCCGCGCCCGGAAGATGGCCACCAGCATTGCGACGGCGGTCAGCGACTTCTCACCACCCGACAGCAGTGACAGGCGCTTGATCTTCTTGCCAGGCGGGCGGGCCTCCACCTCGATGCCGGTGGTGAGCATGTCGTCGGGGTTCGTCAGCAGCAGCCTGCCCTCGCCGCCGGGGAACAACGCCGAGAACACTTGCTGGAACTCACGTTCCACATCGACGTATGCCTCGGAGAACACCTGGAGGATCCGGGCGTCGACATCGTCGATGACGTCGAGCAGATCCTTGCGGGCCGCCTTGACGTCCTCCAGTTGGGTGGACAGGAAGTTGTAGCGCTCCTCCAGTGCGGCAAACTCCTCCAACGCCAGCGGATTCACCCGGCCCAGCTCGTTGAGTTCGCGCTCGGCCTTCTTGGCGCGACGTTCCTGGGTGGGCCTGTCGAACGGCATGGGCGCTGGCGCCATCACCTGCTCGCCGCGCTCGCGCGCCTGCTCGTACTCAGCCATCTCGAGCTCCGACGGAGGGAGCCCGACATCGGGGCCGTACTCGGCGACCAGATCGGCCGCCGCCATTCCGAACGTCTCGAGGACATGCTCCTCGAGCTGTTCGATACGAAGTGCGGCTTGCGCTTTGGCGATCTCGTCGCGGTGCAGGGCGTCCGTGAGAGCATTGATCTTGGCGCCCAGCTCGTTGACCTCCTCGCGCGCCTTGGCCAATGCGGTTGCCCGGTGCTGACGTTCGGCCGCGACGTCGTCACGCGCCCGCGACGCGACCGCCACCGCCGCACTGAGCCGCTGCGCGACCAGGCGTCCAGACTCCGCCACGGCGGCCGCGACTGCGGCGGCGTGCACGCGCGCCTCCCTGGCACGCTGTGCACGCAAGCGGGCATCACGTTCGGCGGTAGCCGCCCTGCGCATCGAATCGGCCCGGCCGCGAACGGCGTTCGCTCGCTCTTCGGCCGTCCGCACGGCCAGCCGGGCCTCCACCTCGGCAGCGCGGGCAGCCTCGGCGGCCGCCATCGACTCCTGGCGATCGACCGGTTCGGATTCGAAGGTCGGCTCCTCTTGCGCGTTGTGGAGTCGCTGCTCCAGCTCGGCGAGCTCCTGGACCGTCCGATTGCGGCTGGCCTCGAGTTCGTCGCGCTGCCGGATCAGCCGCTGCCATTCGTCATCGGTGGCGCGGGCATCCTGGCCGAGCCGCCCGAGCTGTTCGTAGACCGCCGAGATCGCCGCGTCGGACTCGTTCAGCGCGGCCAGCGCCTGCTCGGCGGCGTCCTGGCGGGTGGACTGCTCGGCCAGTGCACCGGCCAGCGCGGCCGACAGTTCGCCGGTCTGTTTCTCGGCGGCCGCCAGTTCAGTCCGGGCCTTCTCGACCTCCGACGCGATCTCCAGCGTGCTGGGCTTACGGTCGGACCCGCCGGTCACCCAGCCCGCGCCGACCAGATCACCGTCGGCGGTGACCGCCTTCAGCTGCGGACGCGCTGCGACCACGTCGAGCGCGGCGGAAAGGTCACTGACCACCGCCACACCCGACAACAATGCGGTGATCGCCCCTTGCAGTCGGTCGGGGGCGTCGATGAGATCCAACGCCCACTGCGCGCCCTCGGGCGGCAGGCCCGCGTTCGGCACCGAGGGGTGCGGCCAGTCGCCGAGCACGATGGCCGCGCGGCCGCCGTCAGACTGCTTCAACGCGACGACGGCCGACTGCGCCGCACCCGAGTTCTCGGCGGCGACCGCATCCGCAGCAGCCCCCAGCACGGCGGCGATCGCCACCTCGTAACCCGGGCGCACCTTGACCAGATTGGCGATCGATCCGAAAAGCCCTGCGCCACCGTGGTGTTTCTGCAGCCACGCGGCGCCGTCCTTGCGGTCCAGGCCGACGGACAGCGCCTCGATGCGAGCACGCAACGAGGCAACCTGACGTTCGGCGCCACGCTCGGCTGCCTGCAGTTCGGCGACCCGCTCGTCGGCGAGACGCAATGCGGTGACGGTGCGGTCGTGGTGCTCGTCGAGGCCGACCTCGCCGGCATCGAGTTGGCCGACTCGACTCTGCACGGTCTCGAACTCCGCCTGCGTTTGCTGGGCTTTGGCTGCGGCCTCGTCGATCCCGACGGTCAGCCGTGCGACGGTCTCGTCGATCGACTCGACGCGGGTGCGCATCGTGTCCACCTGGCCGGCCAGCCGGGCCAGACCTTCACGGCGGTCGGCCTCGGCGCGGACGGCGGCCAGATGGGCGCGTTCGGCTTCTGCGGCGACACCTTCGCGCTCACTGAGTTCGGCGCGGGCGGCTTCCAGGCGCGTGCGCGATTCGTCCAGCTCCTGAAGCAGTCGGCGCTCCTGGGCGGCGACCTCTTCGGCCTTGGCCTCCAGCTCGTCGGGATCGGGGCCAGTCGACGCTTCGGGCTCGGTGTCCAGGTGCTGGGCCCGCTCGCTGGCGATGCGCACCGTGGCGCTAACCCGTTCGGCCAACGCCGACAGCGAAAACCAGGTCTGCTGAGCCGATTCCGCGCGCTCGCTGAGGCTGCCGACCGCCGACTCGTGCGCGTTCAGCTCGACGGTACGCGCCTCGAGCCGCGCCGCCAGATCGTCATGTTCGCGACGCAGCGTCGTCTCGGTCTGGTTGGTGTTCTCGAACTCCGCCTTGCGGACGACGAGGTCGTCGGCCGCCAGCCGCAGCCGGGCGTCGCGCAGGTCGGCCTGGATGGTCTGGGCGCGGCGAGCCATCTCCGCCTGTCTGCCCAGCGGTTTGAGCTGACGGCGCAACTCGGTCGTCAGGTCCGTCAGCCGCGCCAGGTTGGCCGACATCGAGTCGAGCTTGCGGACGGCCTTTTCTTTGCGCTTGCGGTGCTTGAGGACACCCGCGGCCTCTTCGATGAATGCGCGCCTGTCCTCGGGGCGGGATTCGAGGATCTCGGAGAGCTTGCCCTGTCCGACGATCACGTGCATCTCGCGGCCGATGCCGGAGTCGGACAGCAGTTCCTGCACGTCCATCAAACGGCAACTGGCGCCGTTGATCTCGTACTCGCTGCCGCCGTCACGGAACATCCGGCGAGTGATCGACACTTCGGAGTATTCGATCGGCAGCGAGTTGTCGGAGTTGTCGATCGTGACCGTCACCTCGGCGCGGCCCAGCGGCGGGCGCGACGACGTGCCTGCAAAGATGACGTCTTCCATCTTGCCGCCGCGCAGAGTCTTTGCACCCTGTTCGCCCATCACCCACGTGAGCGCGTCGACCACGTTCGACTTGCCGGACCCATTCGGGCCGACGACACACGTGATGCCTGGCTCGAAGCGCAGAGTCGTCGGCGAAGCAAACGACTTGAAGCCCTTCAGGGTCAGACTCTTGAGGTGCACGACGTGCCACACTACCGTCGCGCAGGCTAACGCTCGGTGAACCCCGATAGCGTTTCGCCGACTTCTGACCAATCCGCGATCACTTTGTCGACATGTCCCGGCGTATGTCCGCCTTGCAGCAGGTCAAGTAACTTTTCGCAGGCCGCTCGCGGGCCCTGGGCGACCACTTGAACGCGGCCGTCGGGCCTGTTCGAGGCGTATCCGGTCAACCCGAGTTCCAGCGCGCGCGACCGTGTCCACCACCGGAAGCCGACTCCCTGAACGTGGCCGTGCACCCACGCCGTGAGTCGTACCTCAGCTAACTCCTGCATCATTAACCTCAAACGTCACTTTGGTACCGGACTTGAGTGTGCGGCCCACCGTGCAGACCTGATCGATCGCCCGCTCCACGACGGTGAGTACCCGCGCCCGCTCCGGTTCCGACAGCGCCGACAGGTCGAGTTCCATGCGCTCCTCGAGCAGCGGGTAGCGCTCCTGCTCGCGATCGGCGGGACCCGACACCCGGATCGTGGTCGAGTAATCCGAGCCGAGACGACGCTGCAACGGGGCGTCGCTGGCCATCCCGCTGCAGGCCGCCAGCGCGATCTTCATCAGCTCGCCGGGCGTGAACACTCCCTCGACATCCTCGCTGCCGACGAGTACCTCGGCACCGCGCGCGCTGCGTCCGGTGTAGCGGCGGGCGCCGGTGCGCTCAACCCACAGTTCTGTCATGGTTCCCTTCTTCCCCGTGAGCGACCGCAAAATGCCAGCCCTGCACGGCGTGTCGACGTACAAACACGGTCATTCGCGAACCTTATTCCCGCCGGACTCGCGGGCGCGGTTGGCATTTCGGGCAGTAGAACGACGAGCGGTTCATGAACTTCTCCCGCCGCATCACCGCGCCGCAGCGCCGGCACGGCTCACCCTCGCGGCCGTAGGCGTCCAGCGATCGTTCGAAATAGCCGGACTCGCCGTTGACATTCACATATAGCGAGTCGAAGGACGTGCCTCCCTGGCCGAGCGCCTCGGTCATCACCTCGGCGGCGGCGTCGAGCACCTCAGCCAGCTTCGACCGGGTCAGCGACGACGCCAGTCGCGCACCGTTGACGCGTGCCCGCCACAGCGCCTCGTCGGCGTAGATGTTGCCGATCCCCGATACCACCGTCTGATCGAGCAGCTGCCGCTTGATCTCGGAGTGCTTGCGCCGCAACACCGTAACGACACCATCGCGGTTGAAATCCGGGTCCAGCGGATCGCGCGCCACGTGCGCGACGGGAAAGGGAACATCGGTGCCATCGACGGTGACGAGGTCGGCCAACATCCATCCGCCGAACGTGCGCTGGTCCACAAAACTCAGCGCGGTGCCATCGTCGAGAAGTGCCGCAATGCGCAGATGGTTGTTGCGCGGCTCCGGCTGTTGGCTCTTCGCGCTAGCGCTCATCGCAGGCCCGAGCAGCATTTGTCCGCTCATCCCGAGATGGACGACGAGCGCTGAGCCGTCATCGAGCGTCAGCCATAGGTACTTCCCGCGTCGCCCCGTTCCGACGATCCGCGAATCGAGCAGGCGCGCAGTCAGATCGGCGGGTCCAGCCTCGTGTCGACGCACAGCGCGTGGATGATGAACCCGCACAGCGGTGATGGTCTTGTCGACGACGTGCGCGGCCAAGCCCCGGCGAACGACCTCGACTTCGGGAAGTTCAGGCATCTTCGTCTGCGGCGGACGTCAGCGCGTTCCACGCCGCAGCGGCCGCCTTGAGTTCGGCCTCTTTCTTCGTGCGGCCGACTCCTTTGCCGTACTCATCGTCGGCGATGATCACCATCGCGGTGAATTCCTTGTCGTGGTCTGGCCCTGTTGATGTCACCGTGTACGCCGGCGATCCCATGCCGCGGGATGCGGTGAGCTCCTGCAGACTGCTCTTCCAGTCCAGCCCCGCACCCAACGTCGGCGCGGTGTCGAGCAGCGAAGCGAACAGACGCAAGATCACCTCCCGCGCCGTGACGATGCCATGCTCCAAATAGATTGCACCGAGCAGGGATTCGACACCGTCGGCGAGGATACTGGCCTTGCCTGCGCCGCCGGAGTTTTCCTCGCCCTTGCCCAGCAGCAGGTAGGCGCCAAGCCCGTCGTCCGACAGTTCACGTCCGACGCCGGCAAGCGCATGGGTGTTGACGATGCTTGCCCTCAGCTTGGCCAGATCACCCTCGGTGCGATCGGGGTGGCGGTGATAGAGCTCCTCGGTGATGGTCAGCCCGAGTACAGCGTCGCCGAGGAATTCCAACCGCTCATTGGTGGGCAACCCGCCGTTCTCGTATGAGTAACTGCGATGGGTGAGTGAAATGGTCAGCAGTTCTTCCGGGAGGTCAACGCCCAGCGCCTTGAGGAGTGGCGTGCGGTCAGTCACGGGTGTCCTCAGTGGGATTGTCGGCTCCGCCGACAGTAGCGGGATCGTCGGCTCCGCCGACAGCGTCGAACATGCCCGAGAGCTTGGCCCATCGCGGATCGATCTTTTCGTGCTGGTGCCCCGGTTCAGCTGTCGCCAGGGGCACACCACAGTCGGGGCACAGCCCGATGCAGTCGGGTCCGCACACCGGGGCGAACGGCAACGCCAGGCCGACGGCGTCGATGATCGGCTGCTCCAGGTCGACGGTGTCGTCCACCACGCGGCCGAGCTCGTCGGCCTCTGTGGTCTCATCGGTGGCGCTGTCGGGATAAGCGAACAGTTCGGTGATGTCGATGTCGACGTGCCCGGTGATCGGCGTCAGACAGCGCGCACACTCACCGACCGTGGGGGCGGACATCGTGCCTGTGACCAGAACCCCCTCCGAGACGGATTCGATCCGCAGATCCAGATCCAGCGGGGCGCCCTCGTCGATCGCGATCAGGTCCAGTCCGATACGCATGGGGCTGGGCACGGTCTCGGCGACGGTGATCATCGACCCCGGCCTGCGGCCGAGCCTGGAGATGTTCAACACGAGCGGCGATCGCGAGGCCCGCCGCGCCGCCGACTTCGCATGCGTCGCCATAGGGATCGATCTTACGGCGACCGTCCCAGGGCCTAGCGAGCTGCGTAGTCGTGCGTCCCCGCCGCAGTCCGCAGCTGATGGCGACCGCGGCCTACCGACCGCAGCGTGCCGTTGAGGAAGTCCTCGAATTCGGCCAGTTTGCTGTCGACGTAGATGTCGCATTCGCCGCGCAGTCGGTCGGCCTCGGCGTGTGCCGAGTCGATGAGGCGGGTGGCTTCCAGCGTGGCGGTCTGGACGATCTCGGTCTGGGCGACCAGCCGCTGCTGTTCCTTGATGCCTTCCTGCACGGCCTTCTCGTAGGCGAGGTTGCCGTTCTCGATGAGCCGGTCGGCCTCGTTCTTGGCACGTCCCGTGCTCGCCTCGTACTCCCGCTTGGCGGTTGCCGCCAGACGCGAGGCCTCTTCGCGCGCCTCTGCGACCATGCGCTCGCTGTGCTGGCGGGCCTCGCCGACCATGCGATCTGCCTGCGACTTCGCGTCGGCGAGCAGCCGGTCGGCCTCGGCGCGGGCGTGGTTGACCAGGGAATCCGCCTCGGCCGTGGCCGACGACACCATGGATCCGGAGTGCTCCTTGGCCTCGCGCAACAACGAGTCGCGAGCGTCCAGCACATCCTGGGCGTCGTCGAGTTCGCCGGGGATCGCGTCCTTGATGTCGTCGATCAACTCCAGGACATCGCCGCGGGGCACGACGCAGCCTGCCGTCATGGGCACGCCGCGCGCTTCTTCCACAATCGCGCCCAACTCGTCAAGCGCTTCAAATACTCGGTACACGGCAACACCCTCCAGGCGTAGTTGACAGTTACCAGTGTGCCTGGTGTTACGTCTGTGACTCAGCTACCGACCCCGGTGTGTCGCGTCTCGACCGGTTTCAGTGCGTCACCGCTCCCCAGGCCGCAGGCCCGTCTGCTCTGCTTCGAGCAACATTATGTCAACACGCAGAGTGGGCGCGCGCCCCGAGCCGTCAGCAGCGGCGTGGGCTAGCGAAGGGCAGCGGAGATCGCGTCGCGCGCCCGGTCGAGCATGGAGGCGAACGGGCCCACGGCGAAGTTGGCCTTCGCCGACTCGACGCCCGCGTGCGGACGAGTGGGCGCGATGGCCTCTGCCGCCAATACGGCCTTCGCCATGCGACCGAGGTCGTCAGCGTCGAGTTCACGCTCCAAGCGGTTGAACTCCTCGAGTTCTTCGCGCTCGGCATGGTCGAGTACCGAGCCGCGGAACAGCGTCAACTCGTCGAGAAACTCCTGCGAACCGATGTCCATCGTCTCGAGTGCCGCGAGCACTTCCTTGGAATCGTGTTCCTCTACGAGACGAGCGTCGACGATGATGTCGCCGCCCTCGACCTCGTGGCGCACTCGCGGATGGACCACCATCTCCTCGGCGGTCTCGTGCACCGCCAGGAGTTGCCGCAATTCGGTGAAGGCCTTGCGGCGGGCGTCATCGGACGACGCCGAGAACACTTCTTCGAACATGTCCTTGATCAAATTGTGCTGGTCTTTGAGGAATCTGACGACATCATCGGTCGACTGGACGAATGTTTCGACCATGGGGGTAACCACACTTTCTTGAAATCGGGTTGGGGCGCTATGGGCTGTGCGCCACCTCGTCGGTTACCCGTGTGAGTCCAGATCAACCCTTGAGCTTGGCCTGCAGTCGGACGTTGACGGCCTCGGGCAACAATGCGGAGACATCGCCGCCGAGCGACGCGACCTCCTTGGCCAGCGAGGACGATACGAACGAATACGTCGGCGTCGTGGCGACGAAGAAGGTGTCGACGCCGGCAATGTGCTTGTTCATCTGCGCCATCTGCAGCTCGTATTCGAAATCCGTCCCGGTGCGCAGACCCTTGACGATCGCGGTCAGCCCGCGGTTCTTGACGAAGTCGACCACCAGACCCTCACCGGACTCCGCCCGCAGGTTCGGCAGATGCGTCGTCGATTCCTCGATCATCGCGAGGCGCTCGTCGAGGCTGAACATCCCCTTCTTGTTCGGGTTGACCAATACGGCCACCACGACCTCGTCGAACTGGGCCGCTGCGCGCTCGAAGATGTCGACATGGCCGAGGGTGATCGGGTCGAAGGACCCCGGGCATACGGCGCCGCTCATGGGCAACGACGGTACAGGGCGGTCAAGTCCGCTCTGCGAGTTCCAGCCGGGTGTCGCCGTACGTGCGCGACGGCCACACTTCCCATCCGCCGGGCCACATCAGTGCAGGACCTGACGCCGGGCGTTCGACGACGACCACCGTCCCTGCCGTCGTCCAGCCGCCGTGCGTCAGCGCCGAGAGCACTCTTTCGAGATCACCCGCGTCCACCGTGTAGGGCGGATCGGCGAGCACCAGGTCGGCAGGCTGCGCGGCGCCCGAAGCCAGCACCGTTGCCACCGCGCCGCGACGCACCGTCGCACGGGTCACACCAAGAGCGGCGATGTTCTTGTCGATGATGTTCGCGGCTCGCTGGTCTGATTCGACAAATATGGCCGAGGCGGCTCCGCGGGACAGCGCCTCGAGGCCGAGCGCTCCCGAGCCGGCGTACAGATCGAGAACGGAGCGACCGGAAAGCTCCAGCCGAGCGGTCAGCAGATTGAACAGCGATTCCCTGACTCGGTCGGTGGTAGGCCGGGTTCCAGTGCGCGGCACCGTGATTCGCCGTCCACCCAGGGTGCCGGCGATGATGCGGGTCAGCTGACCACCACGAGCAGATCGCCACCTTCGACTTGTGCGGTGGCCGATACGGCGATGCGGTCGACCTGGCCGGACTTGGGCGCGGTGATCGCCGCTTCCATCTTCATGGCCTCGATCGTCGCGATGGTCTGTCCGGCGTCGACCTTGTCTCCCGCGGACACGCTGACCGTGACGACGCCGGCGAAGGGCGCTGCGACGTGGTCGGCGTTGGACCGGTCGGCCTTCTCGGCGGTGGGTACCTCCGTGGCGATGCTGTTGTCGCGCACCACGACCGGACGCAGCTGACCGTTGAAGATGCACATCACGGTGCGCATGCCGCGTTCGTCGGGATCAGAGATCGCTTCCAGCCCGATCAACAGCTCGACGCCGCGCTCGAGCCGTACCCGATGCTCATCACCGTGACGCAGCCCGTAGAAGAACTGGTTCGCCGACAGGCCAGAGGTGTCTCCGTACAGCTCCCGATGCGCCTCGAATTCCTTTGTCGGGCCGGGGAACAGCAGCCGATTCAAGGTGGCTTGTCGAGTTGTGCCGGGTTGCGCCAGCGCCGACTCGTCCTCGTCGGAGAGCTCCTCGGTGGGCCGTGCCGGCGACCGTCCGGCAAGTGCCTTGGTGCGCAACGGTTCGGGCCAGCCGCCGGGCGGGTCGCCGAGTTCGCCGCGCAGGAATCCGATCACCGAGTCCGGGATGTCGAACCGCGCTGGGTCCGCGGCGAATTCGTCGGCGCTGATCCCGGCCCCGACCAGTGCCAGCGCCAGATCTCCGACCACCTTGGACGACGGCGTCACCTTCACCAGTCGGCCCAGGATGCGGTCGGCCGCCGCGTAATTCTCTTCGATCTCCTCGAAACGATCCGCGAAGCCCAACGCGATGGCCTGTTGGCGCAGGTTCGACAGCTGACCACCCGGAATCTCGTGGTGATACACCCGCCCCGTCGGGGATGGAGGGCCTGACGCCGCGACATCGAAGGGCGCGTAGACCTTTCGCAACGCCTCGAAGTACGGCTCGAGATCGCACACCGCCGGCAATGACAACCCGGTGTCGTATTCGGTGTGCGCCGCTGCCGCGACGATCGAGGACAACGCGGGCTGACTCGTCGTTCCCGCCAACGGCGCCGAGGCGCCGTCGACGGCGTTGGCACCCGCCTGCCACGCCGCCACATACGTGGCCAGCTGCCCGCCGGGAGTGTCATGGGTGTGCACATGCACCGGCAGGTCGAACCTCGAACGCAGCGCCGACACCAACACGGTGGCTGCCTGCGGGCGTAGCAACCCCGCCATGTCCTTGATCGCCAGCACATGCGCGCCGGCGTCGACGATCTGCTCGGCCAACTTGAGGTAATAGTCCAGGGTGTACAGGTTCTCCCCCGGATCGGAAAGATCGCCGGTGTAACTCATCGCGACCTCGGCGATCGACGTGCCGGTCTCTCGGACCGCGTCGATGGCCGGGCGCATCGACTCGACATTGTTGAGCGCGTCGAAGATGCGATAGATGTCAATCCCGGTGCCCGTCGCTTCGGCCACGAACGCCTTGGTGACCGATTCCGGATACGGCGTATACCCCACGGTGTTGCGGCCGCGGAGCAGCATCTGCAGGCAGATGTTCGGCATCGCCTCACGCAACGCGGCCAGGCGCTCCCACGGGTCTTCCTTCAAGAACCGAAGCGCCACATCGTAAGTCGCGCCACCCCAGCACTCCACCGACAACAACTGCGGCGTCATCCGTGCGATGGAGGGCGCCACCATGAGCAGACCGGTCGTCCTCAGCCTGGTCGCCAGCAGGGACTGGTGGGCGTCGCGGAACGTGGTATCGGTTACACCGACCGCCTTCGATTCGCGCATCCAGCGGGCGAACCCATCGGGCCCCAGTTCGGTCAGCAGCTGTTTGGACCCTGACGGCGGCGGCGACGCTAGATCGACGTCGGGCAGCTTGTCGTGCGGGTACACCGTCGACGGTCGCGGACCGTGCGGTTGGTTGACCGTGACGTCTGCCAGGTAGTTGAGGATCTTGGTACCGCGGTCGGCCGGGGTGTGTGCGGTCAGCAAGTACGGCCGCTCGTCGATGAATGACGTGGTGATGCGCCCCGCGCGGAAATCCGGATCGTTGACGACGGCCAGCAGGAACGGGATGTTCGTCGACACCCCACGCACCCGGAACTCGGCCAGCGCACGCCGGGACCGAGCAAGCGCCGCCGCGTAGTCGCGACCGCGACAGGTCAGCTTGACCAGCAGCGAGTCGAAATGCGCCCCGATCTCCGCGCCCAAATGTGTTGCGCCGTCGAGGCGGATCCCCGCACCACCCGGCGACCGGTAGCTCGTGATGCGCCCGGTGTCGGGGCGGAATCCGTTGGCGGGATCCTCGGTGGTGATCCGGCACTGCATCGCAAAGCCCCGTGGCGCCGCCAATCCGTCCTGGCTCAGCCCGAGGTCCTCGAGGGTCTCGCCGTCGGCGATACGCAACTGGCTCGCCACCAGATCGACGTCGGTGATCTCCTCGGTCACCGTGTGCTCGACCTGGATGCGCGGGTTCATCTCGATGAACACGTAATGCCCACGCTCGTCGAGCAGGAACTCCACCGTGCCGGCGTACGTGTAGTCGATCGAACGAGCGAAGGCGACCGCGTCAGCGCACATGCGGTCGCGGAGCTCGGCCGAAAGGTTTGGCGCAGGAGCCAATTCGATGACCTTCTGATGGCGTCGCTGCATGCTGCAGTCGCGCTCGAACAGATGCATCACGGCACCGTGCTTGTCGGCCAGGATCTGTACCTCGATATGGCGCGGGTTGAGCACCGCCTGCTCGAGGTAGACCATCGGATCGCCGAACGCCGACTCGGCCTCACGGCTGGCCGCCTCGATCGCGTCGCGCAGCGCCGAAGGCTCGGTGACGCGCCGCATCCCGCGTCCGCCGCCGCCGGACACCGCCTTGACGAACAGCGGGAACTCCATGGTCTCCGACGCGGCTATCAGTTCGTCCACCGACGACGACGGCGCCGACGAGTTCAGCACCGGCAGACCGGCATCGCGTGCCGCGGCGATCGCGCGGGCCTTGTTCCCCGTCAACTCGAGGATTTCCGCGCCCGGACCGATGAACGTGATCCCGGCATCCGCGCACGCCGCGGCCAATTGCGGGTTCTCCGAGAGGAAACCGTACCCGGGATAGACGGCATCGGCGCCCGCCTGCTGCGCGACGCGGATGATCTCGTCGACCGACAGGTATGCGCGTACCGGATGGCCGACATCACCGATCTGATACGACTCGTCGGCCTTCAGCCGGTGCTGGGAGTTGCGGTCCTCGTGCGCGTACACCGCGATGGTGGTGATGCCCATCTCGTAGGCCGCCCGGAAAGCACGAATCGCGATCTCGCCGCGATTGGCCACCAGAACTTTGGATATCACGCGCGGAGCCCCCGTCGGGTGTCTAGAGAAGGGTGGACCAGTAGTCCCAGAAGCGCACCAGGATCAGTAGGAGTATTCCGGTGAACCACAGCGCCACCAGGGACCAGCGCCACGTATGGAGCACGCGCACAACACCGTTGGATGCCGCAGCACGGGATGCGATCGACGTCGCGACCACGAACAACGGAATCGTCACGGCCCACACCACCATGCAGTACGGGCACAGTGCCCCGATGCTGTACAGGCTCTCCCACGCCAGCCAGTGCACGAATACGACACCGAGGAAGGAGCCGATCGCCAGGCCGGTCCAATACCAGCGCGGCAGATCGACTTTCGCGAGCGCCAGCACACCGGTCACCAGTACGACGGTGAACCCGACGATGCCGATGAGCGAATTGGGGAACCCGAAGACCGACGCCTGCGGGGTGATCATCACCGAACCGCACGACAGCACCGGATTGATGCTGCAGGACGGCACGTAGTCGGGGTTGATCAAGATCTCGATCTTCTCGACTGTGAGGGTCGCCGCGGCGGCCAATCCGAGCACACCGGCGATCAGCACCCAGATTGCGCTGGGTCTGCCGACTGCGACACCCGTCGACTGCGCCGACGTGGGTTCGCTCGGCTCGACAGTGCTGGGTGTGGCGACGGTCATGGTGCAGGCGCGGGTGCGGGAGGTGGAGGTGCCAGCGGTGTGGGTTCGGCGGCCGGTGGCGGTACTCCGGCGTCGAAGGCCGGGAGCTTGCCGACAGTCTCCTCGATCTTGGCGACCAACGCCTCTGGGGTGGTCGGACGGTAGTCCTCACCGTTGATGCGGATCGTCGGTGTCGAATTCACGTCGGTGGCCGCGGCGAGTCCCGACACCATGTCGGCGTTCGTCTCTTTGTTGATGCACTCGGGAACTTCGCCCGCAGCGCCGGCCTGACGCGCGATTTCGGCAAGGCGGGCGTTGTCGGGGAACGGTCCGACACCCTCCTGGGGCTGCTGGGCGTACAGCGCGGCGTGGAACCGACGGAATGCCTCGATCGAATCACCGGCGACGCAGTACGCGGCGTTGGCCGCCCGCGTCGAGTACCCGTCGCCCTGGCGATCCAGGATCGAAACCATGTAGTAGTCGGCGGCCACCGCTCCCGAATCGATCAGCTTGTTCACTGTGGGTCCGAACTCCTGCTCGAAGTTGCGGCAGGCCGGGCACAGGAAGTCCTCGTAGAGCCCCAGCACGACCTTGGGCTCGTCAGTGCCGTCCTTCTTGATCAACTGAGCCGACGTCGACGTGACCCGGATCGGATCCGCCTCGCCCGCGGTCGGCTTTTCGTCGGCCGACAGCACGATGTACATCACGAGCGCCACGGCGAAGATCACCACGATCGCGGTCAGGCCGATCTGGACCGCCAGGTTGCGCTTGCGGTCGGAGGCCTTCAGGTCGTATTTCGGTTTCGAAGCCACGCGCTAAGAGTACCGGCGGCCTTTCCCAGGTTTCTCACATGCGGGCCAGATGGGCCCGCAGCGCGGAGATCGATTCGGCGACGGCGGCCTCGCTGTCGCCGCCAACCGGGAAGAAGTTGACGAAACCGTGGATCAGCGACCCGAACTCCCGGTAGTCGACCGGCACGCCCGCTGCGCGCAGGGCTTCGGCATATTGCCTGCCTTCGTCGCGAAGGGGGTCGAAGCCGGCTGTCAGCACCAGCGCAGGCGGTAGTCCAGACAGGTCGTCGGCCAGCAAAGGCGATACCCGAGGGTCATCCGCGTCGACATCCGCGCCACCGAGGTACTTCTCGACGCCGAACTTCAGATCGCCCCCGGTCAGGAAGAAGCCTTCGCCGAACAACGTTCGCGACCGTGTCTGCGCGTTCCACGCCGTGACCGGGTAGAACAGCAATTGCACCGCAGGCAGCTGAACATCCTGGTCACGGGCCCGTAGGGAGACAAGTGCGGCCAGATTGGCACCGGCGCTGTCGCCTCCCACCGCCACTCGACGGGAGTCGGCGCCCAACTCTGCAGCGTGATCGAGCGCCCAGGTGAACGCGACGAACGCGTCGTCGACACTGGCCGGCGCCTTGTGCTCCGGCGCCAACCGATAGTCGACCGACAACACATGCACGCCGCCATCGCGGCAGATTCGTCGGCACACGTCGTCATGCGTCTCGAGATCGCCGACCACCATCGCGCCGCCGTGAAAGAAGACCAGTAGCGGCGCGTCGTCACCGTCGACCGGTCGGTAGTGCCGCGCACGGATCGCACCTGCCGGACCGGGTATGACGAGGTTCGTCACCGATGCGACGGGGAGGTCCTGCCTGAAGGCGTCTGTGAGCTTCTTCAACAGCGCCCGAGCCGTCGGGACGTCGTGATCCAGGATCAGACTTCCGAGGCCCATCGCGTTCTGGCCGAAGAGCATGAACTGAAGCGTGGTGTCCAGCGTGTTGCCGTCGATGACGACCGAACGACCGCCGAGCAGAAGCCGTTTGACCGAGTGCGGGATATGAGGAAGCGCGCGCAACGTGGTGCCGCCGATCTTCGCCAAGCGGGCTTTACGACCGCTCGGCGTTCGCACAGCCTGGACTGGCAGACTCGAAGTCATGGCCTCTCCTTCGATCACGCTGAATGACGGTAATCCAATCCCTCAGGTCGGACTCGGAGTTTTCCAGACACCCCCCGATGACACCGAACGCGCGGTGACCACGGCCTTCGAGGCAGGTTACCGGCACGTCGACACGGCAGCGGCATACCAGAACGAACGCGGTGTCGGGCAGGCGATCGCGAAGTCGGGTCTGCCCCGCGAGGACGTCTACATCACGACCAAGCTGTGGAACTCAGACCAGGGCTACGACTCCACGCTCAAGGCATTCGACCGCAGCATGGACAAATTGGGCTTCAATCAATCGGACGCCTACCTCGATCTGTATTTGATCCATTGGCCGTTGCCCGCCAGGAACACGTTCGTCGACACGTTCAAGGCGTTCTCCCGGTTGCGCGACGAGGGCCGCATCAAATCGATCGGCGTCAGCAATTTCGAGCCGGAGCATCTGCGAATCCTGGTCGACGCCACCGGCATCGTCCCCGCCGTCAACCAGGTGGAATTGCACCCGCTGTTTCCGCAGGAGGAGTTGCGACAGGTGCACGCCCAACTGGGCATCGCCACCGAGGCGTGGGCCCCGTTGGGCCAGGGCGCACTGCTCGACAATCCGAAGGTGACCGAGGTTGCTGAACGGCACGGGAAAACGCCGGCGCAGGTACTGATTAGGTGGCATATCCAACTCGGCAATATAGTCATCCCGAAATCGGTGACCCCCGAGCGGATAGTGAGTAATTTCGACGTGTTCGATCTTGAACTGAGCGAGGAGGACATGGCGTCCATTTCCTCGCTGGGCGATGGAACACGGTTGGGTCCCGATCCAAGGACCTTCGACTTCACAGGTTAGGTGACATGACACCCTCGGCCGCTGCGATCCCCACCGTCACGCTCAACGACGGGAACACCCTTCCGGTGATCGGTCTCGGCGTCGGCGAGCTGTCGGAAGCGGAGACCGAGCAGTCGGTGACCGCCGCGCTCGAGGCGGGCTACCGGCTGATCGACACCGCGTCGGCCTACGGGAACGAAGCCGCGGTGGGTCGCGCGATCGCTTCGTCGGGAATTCCGCGCGAAGAGGTGTTCGTCACCACCAAGCTGGCGACCAAGGATCAGGGCTTCCAGGCCTCGCAGGACGCGATCAAGGTCAGCCTCGAACGGCTCGGCCTCGAATACGTCGACCTGTACCTGATCCACTGGCCGGCCGGTAACCCCGGCAAGTACGTCGACAGCTGGGGCGGCCTGATGAAGCGGAAGGAAGAGGGCGACACCAAGTCGATCGGTGTGGCGAACTTCCACGCCGAAGACCTGTCCAACGTCATCGACCTGTCGTTCTTCCCGCCTGCGATCAACCAGATCGAGCTGCATCCGCTGCTGAACCAGGCCGAGTTGCGCGCGACCAACGCCGAACACGGCATCGTCACCGAGGCCTACGGTCCCTTGGGCGTCGGCAACCTGTTGGACAACGCGACCATCAAATCCGTGGCGGAGGCGAACGGCAAGACGCCGGCGCAAGTGCTCATCAGGTGGAGCATCCAACTCGGCAACATCGTCATCCCGCGCTCATCATCACCGGAGCGGATCAAGTCGAACATCGAGGTCTTCGACTTCGAGCTCAGCGACGATGACATGGCCACCCTCAACGGGCTGAACGACGGTACGCGTTTCCGTCCGGACCCCGAAACCTATACAGGCGCCTAACCCGTCGGGCAGGTCGCAGCAGCATCACGCAACGCCGCGGCCGACGGCGCGTCGATCGGCAGCGCGTAGCCACGAATCACGGCGATGAACTGCATGGCGTACTGGCAACGGAACGCGGTGTTCGGTGGCATCCAGGTCGCCGGCTCCTGGTCGCCTTTGTCCTGATTCACCCCTCCGGCGACGGCGATGAGATTGGCCGGATCGTTGGCGAACCGCAGCCGCTGCTCGTCGGTCCAGAGCCGGGCGCCGAGATCCCACGCCAACGCCAGCGGCACGATGTGGTCGATCTGCACTGCGGCGCCGGTCTTTTCACCGCGGGTGAAGGCGATCTCCGCGTTGGTGTAGGGATCGTGCAGGAGTCCGGTCGCCACGGCGGTGGGACAGCGCTTGATCGACACGTACGTCTTGTCGACGAGGTCCCGGTCGAGGATGTCGTTACGGGTGTCGCAGCCGTTGTAGCCGCCAGGGGCTGGGTTCTCGTCGGTCCAGCTGTCGCCGAACGCATCCCGCCGATAGTCCTGCCCGCGGATGCGCACCGGTATTTGGGCGATGCCCGCGAGGACGTCGACCCCGGGCGCCACTGTCGGGGTGTCGGCGCCGGCGATGAACTCTGCCCGGTTGATCGATGAGTTGGTGACCTGAACGGCTACGAACACCGCGATGGAGACGATCGCAAGAAGCCACAGCAGGTGCTTTCGGTTCACGCCTTTTCCAGATACTCGATGCGGTCGGTGTCGGAGAAGGGCGCGGCCAGGACCGCCATCCCGGGGTCGCCCGGATTCCTCTGGTAGTGCGCATCGCAGAATTCGCGCGCGGCCAGAATCAGATCGAGATGCTCGAAGAGCGACAGGAAGCGCAGCGTGATCGGGCGCCCGGATTGGCTGTAGCCCAACACATCTCCCTCGCGCCGCTCCGCGAGATCGAGATCGGCGAGCTCGAAACCGTCAAGCGTCGAGGCGACCGCCCGCAGGCGCTCCCCCGCCTTCGAGCTCTCCGGCAATTTGGTGACGAGCAGACACAGGCTTGGATGTTGGCCGCGACCGATGCGGCCGCGCAGTTGGTGCAGCTGACTGATACCGAACCGGTCGCCATCCATCACCAACATCACCGTGGCGTTGGGGACATCGACACCGACCTCGATAACGGTCGTACAGATCAGGACGTCGATCTCTCCTGCACGGAACGCGCCCATCACCGCGTCCTTTTCGTCGGCTGACAACCGACCGTGCATGAGTCCCAACCGCAGGCCCGAAAGAGGACCGCTACGCAGCCGCTCGAACAGTTCCACGACCGTCGTCGCGGGTGGACCCGCGTCCTTGACCCGGTCGCGTCCCTTGCCTTTTCCTTTCGCCTGGGTCTTGTCGTCTTCGTCGATGCGCGACGCGACGACGTACGCCTGCCTGCCGGCGCCGACCTCCTCGATGATCCGTTGCCAGGCACGGTTGAGCCAGGCCGGATGCTCCTTGAGGAAGATCGTGTTGGTGGTGATCGGTTGACGACCACGCGGCAGTTCACGAAGTATCGACGTCTCGAGGTCGCCGTAGTGGGTCAGTGCGACGGTGCGCGGTATCGGCGTCGCGGTCATCACAAGCAGGTGAGGTGTGCCCCCCTGGGGCGCCTTGGCGCGCAGCCGGTCTCGCTGTTCGACTCCGAACCGGTGCTGCTCGTCGACGACGACCATGCCGAGACGGCGGAACTCGACGGTGTCCTGCAGCAGGGCGTGCGTTCCGATTACGATGCCCGCTTCGCCGGAGGCGACTTCGTCGCGCACCTGCTTTTTCTGCTGCGGCGACATCGATCCCGTCAGCAGCGCAATGCGCGTCGCCTTCTCGGCGCCACCGAGCTGGCCGGCCATCGCCAGCGGCCCGAGCACGTCGCGTATCGAACGCGCATGCTGGGCGGCAAGGACTTCCGTCGGAGCCAACAGCGCGCACTGATATCCCGCGTCGACCATCTGCAGCATGGCGAGCACCGACACGATGGTCTTGCCAGAGCCGACCTCGCCCTGCAACATGCGGTTCATCGGGCGGCTCGCCGCCAACTCGGTGGTCAGCACCGCGAGGACATCCTTCTGGCCTTCGGTCAGTTGGAACGGCATCTGGTTACGCATCGCCGCGACCAGGCCGTCGTCCGCCGGAGCCGCGACGGGTCCGGCCTCGCTCAGCTCGCCGAACCTTCGCTGTGCCAACGCCCATTGCAGCCCGATGGCCTCGTCATAGGTCAGACGCTCGATCGCGGCATCGCGTTCCACGACTTTTTCCGCCGTGTGGATCGCGCGCAGTGCCTCGTCCTCACCGATCAGATTGTGTTCACGCAGAAACGATTCCGGAAGCGGCTCGTCGATCGGGTCCAGGACGTCGAGCACCTGGCGCACGCACGCGTAAATGTCCCAGCTCTGCACCTTGCTGCTCGCGGGGTAGATCGGGAAGAAGTCACGATCGAAGACGGAGAGCAACTTGTTTTCGTCGGACGTCCCTTCTGCTCGGGCAATCGCGGTGAGCGATCTGGTTCCGGCGACTCTGCCGTCCCCATGAATCACGAGGAAGGCCGGATGCGTCAGCTGCATCGTGCCTTTGAAATAGCCCACCTCACCCGAAAGCATCACCCGTTGGCCCTCTTTGAGGGTTTTCTTGATGATCTTCACGTTGAAGAAGGTCGCGGTGACCTTCGGCTTGCGGTTGCCGATCGTGACGACCATGTATTCACGCTGCGGCGGACGATTCGTCAGCCGAAGCTCCGCCTTGGTGATGTGGTCGACGAACGTGACGTGTTCGCCTTCTTCCAGTTCCTCGCCGTCGCCGGCGGTGATCATCTCGTCGCTGTACTTGCGCGGATAGTGCCGCAGCAGGTCGTTGACGGTGACGATGCCGAAGTGCTCCTCCAGCAGATCGGCGGACTTCTTACCGATGACGAAGTCGAGCCGGTCGGTCAGCGTGGCCACGGTTACTCGACGCCGATCAGCAGCGCGTCGCCGCGATGACCCGTGTGGTACGTGACGATCTCGGCGGCCAGGTGTTCGCGGTGGACGTACTCCGCCAAGGCCTCTCCGACCGCTGCGTCGACGCCCGCACCGGTGAGCACGGTGACGAGTTCACCACCGGCGGCGAGCAGCAGGTCGATAAGTCCGGCGCCTGCCGTCGCGACGTCCTTGCCCACGATCAGCACCTCGTCGGCCGCAATGCCCAGGCCGTCGCCGGGCTCGCAGGCGCCTGCCCACGTGAGCGCCTCCTCGGTGGCGACACGTACCGATCCGTGCCGGGCGCTCGCGGCGGCCCGCGCCATCGTGTAGCCGTCGTCGACGGCTTGCCGATCGGCGTCGTGCATGGCCAGGGCGGCGAGCCCCTGCACCATCGACGCCGTCGGCACCGGCACCACGTCGATACCCCACCCGCTGGCTGCGGTGCAGCCTGCCACCAGTTCCTCGGCGGCGACGTATCCGTTCGGCAACACCATGATCTGCGCCGCACCCGTGTTGACCAGGGCATGGAGGAGGTGTTTGGCGCTGACGGGTCCGCCGGCCTCGAGTTGCAATACGTGCGCGCCCTCGCCCGCGAACAGTTCCTCGGCGCCGGCACCGTCGACTACCGCGAGCACGGCCCGTTCCCTGGCCCATCCGCCGGACGGCCGCGCCCCCACCGCACCGGTGAGCGACGTGATCTGGATGCGGCTCAGCGTGCCCAGCGACAGCCCCGCTTCAACGGCGGCACCGGCATCATCGGCGTGCACATGCACCGAGTACTGGTCCGCGTCGGCCGTCGTCGCGATCGCCACCGATTCCCCGAGTCGGTCGAGGCTGCAGCGCAGGGTCTCCACCCCGGCCGGGTCGCATCCGCTGAGCAGGTACATCACCTCGAATTGGGGCGACGCGACCGTCGCGGCAGCGGGGACGGGCGCCTGCGGCGGGGCCGGCACGTACTCCTTGCGATGCCGGACATGCCCGGTCAGGGTGGCGCTCATCGCATCCAGCAGTACCAGCAGGCCCCGCCCGCCGGCGTCCACCACGCCGGCCTCCGCCAGCACGTCGAGTTGCCCCGTGGTCTTGTCCAGTGCGATCGATGCGGCATCGGCCGCCGCCGCGACCACCGCGGCGATACCGGAATTGGCGGCACCCGCATCTTCGGCGGCACCCGCCGCATCCTGGAGCACCGAGACGATCGTGCCGGGAACCGCTTCACCCATCGAGCTGACGACCAGGGCTACCGAATGCCGCAGTGCCGCTCCGAACAGCGCCCCGCCGACGTCGGCGAGCACGCCGCCGCGGTCGGCGGCCGCAGAGGCGGTGACATCGGCGAGCCCGCGCAAGATCTGGGACAGGATGACGCCGGAGTTACCGCGTGCGCCCTGCAGTGCGCCACGAGCCAGCGCGGCGGCGATATCCACCACGTCGTCGGACGCCGCCAGCGCGTCGGCCTGCGCCCACGCGCCACGCATGGTGAACAGCATGTTCGTGCCGGTATCGGCGTCGGCGACGGGGAACACGTTGAGCCGGTTGATCTCGTCGGTGTGGGTGATGAGGTCGCCGACGGCGGTGTACGCCCAATCCCTCAATGCGGAGGCGTCCAGCCGCCGATCCGACATGCCCACCTCCCGCCGCTATGGCGATACGCCACTGACTCGAGGCGCCGCCGTCGGCGCAAGCCTAGCCATTCGGCCCGACAGCGCCTTGGTGAACGTCCGCGCCTGTGGAGACCATTTTGGTGATCCTCGGCGTGGCCGGTATCCTGGTCAGGTTGTCGGGTCGACCCGCCGCCGCTAGCGACGGATACCCAGGCCCCCAAGTACTGATTCGAGGAGTTCTACATATGGCTGCCGTGTGCGATATCTGCGGGAAGGGCCCCGGCTTCGGCAAGTCGGTGTCGCACTCCCATCGCCGGACCAGCCGTCGGTGGGATCCGAATATTCAGACCGTGCGCGCCGTGACCCACCCCGGTGGCAACAAGAAGCGCGTCAACGTGTGCACGTCGTGCATCAAGGCGGGGAAGGTCTCGCGCGGCTGACGGTTTGATCGTCGCGCGCGGGTAGCCGTCGCCGCACGGCCTCATGCGGCCTGCGGGTAAGACGACTATGGAAGGCGCCAGTCAATCGGGTCGGCGCCCATCTTTTCGAGTAGTTCATTCGCGCGGCTGAACGGTCGCGAGCCGAAGAAACCCCGCGACGCCGACAGCGGCGACGGGTGCGGCGACTCGATGGCCACGCAATCGGCGCCCAGCATCGGCTTCAACGTGGATGCGTCGCGGCCCCACAACACCGCGACCAAGGGCTGCCGCCGTGCGACCAGGGCCCGGATCGCGCACTCGGTCACCGCCTCCCAGCCCTTGCCCCGATGCGACGCAGGTGTTCCCGGCCGGACGGTGAGCACCCTGTTCAGCAGCATCACGCCACGCTCAGCCCATGGCGTCAGATCACCCGTCGTGGGTGCCGGGTAGCCCAGATCGTCGACGTACTCGGTGAAGATGTTCGCCAGGCTGCGCGGCAACGGCCGCACCTCAGGTGCCACCGAGAAACTCAGTCCGACGGCGTGTCCCGGCGTCGGATACGGATCCTGGCCGACGATCAGAACCCGCACTTGCTCGAATGGGAATGTGAAGGCACGCAACACATTCTGACCAGCAGGAAGATATCGTTGGCCCGCTGCGATCTCCGCGCGCAGGAACTCCCCCATCTGGGCGACCTGTGCCCGCGCGGGTTCGAGCGCACTCGCCCATCCTTCTTCGACGATTTCATTCAGCGGTCGTGCGGTCACGAAGGGTCAACTTAGCGTGCCCGGACGATCGGAGTCGATCAGTACGACTGCCAGCCCGCTTCGCCGTGCCACGGCTGACCGTTGAGCAGGACCCTCGCCGGACCATCGAGCACCCGCCCGATCACCCGCCAGCCGGGCGGTGGTGGTCCCGGGAATGTCGCGACCAGCGCATGGTCCTCGCCTCCGCCGAGCACCCAGCCCGACGGATCGACGCCCAGCGCGGTGCCCGCAGCGGCGAGCGGATCGCATTCCGCGCTCAGCGAATCCGACGACAGATCGATGCCGACGTCGGATGCGCGCGCGATGTGTCCGAGATCGGCCATCAGGCCGTCTGATACGTCGGTCATCGACGTCGCACCGGCTTCCGCCGCGACGCGACCCTGGCCGTACGGCGGCTCCGGTACCAAGTGGCGGCGGCGCAACGCTTCGAAACCGTCAATACCATTGAGCCACAACGCATATCCGGCAGCAGACCACCCGACGTCGCCGACGACCGCGACGGTGTCACCTGCTCGTGCACCGTCGAGCCGAACCGCGTCGCGGCCGCCCAGATCGCCGAGTGCCGTCACCGAGATCACCCATTGCGGGGCCGTCACCAGATCGCCACCCACGATGCCGGCGCCGAGCAGCCGCGCCTCGTACCACAGGCCGTCGGCCAGCTCCACCGCTTGTGCTGCGGCTGTTCGGCCCGGCGCCCCGAACGCGACGACGAACGCGGTGGCCGTCGCACCCATCGCCTCGATATCGGCCGCGTTCTGCGCGATCGCCTTGCGCCCGACATCGCGCGGCGTCGACCAGTCCAGCCGAAAATGGCTCCCCTCGACGAGCATGTCCGTCGACACGACCGTCGCCCCGTCGCGGGCCCACACAACCGCCGCGTCGTCACCGGGCCCCAGCGCCACCGAGTCCGGTTGCTCGCGGCCCGCGACAAGCCGGTCGATGACGGCGAACTCGCCCACCCCGGCCAGCGTTTCAGGGGGCTCGTCGCTCATCATGTCGCCTCCCCTGAGCTGCGGTACGTTTGGTCCCTGCGGCGTGGAGTCTATGCAGCAAGAGGGAGGACAGCCCGGTGGTCGAGGCGTTCATGCTGATTCAGACCGAGGTGGGCCGCGCTGAAGTCGTCGCCAAACAGCTCTCAGCCCTGCCCGGTGTGGTGTCGGCCGAATACGTCACCGGTCCGTACGACGTCGTGGTCCGCATCGGCGCGCAAAGTCACGACGAACTACAGGCCAGCGTCGTTCCCAGCGTTCAGCAGGTGCCCGGCATCACCCGCACCCTGACCTGCCCGATCGCCGACGGGGCGCGCCCATAGAGTTTGGGCCGTGGACGACACCGAAACCCGCGATGGCCCGTCCAGGGGCCTGATGATCGCGGCGATCGCCGTGGCTGTCGCCGCCATCGGCTCGATCCTGGTCTTCGCGGCGCTTCGACAGACCCCTACGACGGAAAAGCCCGTCGCGATCGTCGCGGTGCCGGCACCGTACGCCGACAGTGCGGACTGTCGAGCGTTGGTCGACGCACTGCCCGAACGCCTCGGCGACTATCGGCGCGCCGCAGCCGCCGACCCGGCGCCACCGGCCGCCGCAGCGTGGCGTGCGGCGCCCGACGGCGAGGCCGTGATCCTGCGATGTGGTGTGGACCGGCCCGCGGAGTTCGTCCTCGGCAGCCCGCTACAGGTGGTCGACAAGGTGTCGTGGTTCCGCGTGGGCGAGGCGGGGGCGGGTGAAGACCCAGACGCCGACCAAGGGCGCAGCACATGGTTCGTCGTGGATCGTCCGGTGTACGTCGCCTTGACGCTGCCCGCAGGCTCGGGTCCCACGCCGATCCAGGAGATCTCGCGGGTCATCGCGAAGTCGTTGCCCGCCAAGGCGGTCGACCCTGCACCAGTGGGCTAGCGCAGACCCGTGCCGCGCGTGCGTGCTGTCTCGACCATGGTGGCCAACAGCGTCGGATAGTCGACACCGCTGGCCGCCCACATCCTCGGAAACATAGAGATGGTGGTGAATCCCGGCATCGTGTTGATTTCGTTGATGATCGGGCCGTCGTCGGTCAGGAAGAAGTCGACACGGGCCAGACCCTGGCAGTCGATGGCCTGGAACGCGCGAATCGCCAACTGTCGCACCTCATCTGCAATGCTGTCGTCGACCTTGGCGGGTACGTCGAGCTCCGCGGCGTCTTCGAGATACTTCGTCGCGAAGTCGTAGAACGAGTCTTCGCGACCGCGGACACCCGCCACCCGGATCTCACCCACAGTGCTGGCTTCTACACGGCCGTCGGGGAATTCGAGTACACCGCATTCCAATTCACGTCCGACGACTGCCGCCTCGACGATCACTTTGGGGTCGTGGCGCCGGGCCAGCTCGATCGCCGCGGGCAGTTGATCCCACGCCGTCACCCGGCTCACGCCGATCGACGATCCACCGCGCGCGGGCTTGACGAACACGGGCAGTCCGAGCCGTTCGCGTTGCTCTAGGTCCAGCGTCTCCTGCCGTGACCGGAGCACGACCTGATCGCCGATCGGCAGGCCCTCCGCAGCCAACAGCTTCTTGGTGAACTCCTTGTCCATCCCCGACGCGCTGGCGAGCACGCCCGCACCGACGTAGGGCACTCCGGCCAGCTCGAGCAGCCCCTGGATCGTGCCGTCCTCGCCGTACGGGCCGTGCAGCACCGGGAAGACCACGTCGACGGCCTCCAACACCTCGGGAGCACCGCGGCCGACCGACAGCAGCTCACCACGTCGTCCCGGATCGGCGGCGAGGGCCAGCTCCCTACCCGATTCGCCGGTGACCTGCGGCAACCGCCCGTCGGCGATGGCCAGGGCGTCGGGGTCCGCGTCGGTGAGCATCCACGCGCCCTCCGGGGTGATGCCGACGGCGACCATTTCGTAGCGTTTCGGATCGAGGTTGCGCAGAATGCTACCTGCGGAAACGCAGGAGATCGCGTGCTCAGAGCTGCGGCCGCCATAGACGACGGCGACCCGAACACGCCGGGCCGCGCTCGAGCCCGATGTCGCCGCCGGCGCGGCTCCGTGCTCTTGGCTGGCAGTCACAACCTAGAGAGGCTACCGTCCAGCCCCACCGCGGGTCGCTTCAATACCCTGACCTGCGGTTTCAGGACAACGCCTGTTCGAAATCGCTGATCAGGTCGTCGGTGTCCTCGATGCCCAGCGAGATCCGGGCGAATCCGTCGGCGACTGGATCGCTCCAGCGAGCGCGGCGGTCCAGCGAGGTGTGGATCCCGCCGAAGCTCGTCGAGGAGACGACCAGCGCGCTGCGTTCCACCAGGGAGTGCACTGCCTGCGCGCTGTCCAGTTCGATTGCGACGAGCCCGCCGAACCGCTTCATCTGCAGGGCCGCGATCTGGTGTGACGGATCGTCGGGCAACCCGGGATAGCGGACCGAGCGCACCGCCGGATGACTGCGCAACATCACCGCGAGTGCTTGCGCGTTGTGGCACTGCCGTTCGAACCGCAGGCCCGCAGTGCCCAGACTGCGCAGCACCAGCCACGCCTCGAACGGGCCGAGGATCGGTCCGGCAAGCAGACGCTCCTGCTCCACCGTGGCCATCAACTCCGGATGGCTGCCCGCGACATATCCCGCGATCAGATCGCTGTGTCCCGAAAGCGATTTCGTCGCGCTGGCGACGACGAGGTCGGCGCCAAGGGACAGCGGCTGCTGGCCCAGTGGCGTCGCGGTGGTGTTGTCGACCACGAGGGTCGCCCCCCGGCGCCGGCAGTCCATCGCCAACCGGTGCAGGTCGACGACATCGAGCCCGGGATTGGCCGGTGTCTCCGCAAGCACCACATCCGCGTCAGCGGCCGCGGCACACATCGCGGCGCATGCCACCTCCACCACCGTGACTCCAAGTGGCACAAGGTATTCCCTGGCATAGCTGCGAACCTGGTTGTAGCCGTCGGCAGGCACCACGAGCTTGGTGCCGGGCTTGGCCAGCACCCGCAACACCGCGGTGATGGCGGCCATTCCGGAACCGAACGTCAGCGCGGCGGCGGCTCCTTCGAGTTCGGCGAGCGCCGACTCCAGTTGCCGCCACGTGGGATTGGAATACCGCCCGTACTTGTCAAAGGGCTCCGCGTCGTCCGGGGAGAGATGAAACGTCGACGCGAGCACGGGGGGCGATACCACGGGACTGCCCGAAACCGGTTCTGAGCCGACTGCTTTGACGCTGCGAGTCGAATCACCGTATAGACCGTCCACGCCCTACTCCGGTTTCGTACTGCGCCCGAGCAGCAGTGCCACCGCCTCATACACCGATGCGCCTTTGTGGCAGACCCGATTCACGGCATCGGTGAGCGGCATCTCGACGTCGTAGCTGGCCGCAAGCGCGAGTATCGACTGGCACGACGTCACACCCTCGGCGACGTGCCCATCCGCGGCGCGCGTCGCAGACTCCATGGTGCCGCCTTTGCCCAGCCGTTCCCCGAACGAGCGGTTGCGGGAGCGCCGTGACGTGCAGGTGGCGACGAGATCGCCGACGCCCGCCAGGCCGGCCAGCGTTGCCGGCTTGGCGCCCAACGCGATTCCGAGTCGCATGATCTCGGCGAGCCCGCGAGTGATGATCGCTGCTGCCGTGTTCTCCCCCAGCCCGACTCCAGCAGCCATGCCGGACGCCAGCGCGATGACGTTCTTGCACGCGCCGCCGACCTCGGCGCCAATGACATCGGCGTTGGTGTACGGACGGAAGTATCCGGTCGAGAACGCACGCTGCAGCGTCACGGCCCGTCCGGAGTCGCTGCACGCGATGACGGTGGCCGCCGGTTGCTCATCGGCGATTTCGCTGGCGAGGTTCGGCCCGGAGATCACCGCGACGCGCGACGGGTCCGCCCCGGTGACCTGAACGATCACCTGGCTCATCCGCATCAACGTGTCGAGCTCGATGCCCTTGGCCAGGCTTACCAACGTGGTGTCGTCACCGATGAGAGGCGCCCACTGCACGAGGTTGGTCCGTAACGACTGAGCGGGCACGGCAAGCAACACGGTGCACGCTCCGGTGAGCGCTTCAGCGGGATCGCTGGTCGCGCGGATCGTCTCCGGCAGCTCCGCGTCATCGAGATAGAACGGGTTGCGATGGGTGCTGTTGATCTCGTCGGCCAACTCGGGCCGACGGGCCCACAACCGCACCTCATTGCCGGCGTCCGCCAGGACCTTGGCGAGTGCCGTCCCCCAAGCTCCGGCCCCCAGCACCGCCGCGTCGACCACGCCTTCACCCTAGCGTGGTGTGGTCTGCTGGCAGGATGGCGCTCATGGGCGGGTCATCGGAAGCCGATATCGGGCTGGTGATCGCGGTCAAACGCCTGGCCGCCGCCAAGACGCGGCTGGCGCCGATTTTCTCCGCGACCACCCGCGAAGCCGTCGTGCTGGCGATGCTGATCGACACCATCACAGCTGCCGCGGCTGTATCGGAGGTGCAGTCGATCACCGTGGTGACACCCGACGACGTCGCCGGCGACGCTGCCAGGCAGCTCGGCGCACGAGTGCTCCCCGATCCGACGCCACAGGGCCATCAAAATCCGCTCAACAACGCCATCGCCGCAGCGGAGGAAACGGTGCGGCCCGAGACGTCGAACATCGTTGTGCTGCAGGGAGATCTGCCCGCACTGCAACCGCAGGAGCTGGGCGAGGCGATCGCGGCGGCCCGCGCCCACCCCCGCAGCTTCGTCGGCGACCGGCACGGTACGGGCACCTCGGCGTTGTTCGCCCTCGGCGTCGCGCTGGATCCGCGATTCGGCCAGGATTCAGCCGAGCGCCATCGCCATTCGGGCGCCATCGAGCTGACCGGCGCCTGGCCCGGGCTGCGCTGTGACATCGACACACCCGATGACCTGTTGGTGGCGCGTCGCCTCGGTGTCGGCGCGACAACCGCGCAGGCCATCGCTGGTGTCAGGTAACAGTTCTTCACCGCGGTGGCCGCGCGACTACTTAATAGGGAATCATTTGAGGGATGACGGAAGCCGATACCGAGATCCTCGAGACCGACACCGGGTCGACGACCGGAACCGCGCAGCCGGCGACGTCAGCTCGTCCCGGGACACCGCAGTCGGGAGATGCGGCGCCTGAAGCCCCACCGGCTGCGACATCGCGAGCGGTCGACAACGCGCTGCCCGAAGACCGCTACCTCAACCGCGAACTGAGCTGGCTCGACTTCAACGCCCGTGTGCTTGCGCTCGCCGCCGACCCGTCGCTGCCGCTGCTCGAGCGGGCGAAGTTCCTCGCGATCTTCGCGTCCAATCTCGACGAGTTCTACATGGTTCGAGTGGCGGGACTGAAACGACGCGACGAGATGGGGTTGTCCGTGCGGTCGGCCGATGGCCTCTCGCCGCGCGAGCAACTACGCCGGATCAACGAGCGCACTCAGCAGATCTCCAACCGGCACGCCCATGTGTTCCTCGACGCGGTGCGGCCCGCGCTCGCCGACGAGGGCATCGTCATCGTCACGTGGGCCGAAGTGGATGAGGGCGAGCGCTCCCGGCTGTCGACGTACTTCCATGAACAGGTGTTCCCGGTGCTGACGCCGCTGGCCGTCGATCCGGCACATCCGTTCCCGTTTGTGAGCGGGCTGAGCCTGAACCTTGCCGTCACCGTCCGGCAACCCGAGGACGGCGGGCAGCACTTCGCCCGAATCAAGGTGCCCGACAACGTGGATCGCTTCGTCGAATTGGCGCGCCGCGAAGGTTCCTCGGATGTCGTGCGGTTCCTCCCGATGGAGGAACTGATCGCCGCGTTCCTGCCGGTGCTGTTCCCCGGCCTGGAGATCGTCGAGCATCATGCTTTCCGCATCACCCGCAACGCGGACTTCGAGGTCGAAGAGGACCGTGACGAAGATCTGCTGCAGGCGCTCGAGCGAGAATTGGCGCGGCGGCGCTTCGGTTCCCCGGTGCGCCTCGAAGTGTCCGACGACATGACCGAGAACATGCTCGAGCTGCTCCTGCGCGAACTCGACGTCGACACCGGTGATGTCATCGAGGTACCCGGGCTTCTCGACCTGTCGTCGCTGTGGCAGATCTATGACCAGGACCGCCCCGCGCTGAAAGACCGTCCGTTCGTGCCGGCGACGCCGCCCGCATTCGGTGAGCGGGAAACACCGAAGAGCATCTTCTCGACGCTGCGTGACGGCGACGTGCTGGTGCACCATCCCTACGATTCGTTTTCCACGTCGGTGCAACGGTTCATCGAGCAGGCCGCCGCCGATCCGAACGTCCTGGCCATCAAGCAGACGCTGTACCGGACATCGGGTGATTCACCCATCGTCAACGCGCTGATCGACGCCGCGGCCGCAGGCAAACAGGTTGTGGCGCTGGTTGAGATCAAGGCGCGGTTCGATGAACAGGCCAACATCAAATGGGCCCGCGCCCTTGAACGTGCGGGCGTGCATGTGGTTTACGGACTGGTCGGGTTGAAGACTCACTGCAAGACTTGCCTCGTCGTGCGCCGAGAAGGATCCACGATCCGGCGCTACTGCCATATCGGTACCGGCAACTACAACAGCAAGACCGCACGCCTGTATGAAGACGTCGGCCTGTTGACGGCCGCGCCGGACATCGGCGCCGACCTCACAGATCTGTTCAACTCGTTGACCGGATACTCACGCAAAGAGTCGTACCGCAATCTGTTGGTCGCGCCCTACGGTGTCCGCAAGGGGATCATCGAGCGGATCGAACGGGAGATCGCCGCCAAGCAGTCGGGAGCCGATGCGGGTATTCGGCTGAAGGCCAACGCGCTGGTCGACGAGCAGGTGATCGATGCGCTCTATCGGGCATCGCAGGCAGGGGTCCGCGTCGAGGTGGTGGTGCGCGGCATCTGTGCACTGCGTCCCGGCGTGGCCGGATTCTCCGAAAACATCACGGTGCGCTCGATTCTGGGCCGGTTCCTCGAACACTCGCGAATTATTCATTTCCGCGCCACCGACGAGTTCTGGATCGGAAGCGCCGACATGATGCATCGTAATCTCGACCGACGAGTCGAGGTGATGGCTCAAGTGAAGGATCCGAGGCTGACTTCACAGCTGAACGACGTCTTCGATTCCGCCCTTGATCCGTCAACCCGGTGCTGGGAGTTGGACATGGATGGTAAGTGGACAGCGTCGCCGCGAGAGGGCGAGACGGTCCGCGACCATCAGGTGTCGTTGATGGAACGCCACCGGCACCCTTGAGATCCGTCGGCTGTGAGCTCTCGGGGCCCCGAATGACCAGCAGGAGTTGACGTGCCGAGGGACGACCCACCCCGCGCCGTTCCGGTGAGCAAGGCCGTTTTTGCCGCGGGTGCGGTGCTGTGGCGACCGGGTGACGATGCGCCCGAGGTCGCGGTCATTCACCGTCCCCGGTACGACGACTGGTCACTTCCCAAAGGCAAAGTCGACCCCGGCGAGACGGAACCCGTGACCGCCGTCCGCGAGGTCGCCGAGGAAACCGGCTACGCGGCACATCTCGGCCGGCGGTTGGCCGCGGTGACCTATCCCGTCGACCAAAGCACCAAGAAGGTGCGGTACTGGACTGCCCGCGCCATCGGCGGGGAGTTCAGCCCGAACTCGGAAGTCGACGAACTCAAATGGCTTCCCATATCCGAAGCCATCAAGGCGGTCGGCTACCCGCACGACCGAAAGGTCCTTCGCCGCTTCAAGAAGCTGCCGGCCGATACGAAGACGGTGTTGATCGTCCGGCACGGCACCGCGGGCAGCAAGTCGCGATACAAAGGTGACGACCGCAACCGTCCTTTGGACAAGCATGGCCGCGCGCAGGCCGAGTCTCTCGTCGGACAGTTGTTGTCCTTCGGCGCCGAAAGGCTGTACGCAGCGGACCGGACTCGGTGCCATCAGACGATCGCGCCGCTGGCCGAGGAACTCGGTGTCGACATCAGTAGCGAGCCATTGCTCACCGAAGAGGCGTACGCGGAGAATCGCAAAGCCTCGCGTAACCGATTCGTCGAGATCGCCACCGCCGAAGGCACGCCGGTGATCTGCACTCAGGGCAAGGTGATTCCGGATCTCATCTCATGGTGGTGCGAGCGTGACGAAGTCCGCCCGGACAAATCGCGCAACCGCAAAGGCAGCACCTGGGTCCTGTCGCTATACGACGGACGCCTGATCGCCGCCGATCACATCGGCAGTCCGCTCGCCCTCAAGAAATGAACGCTGCGGCCGGCTGAAGTTCGTCAGACACAAACACGCCGTGGGTCGCATTCGCTTGAATTGCCGGCTCAGCCGGCGCGACCCACGGCGTGTTCGATGTTGAACTTACCTGCGGCCCTTCTTGGCCGGGGCGCGCTTCACAGCCTTCTTGGCCGGGGAACGCTTCACAGCCTTCTTGGCGGCGGTGCGCTTCACAGCCTTCTTAGCTGCGGCCTTCTTGACAGTCTTCTTGGCCGCGGTGCGCTTCGCGGCCTTCTTGACTGCGGCCTTCTTGACAGTCTTCTTGGCTGCCGTGCGCTTCACAGCCTTCTTGACTGCGGCCTTCTTCACAGCCTTCTTGACTGCCGTGCGCTTCACCGCTTTCTTGGCCGCCTTCTTAACTGCGGCCTTCTTCACGGCCTTGCGGGCGCCGCCCGCCGTCACGCCACGCTTCACTGCTGGTCCTTCCGACGGGAGGCGCTGTGCCCCAGAAACAACCGCTTTGAACTGTGCGCCGGGCCGGAATGCCGGCACGGATGTGGGCTTAACTTTCACGGTCTCGCCGGTGCGCGGGTTACGCGCAACACGAGCAGCACGACGACGCTGTTCGAAAACGCCGAAGCCGGTAATTGTGACACTGTCACCCTTGTGAACCGCGCGCACGATTGTGTCGACGACATTCTCGACCGCAGCGGTTGCTGACCGACGATCCGAGCCCATTTTCTCCGTGAGTACGTCGATGAGCTCTGCTTTGTTCATGCAAAACCTCCGAAAACCAGTAGCCCACTTTGGGCCGACTAGAGGACACGGTAAACCCAATGGCCACTGATTTCCAAGAGCCACGCGCAATTTCAGCAGAATCTAGCGAACTTTCTTGCCCCCCTTGAGCTCCTGCCGGGGGTCCCGATAACCGGGTTCAGGGGTGAAGATTTCGGCTCAGAAAGCCAATCCGTCACGCCGGCAAGGTACGCGGTTTCCAGCTCTGACGGCGTGCTTCATACGAATCGATTTCATCGCATTTCCGCAGCGTAAGACCTATATCGTCGAGTCCTTCGGAGAGTCGCCAGGCGGTGTAATCGTCAATGTTGAACGGCACCATGACCGTTCCCGCGACGACGTTCCGATCTTGAAGATTCACAGTAATTTCCATGCCGGGATGCTCCTCGATGAGCTTCCATAAAAGTTCGACATCATCTTGGGCGACTTCGGCCGCCAAGAGGCCCGCCTTGCCCGCGTTGCCGCGAAAAATGTCGGCGAAGCGAGATGAGATGACGACTCTGAATCCGTAGTCCATGAGCGCCCACACGGCGTGCTCTCGCGACGAACCGGTGCCGAAATCGGGACCCGCGACCAACACCGATCCTTTGTCGAACGGCGACATGTTCAGGATGAAAGACGGGTCGGACCGCCATGCCGCGAACAAGCCATCCTCGAAACCTGTTCGGGTTACCCGCTTCAAATACACGGCGGGGATTATTTGGTCGGTGTCGACATTGGACCGGCGAAGCGGAACGCCGATGCCGGTATGAGTGCGGAATGGTTCCATCACAGAGCTCCTATGCGTGAGTCAGATCGGCGGGAGAAGACAACGTGCCGCGCACAGCGGTGGCCGCGGCAACGGCAGGCGACACCAAATGGGTGCGCCCTCCTTTGCCCTGCCGTCCCTCGAAATTTCGGTTCGACGTCGATGCGCAGCGCTGCCCCGGGGACAGTTGATCTGGATTCATTCCAAGACACATCGAGCATCCGGCCTGGCGCCACTCCGCGCCGGCGGCGGCGAAGATCTCACCGAGGCCCTCTGATTCGGCCTGCGCTCGCACCCGCATCGAACCGGGCACAATGAGCATCCGCACGCCATCGGCGACCTTGCGACCCTTGAGCACGTCGGCGACCACCCGCAGATCCTCGATGCGCCCGTTCGTGCACGAGCCGACGAAGACGGTGTCCACGGTGATGTCACGCATCGACGTTCCAGCCCGAAGATCCATATACGCCAACGCTTTTTCGGCCGCCTGGCGCTCACCGTCGTCAAAGATCAGCTCGGGGTCCGGTACCGACGCCGACAGCGGAACTCCTTGCCCGGGATTGGTCCCCCACGTGACGAATGGGCTCAGCGTCGCGGCATCGATGTAGACCTCGGTGTCGAATTCCGCGCCTTCGTCGGTGCGCAACTGACTCCACGCCGCTACTGCGGCATCCCAGTCCGCCCCCTTCGGAGCGTGCGGGCGACCATGCAAGAACTCGAACGTTGTCTCGTCGGGTGCGACCATTCCGGCGCGCGCCCCGGCCTCGATGCTCATGTTGCAGACCGTCATGCGCCCTTCCATCGACAGCGATTCGATGGCGCTGCCGCGGTATTCGATGACGTATCCCTGTCCCCCGCCGGTGCCGATCTTCGCGATCACCGCGAGGATGATGTCCTTTGCGCTCACGCCCGCAGGCAGTTGCCCGTCGACATTGACCGCCATCGTCTTGAAAGGCCGCAGCGGAAGCGTCTGCGTCGCGAGGACATGCTCGACCTCGGATGTGCCGATGCCCATCGCGAGCGCACCGAACGCACCGTGGGTGGAGGTATGGCTGTCGCCGCACACCACCGTCATCCCCGGCTGAGTCAAGCCCAACTGCGGCCCGATGATGTGAACGATCCCTTGTTCGACGTCACCCATCGGGTGCAACCGGATGCCGAACTCTTCACAGTTGCGGCGCAGCGTCTCGACCTGAATGCGGGAGACCGGATCGGCGATCGGCTTGTCGATGTCGATCGTCGGCACGTTGTGGTCTTCGGTGGCGATCGTCAGATCGGGCCTGCGGACCGGCCGACCGTTGAGGCGGAGGCCGTCGAACGCCTGCGGGCTGGTGACCTCGTGCACAAGGTGCAGGTCGATGTAGATGAGGTCGGGTTCGCGGGCCGCGCCGTCACCCGATCCCTTCGCGACGACGTGGTCGTCCCACACCTTTTCGGCGAGTGTGCGTGGCTTGTCCTGGGCTGCCATCTTGACTTTCTCACATTCTGGGAAGCTAGTATCTCCCTGTGAGACAGGATAGCGGCATCGGGGTGCTGGACAAAGTCATGGGGGTGCTGCACGCGATCGCGGATTCGCCGTGCGGATTGGCAGAGCTGTGCGAGCGCACCGGACTGCCGCGTGCGACCGCGCACCGCTTGGCCGCGGGTCTGGAAGTGCATCGGCTGTTGATCCGCAACGGAGACGGCCAATGGCGGCTCGGGCCTGCGCTCACCGAGTTGGCGGGACAGGTCAACGACCCCTTGCTGGCCGCCGGCGCCGTGGTGTTGCCGCGCCTGCGTGAGATCACCGGCGAGAGCGTGCAGATATATCGCCGCGAAGGCACCGCGCGTACATGTATCGCCGCCTTGGAACCACCTGCCGGGCTTCGGGATACCGTCCCGGTCGGCGCGCGATTGCCGATGACGGCCGGCTCAGGCGCCAAGGTGCTGCTGGCCTATGCCGACGCCGCCACGCAACAGGCGGTGTTGCCCAGCGCAAAGTTCACCGACCGGACCCTCGCCGAGGTCCGCAAACGTGGCTGGGCCCAGAGCGCCGCGGAACGCGAGCCGGGGGTCGCGAGTGTGTCGGCGCCGGTGCGCGATGCCACCGGTGCGGTGATCGCCGCCGTATCGGTGTCCGGGCCGATCGACCGAATGGGACGTCGCCCTGGAGCACGGTGGGCCGCCGACCTATTGGCCGCCGCCGATGCACTCACCCGCAGGCTGTAAAACGTACTGCTTTGTACCCCCGATGGGATTCGAACCCACGCTACCGCCGTGAGAGGGCGGCGTCCTAGGCCGCTAGACGACGGGGGCCAGAACTATTTCCGGACAGCCAGCATAGCCCAGCGGGTTATGCGGACCTAATCAGCTTGAGGCCCGTGCTCTTCGCACGAGCGCTCATCGCAAATGGCTGGGGTACCAGGACTCGAACCTAGAATGGCTGAACCAGAATCAGCTGTGTTGCCAATTACACCATACCCCATTGGCTACCTGTAACCGCAGGTCACAGGGCCTTTTCGGCCCGACCAAGCAATCGGCGGCGCCGCCGCGCGTTGTATCGGGCCGACGTGCAGACTACCAAAGATTTGCAGCCACCTTCTCACGCCTGGTCTGCGACGGTGGCAGCACGATCGCGTCCCGCGCGTAGCCGATGCAGGCTGCGGTCCCGACCCAGGAGCTCGAGTGATTCGAACAGCGGCGGGCTGACCGACGCACCTGTGGCCGCAACACGCAGCGGGCCGAACGCCTTGCGCGGCTTGAGCTCCAGATTCTCCAACAATGACACCTTCAGAGCGTTTTCGATCTCCCCCGTACTCCACTCGCCGACTGTTTCGAGCGCGGCGAGCGCGGCGTCCAGCACCGCGACGGCTTCGGGCTTGAGTTCCTTGGCCGCCGACTTCTCGTCGAGCGTGAACTCGGCGTCGTTGAGGAACTTCAACAGGTCCCATGCGTCGCCGAGCACGACGATTCGGGTCTGCACGAGTCGCGCAGCCTCCGCGAATTGGGCTTCGTCGAGGCCGGTGTCGTGCCCGTGGGCAGCGAAATACGCCGCCAGCCGCGCGGTGAAATCGTCCTCACCCAACATGCGGATGTGTTCGGCGTTGAGAGCGTCCGCCTTCTTCTGATCGAACCGGGCGGGGTTGGAGTTGACGTTGACGACGTCGAAGGCAGCCACCATCTCGTCGAGGCTGAATACGTCGTGGTCTTCAGCGATACCCCAGCCCAGCAGCGCCAGGTAGTTCAGCAGCCCCTCCGGAATGAAGCCCCGTTCGCGGTGAACGAACAGGTTCGACTGCGGATCGCGCTTGGACAGCTTCTTGTTGCCGTCTCCCAGAACGCTTGGCAAATGAGCGAACTCGGGCACCCGGTCGGCGACGCCGATACGAATCAGTGCCTGGTACAGCGCGATCTGGCGCGGTGTGGACGGGAGCAGGTCCTCGCCACGCAGGACGTGCGTGATCTTCATCAGCGCGTCGTCGACCGGATTGACCAAGGTGTACAACGGATCACCGCTGGCGCGGGTCAGCGCGAAATCGGGAACGACGCCCGCCGCGAATGTTGTTTCCCCGCGGACGAGGTCATTCCAGGTGATGTCTTCAGCAGGCATCCGCAGCCGGAGCACCGGCCTGCGGCCCTCCTCGAGGAACGCGGTGCGCTGGGCTTCGGTGAGTTCGCGGTCGTAGTTGTCGTAGCCGAGTTTGGGGTTTCGGCCCGCGGCGACGTGGCGGGCTTCGACTTCCTCGGCCGTCGAAAACGCTTCATAGGCGTCACCGGATTCCTGTAACCGTGTCAGCACGTCCCGGTATATCTCGCCGCGTTCTGACTGCCGGTACGGGGCGTACGGTCCACCGATGTCGGGACCTTCGTCGTAGTTCAGTCCGAGCCAGCTCAGGGCGTCCAACAGCGCCAGATAGCTTTCCTCGCTGTCTCGTTCGGCGTCGGTGTCCTCCAGGCGGAACACGAAGTCCCCGCCGCAATGTCGCGCGTAGGCCCAATTGAACAGCGCGGTACGGATCAGGCCGACGTGTGGTGTGCCGGTTGGCGACGGGCAGAACCGCACCCGCATATCAGCTGTCATGACTTTCCCTTGCGCACAACCGGATTGGAAAGGCTCCCGATACCTTCGATGGTGACGGTGACGGTGTCGCCGCCTTCAATGGGGCCGACCCCGTCCGGCGTCCCGGTCAGGATGACATCGCCGGGCAGCAGTGTCATCACCGCTGAGATCCACTCCACGATCGCCCCGACATCGTGAATCATCAGCGATGTCCGGCTGTCCTGTTTGGTCTCGCCGTTGACCTCGGTGCGCAACGCGAGATCGGACGGATCCAGATCGGTGACGATCCACGGCCCGATCGGACAGAACGTGTCGTGGCCTTTCGCCCGAGTCCACTGGCCGTCCTTCTGCTGCTGATCACGCGCCGACACGTCGTTGGCGATCGTGTAGCCCAGGATGTTCTCCGCGGCGCGGGCGGCGGAAACGTCCTTGCAGACTCGGCCGATGACGACGGCGAGTTCACCCTCGAAGTGCACCGGGCTGGCGTCGGCCGGCAGCTGAATCGGCACGTTCGGACCGATGATCGCGGTGTTGGGCTTCATGAACATCACCGGATCGGGGAAATCTCCCCCGCCCATTTCCGCGACGTGCGCCGCATAGTTCTTTCCGATGCATACGACCTTGCTGGCCAGAATCGGCGAGAGTATCCGCACGTCGGCCAGGGGCCACTCCCGTCCGGTGAAGGTCGGAGTGCCGAAGGGATGCTCGGCAATCTCTTTGGCGACTGCCCGGGCCGAGTCGTCGAGAGGGCCCTCGATGCTGACGAAGCAGACGCTGTCTGGGCTGGCGATACGTCCAAGGCGCATGTCGTCAGCCTAGTGGCCGCGAAAGTTGGTGCTGCGGCCGCTCCCGCGCCAGCGACGTCTCATATATTGAGATAATAGTTCAGACATATGAGATAGCCATGCGACCATGGAGCCATGTCCGCGGACACGATAAGCACCGCGCGACGCTGGTCGCTGCTTGTCATTGCGCTCGCTGCGACGACAAGCGCCAACGTATTCATCAACGGTGTGGCCTTTCTCATTCCTAGCTTGCAGCGCGAGCGCGGACTCGATCTCGGGGCTGCGGGCCTGCTATCAGCGCTGCCGGGCTTCGGCTTGGTACTCACGCTCATCGCGTGGGGCTACCTTGTCGACCGGTTCGGCGAGCGCATCGTGTTGAGCCTCGGTTCGGTGCTCATCGCCGCCGCGGCGTTCGCGGCCGCTTCCGTCGACTCGCTGTTCGCCATGGGTGCGTTCCTGACGCTCGGCGGGATGGCCGCCGCCAGTAGCAATTCGGCCAGCGGCCGACTGGTGGTCGGCTGGTTCCCACCGGATCGACGCGGCTTGGTCATGGGCATCCGCCAAACCGCAACGCCGCTCGGTGTCGGCCTGGGCGCCTTGGTGATTCCGCGAGTGGCCGATGCGTACAGCATCTCTGCGGCACTGTGTTTTCCGGCGATCGTGTGCGCGCTTTCCGCGGTCGTATGCGCGGTCTTCGTGATCGATCCGCCACGTCCACCACGCTCGGAGGCCCCACCCGAGCACCTGGCGAATCCCTATCGCGCATCGTCGGTCTTGACCCGGATACACGCTGTCTCCGTACTACTGGTGGTGCCTCAAGCGGTGCTGTGGACGTTCGCGTTGGTGTGGTTGATGACCGACCGAGGATGGTCGGCAGCGTCGGCAGGCGCTCTCGTCACGGTGGCGCAGGTGTTGGGTGCGGGTGGTCGAATCGCCGCCGGCCGTTGGTCGGACGTGACGGGTTCGCGACTGAGGCCGATCCGCACGATTGCCCTGGCGGCCGCCGCCGCGATGGGTCTGCTGGCGGTGACCGACTGGCTCAGTTCGCCGATCAGCGTGGCGATCATGGTGATCGCGTCGGTGATCACCGTCTCGGACAACGGGCTGGCATTCACCGCCATCGCCGAGATCGCCGGACCGTTCTGGAGCGGACGGGCATTGGGCACGCAGAACACCAGTCAACTCTTCGCCTCCGCCGCGTCTGCGCCCGTGTTCGGCGCCTTGATCGGCGCCCTCGGCTACCCCGTGGCGTTCGCGGTCTCCGCCCTGCTGCCGCTACTGGCCATACCCGTGGTCCCGGCCGAACCTAAGACGGACTGAACTCACTCACGCTGCGCGCGGCGCGGAAGCATGACCAATGCGGCGACCAGAAAGCACAGGGCGCCGATGAATGTGCCCAGGTTCGCCATCCAGGCATCCACGGTGACACCGGATTCGCTGACGAAGGCGCCGAGCGCGGACACCGCGAAAGCGACACAGCCGATCATGTTGATCCACTCCCCCTGCCAGTCGCGGGATTTCAGCTCGATGATGCCGACGACCGCCGTCACCGCGATCACGCCGAGGACACCGCTGATCAGAAACGCCAGCGACCCCAGGGCGTCCGGCGCCCACACGAGTCGGCGCTCCGGTTTGACCGCATGTGCCCACAGGGCAGAGGCGGTACTTATGTTGAAAAGGATCGTCCCGACGAACTGGGTTGCCGCGGAAAGCCATCCGATGCGCTGCGCGGGAGGGGCCAGCACCAGTTGCATCCAGCCCGCGGTCGTGAAGAACCAGGATCCGATGAAGCACAGCAGGTTGGCGATCCCGGCGCCTGCCACGGCGGACAACCCGGGGATCGTGGCGATCGCGAACAGTGACGAACCGATCGCGAAGAGCCAGCACTGCCGACTCAGTGTCGCCACGCGACTAGAGATTTGACGCGATCCGATCGCCGATCTCGGTGGTGGACCGCGTCTCGTCACCGCGCGTGGCCAGATGCCGTTCCACGGCCTTGTCGACGCGAGCGGCCGCGTCGAGTTCGCCCGCGTGAGCAAGCAACAGCGCCACCGACATGATCGCCGCGGTGGGATCGGCGATCCCCTGTCCCGCGATGTCGGGTGCGCTGCCGTGCACCGGCTCGAACATCGACGGGTTGGTTCGGGTCGCGTCGATGTTGCCGCTGGCCGCCAGACCGATGCCCCCGCACACCGCGGCCGCGAGGTCGGTGACGATGTCGCCGAACAAGTTGTCGGTGACGATGACGTCGAACCGGCCGGGGTCGGTGACGAGGTGGATGGTGGCGGAGTCGACGTGTTGATAGGCGATCTCGACGTCGGGGTACTCGGCGCTGACCTCCTGCACGGTGCGCCACCACAGTGCACCCGCATATGTCAGGACGTTGTTCTTGTGCACCAGGGTCAGGTGTTTGCGCCGTTTCGCCGCGCGGCCGAACGCGTCGTGCACGACCCGTCGCACGCCGAACGCGGTGTTGACGCTGACCTCGGTGGCGATTTCATGGGGTGTGCCGACGCGGATTGCTCCACCGGTCCCGGTGTAGGGCCCCTCGGTGCCCTCACGGACCACGACGAAGTCGATGTTCGGGTTTCCGGCCAACGGACTGCTCACCCCCGGATAGAGCCGGGCGGGACGCAGGTTGATGTGGTGGTCGAGTGCGAACCGGATTCGCAGCAGCAGACCGCGTTCCAGCAGACCGCTGGGGATCGACGGGTCGCCGATGGCGCCGAGCAGGATCGCATCGTGCGCGCGGAGCTCGTCGAGCACCGATTCCGGCAGTACGTCTCCGGTCGCGTGGTACCGCCGCGCCCCGAGGTCGTAGCTGGTCTTGTTGACACCCGGCACGACGGCATCGAGTACCTTGACCGCTTCGTCGATGACCTCCGGGCCGATGCCGTCGCCCGCGATGACCGCCAGTTTCACGTCAGGTCCACCACTTGCAACAGCTTGGCGCCGACGGCCGCGGTGATCGCCGCCCGGACGTCTTCGGGTACGTCTCGGTCGATGCGCAGCAAGATCGTCGCGCCCGGCCCCTCCGCGTCCTCGCTGAGCTGGGCGGCGTGAATGTTGATGTCGGCGGTGCCGAGGAGGGTGCCGATCTTGCCCAACGTGCCCGGCTGGTCGATGTAGTTGACGATCAGGTAGACGCCTTCGGCGCGCAGATCGAAGTTGCGGCCGTTGATCTGGACGATCTTCTCGACCAGCTGTGGACCCGACAGCGTGCCGGAAACGTTGGCGACGGAACCGTCGGAGTACACCGCGCGCACGTTGACCACACTGCGGTGGTTCGGGCTCTCGGTGGCGGTACTGATGTCGGCCTCGACACCGCGTTCGGCCGCCAGCGCCGGCGCGTTGACGAACGTGACCGGATCCTCGATGACAGCGCTGAACAACCCGCGCAGCGCTGAAAGGCGCAGTACGTCAACCTCTTCGGACGCCAACTCGCCGCGGACCTGAATCGACAGCGACACCGGAAGTTCACTGCACAGCACGCCGACCAACAGGCCCAGTTTGCGGACCAGATCCAGCCACGGCGCGACTTCCTCGCCGACGACGCCGCCGCCGACGTTCACCGCGTCGGGTACGAACTCACCTGCCAGCGCAAGCTTCACGCTCTCGGCGACGTCGGTGCCCGCCCGGTCCTGCGCCTCTGCGGTCGACGCGCCGAGGTGTGGCGTCACCACGACCTGGGGTAGTTCGAAGAGCGGGCTGTCCGTGCACGGTTCGGTGGCGAACACGTCGAGGCCGGCGCCGCGCACGTGACCGCTGGTGATCGCGTCCGAGAGCGCCGCTTCGTCGATCAGGCCACCGCGTGCCGCGTTGACGATGATGACGCCGGGCTTGGTCTTGGCCAGCGCCTCCTTGCCGATCAGGCCGGCTGTCTCCTTGGTCTTGGGCAGGTGCACCGAGATGAAGTCGGCGCGGCCCAACAGCTCGTCGAGAGTGAGCAGCTCGATGCCCAATTGGGCGGCGCGAGCGGCCGACACGTACGGGTCGTACGCCACGACGTGCGTGCCGAAGGCGGCCAGTCGCTGGGCGACCAACTGTCCGATGCGCCCCAGGCCGACGACGCCGACGGTCTTGCCGAAGATCTCGGTGCCGGAGAACGACGAGCGCTTCCACGTGTGCTCACGCAGCGTCGCGTCGGCGGCGGGGATCTGCCGAGCGGCCGACAGCATGAGCGCCAGCGCGTGCTCGGCCGCGCTGTGGATGTTGGAGGTCGGCGCGTTGACCACGAGGACGCCGCGCGCCGTGGCCGCGTCTACGTCGACGTTGTCCAGGCCGACGCCGGCGCGGGCGACGATCTTGAGTTTCGTGGCGGCGGCGAGCACCTCGGCATCAACCGTGGTTGCCGAGCGCACCAGCAGTGCGTCGGCCTCGGGCACCGCGGCCAGTAGCTTTTCTCGGTCCGGACCGTCGACCCAGCGCACTTCCACCTGGTCACCCAGCGCGGCGACGGTCGATTCGGCCAGCTTGTCTGCGATCAATACAACGGGCAGGCTCACGCGGTCAGCCTAATGGGATGTAATTGGGCGGTGGACGTCACCGTGGTCGGCAGCGGACCCAACGGCTTGGCCGCCGCCGTCATCTGCGCGCGCGCCGGTCTGTCAGTGCAGGTGTTCGAGGCACAGCCATCACTGGGTGGCGGCGCACGGACCCTCGCTGACCCCGAGTTCGGCGAGGTCTCCCACGATGTCTGCTCGGCCGTGCACCCGCTCGCGTTGGCCTCGCCGTTCCTGGCGGAATTCGATCTGCCCGCTCGCGGGGTGGACTTGAGGGTGCCCGCCGTCTCCTACGCCAATCCGCTTCCCGGTCAACCCACGGCGGTCGGTTATCACGATCTGGACCGCACCTGCGCGGAGCTGCTGCACGGCGACTCGTGGCGGCGGCTGCTCGGCCCACTCACCAAGCGCGACGAGGGCGTCGTCGACTTCCTCCTCGGGGACAAGCGCTCGATCCCGCGCGATCTGATCGCCGCGGCGTACCTTGCGCGAAACATGCTCGAGCAGGGCACGCCGCTGTGGGGCAGGCTCGCCGGTGCCGACGCCCGCGCGTTATTCACGGGCGTTGCCGCACATGCCATCAACCGGATGCCGTCGTTCGTCACCACCGGTGCCGGACTGATGCTGGCCACACTCGCGCACACCGTGGGCTGGCCCATCCCGGTAGGCGGCAGCCAGGCCATTCCCGACGCCCTCATCGCCGACCTGCGCGCACATGGCGGTGTCATCACGGTGGGCGAAGAGGTCACCGAACCACCAGGCGGTGTGGTGCTTTTCGACACCGCGCCGACGGCGCTGCTGTCCATCTACCGGAACACGGTCCCCGCGCGATACGCAAAAGCTTTGCAGCACTATCGGTTCGGCCCGGGCGTAGCCAAGGTGGATTTCGTGCTGTCCGACGAGATTCCGTGGGCGGACCCTCGTGCAGCCGACGCTCCGACACTGCACATGGGTGGCAGCCGAGAGCAGATGGCGCATGCCGAAAAGGAGATCGCGGCGGGCAGGCATCCCGAATGGCCGATGGTGCTCGCCTCGCTGCCGCACCTGGCCGACCCGAACCGCATCGATGCGCAGGGGCGTCGGCCCCTGTGGACCTATGCGCACGTGCCCCACGGCTCACCTGTCGACCAAGCCGAGACGATCACCCGCATCTTCGAGCGTTTCGCACCCGGCTTCCGTGACGTCGTCGTCGCGGTGCGGTCGGTACCGGCCTCCCGGTTGGCCGAGCACAACGCCAACCTCGTCGGTGGTGACATCGGCGTCGGCGGCAACACGCTCCTGCACGCGCTCGCGGGGCCGACACCGCGGCTCAACCCATGGGCCACTCCGATTCCGAAGGTCTATCTCTGCTCGTCGGCGACTCCCCCCGGCGGTGGTGTGCACGGTATGGCGGGCCTCTACGCAGCACGCACCATGCTGCGCCGCGAATTCGGAATCAAGACGCTCCCCAGCCTCTCGCCGTAACCGGTTTTGCCGAACTTCACCCGGGTATCCCCGCGATATGAGTTCGGAGTTTCACAAGGGCGACAAGGTCCAATGGAGTAGCCACGGAACGACCGTCACCGGGACTGTCGAGGAGAAGATCACCAGCGACCGCGAGACGGCGGGACGGACGGTGCGTGCGTCACCGGACGAACCGCAGTACCGGGTGCGCAGCGACAAGAGCGGACGCGACGCCGTGCACAAACCGGACGCTTTGCAGCGGTCGAAGTAGCTGCAACGTCGAAAAGTGGCTCGACACAGCGGAATACAAGGTGGTGCCGCCCAAACGAACCGGTTCTAGTTCGCAGCGGCGAAGTGGTCGACGGCTTCACCAAGGCTGTTCAGCCGCGACGCGTGAATCCGGTCGATCACCGCGTCCCAGCCCGGACCGCCGACACTGACCGAGGCGTGCTCGGCAAGGTCGTTGACCGTTTGAAAGTCAGCGGTGTCCTCGGTCTGCGACCACAACAATGCCGTCACCGGTCTTCCTTTGCGCTGGACCGCATCGAGAAGCGCAGCCCGCGGGACGTCCGCGCCGAGCATCAACGCGCCGCGCCCATGTTCTGCAAGGGCCGCGCGCAGCGCTTCCAGTGCGAGAAAGTGCGTTTCGCGCGGCGTGCAGGCGAGAATGATGGACGCCGATTCTTCAGGCGCAGCAATGGGGTAACGCTGCAACGACCGTGTCACGGTCCACGACAGCGCATGCTCGACGTCGATGCAGCCCTCCCCTTGGGCCTGCCGTTGGGCGATGTCGTCGAACGCCGGACGTATCAGTTGATCCCACGTGTCGAGCACACCGAAATGGCGCAGATGACGATCGAGCAGCAGACCTGCGGTGAACACATCGAAATCGAAGGCGGAGTCGAGCAGCGCCGCGGAATCGCCGCGGGCCGGTCGTACCGAGTCGATCGCGGTTCGCGCCGCGCTGCGCGGGCTCGCACCCTCGACGATGAGTTCGTACATCCGCCGGGCAACCGCAATGTCGGTCTCGCTGTAGAGGCGGTGCCGACCCGGGCTGTGCTCGGACGGACCCACGCCGTAACGCTGGTTCCAGCTGCGCAGTGTCGCGGTGGGCACGCCAAGACGCTCAGCGACGACGCGGACGGTGTACAGGGGCTCGTCCGCGGTGACGTTCTCGTGCTTACTCGACGTGGTCAACCCCGCCAGAATAGAGCTTCGATCTGGACATATATCGCTATTCAATGCACAAACGATGCAAATTTTGTGCGGAACCGTGTCTGACTCGCCATATCGGGTATCCGTTTCGCCGTGACACAGCCCGAGAATCCCCGGCGCCCGGCCGGCCTGGACGACGCGACGGTCGAGGCCGTCGGCACGGTATCTGAGGCGCTCGAATTCGTGGAGCGCGCCCGCGGCCATTTGTATTCGTTCCATCAGCTGATGGGCCATGCCGATCTTCTGCTTGGCAAAGCGTGCGACCAACTGCGTGAGGCCGGGCATGGCGCAGTGGCCGACCGACTCGAGGACGAAGTCGTGGGCCGCAACGTCCTGTACGGACGTTGGACCTTCCAGATCGTCGAGGAGTTCGACGACAACTACTGGTCTTTGTTCCGTGACCATGAACAACGCGTGCGTGCGGAGTTGCAACAGGGCGCGCGCCACGTGTTCGAGGCGGACATGAAGGAGCGGCGCCGCACGCACGGCAAGCCCGGCCACGAACGCCGTCCGTAGCGGCGTTCCCGCGGAATTGTCGGCAAGCGATTACGGTTTGCCAATGACCGACCGGGAAGAACTGTCGTGGGACCAGTTCGGCGCCGCGACACGGCAACTCGCCTCCGCCGTCGTCGACGACGGTTTCGCACCCGATCTCATACTCGCTGTGGCGCGCGGTGGGTTGTTCGTCGCAGGCGCGCTCGGCTACGCGCTGGAGGTCAAAAAGGTGCACATGATGAACGTCGAGTACTACACCGGCGTGGACCAGCGCCTCGATGCGCCGGTACTGCTGCCTCCCCTGCCCGATGTCGCCGATCTGGGTGGTGCACGCATGCTGATCGCCGACGACGTCGCGGACACCGGGGCGACATTGCGTTTCGTCCGCGACTTCTGCGCCGAACACGTCTCCGAGGTCCGCTGCGCCGTCGTCTACCAGAAGCCGCAGTCGGAAATCGATTGCGAATACGTCTGGCGCCGGACCGATTTGTGGATCGAATTTCCGTGGACCGGTCTGCAGCCGGCGCAGTCCTGAATCCAAGCGATTTCGGTGTAGCCAGTCGCGGTAGGCGCGACCAGCGACACCGAAATCACACGGTCAGGCGGTTTCGGTGATGGGGCGGTCGACCCAGCTCATCAAGTCGCGCAGCTTCTTGCCGGTCACCTCGATGGGATGCTCGGCGTTCTCCTTGCGCAGTCGCTCGAGTTCCTTGTTGCCGCCCTCGACGTTGGCGACCAGACGCTTCACGAAAGTGCCGTCCTGGATTTCGGCCAGAATCTGCTTCATGCGCTGCTTGGTGTCGGCGTCGATCACTCGCGGCCCGGACAGGTAGCCACCGAACTCCGCGGTGTCGGAGACCGAGTAGTTCATCCGCGCGATGCCGCCCTCGTACATGAGGTCGACGATGAGCTTGAGTTCGTGGAGCACCTCGAAGTAGGCCAACTCGGGCTCGTAGCCCGCCTCGACCATGACGTCGAAGCCGGTCTTGACGAGTTCCTCGGTGCCACCGCACAACACGGCCTGCTCACCGAAGAGGTCGGTCTCGGTCTCGTCCTTGAACGTCGTCTTGATGACGCCCGCGCGGGTGCCACCGATCCCCTTGGCGTACGAGAGTGCGAGCGCCTCGCCCTCGCCCTTGGGATCCTGGTCGACCGCGATCAGACACGGCACACCCTTACCGTCGACGAACTGACGGCGCACCAGGTGGCCGGGACCCTTCGGGGCAACCATGCCGATGGTGACGTTGGCCGGCGGCTTGATCAGGTCGAAGTGGATGTTCAGGCCGTGACCGAAGAACAGCGCGTTGCCGTCCTCCAGATTGGGCTCGATGTCGTTCTTGAAGATGTCGGCCTGGGCGGTGTCGGGCGCCAGCAGCATGATCACGTCGGCCCACTTGGCCACCTCGGCGGGCGTATCCACGTCCAGCCCCTGCTCGGTGACCTTGTCGCGGGACTTCGATCCCTCCTTCAGGCCGACCTTCACCTGCACGCCGGAGTCGCGCAGAGACAGCGAGTGTGCGTGGCCCTGGCTGCCGTAGCCGATGACGCCGACCTTGCGTCCCTGAATGATCGACAGGTCCGCGTCGTCGTCGTAGAACATCTCAACTGGCATTCGTGACTTTCCTTCTCTTTGCTCTTCTACTGATTGGGATTATTTGACGGTGCCGATGCCGCGCGGACCGCGCGACAGGGACACCACACCGGACTGCACGAGCTCGCGGATTCCATACGGCTCCAACACCCTCAGCAGTGCCTCGAGCTTCTCCGGGGTGCCGGTCGCCTCGACGGTCAGCGACTCTGTAGAAACATCAACGACCTTGGCGCGGAATAGATTCACTGCCTCGATGACCTGGCTGCGCGTGGTTGCGTCGGTGCGCACCTTGATGAGCGCCAGCTCCCGAGCGACCGCGTTGTCCTCGTCCTGTTCGACGATCTTGATCACGTTGACCAGCTTGTTGAGCTGCTTGGTGATCTGCTCGAGCGGTGAGTCCTCCACACTCACCACGATCGTCATCCTGGACATGTCCTTCTGCTCGGTCGCACCGACCGCGAGTGACTGAATGTTGAAGCCACGCCGTGAGAACAGCGACGCGACGCGCGCCAGCACGCCGGGCTTGTCCTCGACGAGCACCGAAAGGGTGTGGGTGTTGACGGCCATCAGGCGTGCCCCTCTTCGTTGTCGAACAGCGGGCGGATACCGCGCGCGGCCTGGATCTCGTCATTGCTGGTACCTGCGGCCACCATTGGCCACACCTGCGCGTCGGCGCCGACGATGAAGTCGATGACGACGGGACGGTCGTTGATCTCCCGTGCCTGCTGGATGACGGACTCCACGTCTTCGGCACGCTCACAGCGCAATCCGACACAGCCGAGGGCCTCGGCCAGCTTGACGAAGTCCGGGATGCGGTGTGAATGCGTGGCGAGATCGGTTTGGCTGTAGCGCTCCTCGTAGAAGAGCGTCTGCCATTGCCGCACCATGCCCAGATTGCCGTTGTTGATGATCGCGACCTTGATGGGCGCGCCCTCGACGGCACACGTCGCCAGTTCCTGATTGGTCATCTGGAAGCAGCCGTCGCCGTCGATGGCCCACACCTCGGCTTCCGGACGGCCGAACTTGGCCCCCATTGCCGCCGGCACCGCGAAGCCCATGGTGCCGAGGCCGCCTGAGTTCAACCAGGTCTTGGGATTCTCGTACTTGATGAACTGCGCGGCCCACATCTGGTGCTGCCCAACGCCTGCGACGTACACCGCGTCCGGGCCCGCGATCTTGCCCAGGGTCTCGATGACGTACTCGGGCGAGAGGCTGCCGTCGCTCTGCGCGCCGTAGCTCAACGGGTAGGTCGACTGCACGCCGCGCAGATACTCCCACCATTTGTCGGTCTGGATCGATCCGATGCTGCCGTCGCGCCGTAGCACCTCGATCAGGTCGGTGATCACAGCTTTGACGTCGCCGACGATCGGCACGTCGGCGTGGCGGTTCTTACCGATCTCGGCCGGGTCGATGTCGGCGTGGATCACCTTGGCTTCCGGCGCAAAGGAATCCAGCTTGCCGGTCACCCGGTCGTCGAAGCGCGTACCCAACGCGATCAGCAGATCGCTGCGCTGCAGAGCGGCCACCGCGGCCACGGTGCCGTGCATCCCGGGCATGCCCATGTTCTGCGGATGGCTGTCCGGGAACGCGCCGCGGGCCATCAGGGTGGTGACGACCGGGATCCCGGTCAGCTCGGCCAGATTCAGCAGTTCGTCGGTGGCCTCGCCGCGGATCACGCCGCCGCCCACGTACAGGACCGGCCTGCGGGCCGACGCGATCAGTTTGGCGGCCTCACGAACCTGGCGGTTGTGCGGCTTGGTGTTCGGCTTGTAGCCGGGCAGATCGATCTGCGGCGGCCAGCTGAACGTGCACTGCCCCTGCAGCACGTCCTTCGGGATGTCGACCAGCACCGGGCCCGGGCGGCCCGACCGCGCGAGGTGGAAGGCCTCGGCCATCACCCGCGCGATGTCGTCGCCGTCGCGGACCAGGAAGTTGTGCTTGGTGATGGGCATCGTGATGCCGGAGATGTCGGCTTCCTGGAACGCGTCCGTGCCGATCAGCGCGCGCCCGACCTGCCCGGTGACCGCGACGACGGGGATCGAGTCCATGTAGGCGTCAGCCAGCGGAGTGACCAGGTTGGTCGCACCCGGACCCGACGTCGCCATGCACACACCGACCTTGCCCGTGGCGTGTGCATAGCCACTCGCGGCGTGGCCAGCCCCCTGCTCGTGACGCACCAGGACATGGCGCAACTTCTGCGAGTCGAAAAGCGGGTCATAGACCGGCAACACGGCACCGCCGGGGATGCCGAAGATGGTGTCGACGTCGAGTTCCTCCAGCGACCGGATTACTGCCTGCGCTCCTGTGAGCTGGTGCGGCGCAATGCGTTTGGACGGCGCCGAGCTGGGCTTGGGTGCGGCAGGTGTCCCGTTCGGCGCGGTGTCCGACTGCTCGGGCGGTCGCGTGGTGGGTGCGCTCACGATCTTCTCTCTCTGTTCCTGGTTGTTTCTAGGATCTCAAATCGGTGGTGGGGCAAGAAAAAACCCCCGTCAGCTGGGCTGCTGTACGAGGGTCGCGCGTCGATGCTGTTGGCTATGCCCGGGCGAGGGCTAGCGCGGCATCAACGCGCTTCCCAATTACTACGAGCACTCCCGGGGCCTGCATAACACTTGACGGTAGCCTCCGCACAGGTCAGCGGTCAAATTCCCGGCACCGCCGGGGCGGCCAAATTCCCGGCACCGCCGGGGCGGCCAAATTCCCGGCATCTCGCCCGCAGTGCCAAACTGGCCATGTGAGCGCCGACACCGATCCGCAGCCCGTCGTCATCCGGATTTCCCCGATGGCACATTTTGCGGTCGGATTCTTCACGCTGGGCCTGCTGGCGGTGATTCTCGCCGGTCCGCACTGGGTTGCGCTCCTGCTCGTCATCCCGATCCTGCTGTCGATCGCGGTGGTCAGGTACCGCACGATCGCCGACGCCACAACGGTGACCGCTCGGACCCTGCTGGACAGCCAGACCGTCGGCTGGGATGACATCGACGGCCTGCGGTTCGGCAGGTCGTCCTGGGCGACCGCGCAGCTCAAAGACGGCGGCGAACTCCGACTCCCCGCGGTGACGTTCGCGACGTTGCCGCAGCTCACCGAGGTGAGCGCGGGCCGGGTGCCCAACCCCTACGCGTAACGCGCTAACCCAGCGGATTGCCGCCGTTGAGCAGCACCCAGGCCGCCACACCGACGCCGACCGCAAGCAGCAACGCGATGAACGAGCCGACAAAGGGACGTCGGGCCCAGCCCCGTCCGGCGTCGAGACCGTACCGGCCGGGACCGGTCAGGATGAGCGCCGCCACTGCGCCTGCCAGGAACACCTTGTATTCGTGGCCATCGGTGAGGAACAACGCCAGCCTGGCCTCTTCGTGGGCCGCCATCGCCTCGGCGAGCAGGCCGGTCACCAGGTATGCCAGCGCGCCGGCCGCCGCCACCGGGGTGAAAAGACCGAGCATCAACAGCAGGCCCGCGGCGATCTGACCAAAGGTCGTGACGTAGGTCAGGATGTCGGCGTATTTGAAGCCCATCGTGCTCAACGAATCGCCCCAGCCGTCCAGGCCGGGGCCGTCGAACAATCCGAAGGCCTTCTGCAGTCCGTGCGCGATCAGGATCGCGCCGATGCCGAGGCGCAAGAAGAGAAGACCGAGATCCTGGGTGCCGCGGCGGTCATCGCCCCGGGTGTGAGCGTCGATATCCGGCCCGTACTCGGCCGGTTCTGCGCCATACAAGGAATGCCGACCGCCCGGCTGGACGTACGGCAGCGGTTCGGGCTCGTTGAGCAGCCCGAAGCCGCCGGCGGTTTCGGAAGAAGACCGGCCGGAGTCGTACGGCGGGATCGCCGTCGTTTCGAAGTCGCCGGCGTAATTCGCGGACGGAAGATCGTCCTCGGGGTCGACCAGGCTCGCCGTCATGGGGCGCCCGGCCGCGTCGTCGGGCCGCTGCCACGCGCTTGGGTCGTGGGGTTGACTGGTCACGACCCCCAGCGTAAGGGCTATTCACCTGTGATCCGAGGATTGGCGCGGCGCTTTCGGGCGACCATTTCGCGGGCCTTTTCCGCGTACGGCGCAAGCATGTGCGTGGCGCGCACCACCGAACGATCCGTAATCTGGCTCGCATGAGACTGCGCCGGCCGATGCGGGCTGTGTTCGCCGTGGTGTGTGCGGCGTTGCTGGTGGCGTCGGGCTGCGCGCGATTCGACGATGCGCAATCGCAACCGTTCACGACCGAGCCGGAACTGAAGCCCGGGCCGTCGTCGAAGCCGCCGCCACCTCCGCCGCTGCCGCCCAAGCCGTTCCCCAAGGAATGCCCGGCGCCCGGCGTCATGCAGGGCTGCCTGGAAAGCACGAGCGGCCTCATCATGCTGCCCGACAGCCAGTCCGCGTTGGTGGGCGAACGCACGACCGGCGCGGTCAAAGAGGTGTCGGTGCGCGCCGAACCGAAGGTCAAAGTCGTCCTGCCCGTCGACGGGTCCGGTGACGGCGGGCTCATGGACATCGTCTTGTCGCCGACGTACGCCCAGGACCGGCTGATGTACGCCTACGTCAGCACCCCGACCGACAACCGGGTCATCCGGATCGCCGACGGCGACATTCCCAAGCCGATCCTGACCGGCATCCCCAAAGGCGCGACCGGTAACACCGGGTCGCTGATCTTCACCAGCCCGACCACCCTGCTAGTACAGACGGGCGACGCCGGTGACCCCGCTCAGGCCGGTGATCCTCGCTCACTGGCCGGCAAGTTGTTGCGGATCGAGCAGCCGACGACGGTCGACCAGGCGCCGACGACGACGGCGCTGTCCGGTTTGGGCGCCGGCGGTGGGGTGTGCATCGACCCGTCGGACGAGTCGCTGTACGTCACCGATCGCACACCGACCGGTGATCGCCTACAGAAGATCGCCAAGGACTCCAAGGTGTCGACCGTATGGACGTGGCCCGACCGCCCGGGCGTCGCCGGGTGTGCGGCATTGGACGGCACCGTGCTGGTGAACCTCGTCAACACCAAACAGTCCGTCGCCGTTCGCATGGCACCGGACACGGGCGCGGTCACCGGCGATCCCGAGGTGGTGCGTCAGGACCAGCACGGCCATGCGTGGGCGATGGCGGTCTCGCCCGACGGCAACGTCTGGGGCGCGACCATCAACAAGACGGCCGGTGATGCCGAGAAGCTCGACGACGTCGTCTTCCCGCTGTTCCCGCAGGGCGGCGGCTTCCCGCGCAAGAACGAGGACGCTACGTAAACATCGCTGGGGCACTTCGGTTTTCGCTGCAGCGCCGAACAGCGAGCCGTTGCGCTTCAGGCCTCGACAAGGCGTAGTCCAACGATGCCGACGACGATGATCGACAGGAACAACACCCGCGCCACACTGACGGTCTCACAGAACAGGACCATGCCTGCCACCGCAACACCGACCGCGCCGATACCGACCCACACGGCGTAGCCGGTACCTGCAGGCAACTGCCGAAGCGCCACCGCGAGCAGAGTGAAGCTGAGCACAGCTCCGCCGATACCGATGACACTCGGCCACAGTCGGCTGAGGCCGTCGGATTGTTTGAGCGCGGTGGCCCAGACGATTTCGAGCAGGCCCGCGCAGACTAGAATCACCCATGCCATGGTCAGGCGTTCGTGCCGCCGTCGACGGTGAGCACTGCTCCGGTGATGTATGACGCGGCGGGACTTGCCAAAAACGCGACAGAGTCGGCGATCTCGCGCGCATCGGCGTACCGGCCGAGGGCGGCCGCCGCACGCTGTTCATCGGCCGTGTGACCGTCGACGGGATTCATGTCGGTATCGGTCGAGCCAGGTTGGACGACATTCACTGTGATCCCCCGCTCGCCGACATCACGGGCGAGTCCCTTGGTGAAGCCGATGAGAGCGGACTTGCTCATCGCGTACAGCGCGATGCCCGGATACGGCACGCGCTGCGCGAGATTGCTTCCGATGCTGATGATCCGGCCGCCGGCCGACATGTGTCGCACCGCGGCCTGGCTCGCCAGATACACCGCGCGGACGTGAATGGCGAGGGTGCGGTCGACGTCCTCGGCCGGCACGTCGTCGATGACTCCGAACGGGTAGATGCCCGCATTGTTGACGAGGATGTCCAGCCCACCCAGCTCGTCGGCGGTCTGCTGGACCGCGGTCACCACCTCGTCGGCGGCGGCGCTGTCGGCCTTGACGGCGAACCCTCGGCGGCCGTGGGCGCGGATGCGGTCAACAACCTCGTCGGCCCGCTCCTTGGACTGGGCATAGGTGATGGCCACATCTGAGCCCTGCTCGGCCAGTCGCTCGGCGATGGCCGCCCCAATCCCCCTGCTGCCGCCGGTCACCAACGCAACGCTCGATTCAGACATCCAATCCTCCTTTTTGTGTCGTTCGATACAAAATTAAATGCGGAGGCTACACTTGTCAACGGATTCTTTGTCGTTCGATACATAAAGGGAGGTAGCGCATGGCGACGCGTGGGAGACCCCGCGCCTTCGACCGCGACGAGGCCCTGCGGCGCGCCATGGAGGTGTTCTGGGAGCACGGCTACGAAGCCACCTCGATGAGCCACCTCACGGCGGCGATGGGCATCAGTTCCCCCAGCCTCTATGCGGCGTTCGGCTCCAAGGAGGAGCTTTTCCGCGAGGCGGTCGCCTATTACAACGACACCTTGGGCGCGACGGCCGCCGCCGAGCTTCGGGAGCGACCGACTGCGCGGGAGGCGATCTCGGCGGTGCTGCGCCACCACGCGGTCGTCTTCTGCGACCCCGACAATCCCCGAGGATGCATGATCGTGCTCGCGGCGACCACGTCCGGCGACGACACCCGGTCAGTCCACGAGTATCTCGCGCAGTGGCGAATGGCCCTCGAGACCGACTTTCGCGAACGCATCGAACGCGGGATCGCCGAGGGTGACGTACCGGCCGGCGCCGACGCCGCCGCGATAGCCGCGTTCTACAACACGGTGAACCACGGGATGGCGATTCAGGCTCGCGACGGCGCCGATGTAAAGAAGTTGTCGTCGATAGCCGAGGGCGCGATCGCGGCGTGGGACGGACTGGTCGGGCAGGTGGCCTAACTGCAGGCGGCGAGCACCAATTCGCGTACGCGGGCCGCGTCGGCTTGGCCCTTGGTCGCCTTCATCACCGCGCCGACGATGGCGCCGGCGGCCTGCACCTTGCCGCCGCGAATCTTTTCCGCGACATCGGGATTGGCAGCCAGGGCCTCGTCGACGGCAGCCTGGATCAGCGAGTCGTCGCGCACGACGGCGAGTCCCCGATCGGTCATCACCTGTTCGGGCTCACCTTCGCCGGCCAAGACGCCCTCGACGACCTGGCGCGCCAGCTTGTTCGACAGCTTGCCCTCGTCGACGAGCTTCACCACCGCGGCGACCTGCGCCGGGGTGATCGGGAGCGCCTCGAGTTCCACTCCCGCTTCATTGGCCTTCTGCACCAGGAAGTTTCCCCACCAAGCGCGCGCGGTATCACTGGTAGCGCCGTGTTCGACGGTTGCGGCAATCAGGTCGAGAGCTCCGATGTTCACCAGATCGCGCATCACCTCGTCGGAGATGCCCCAGTCCTGCTGAATCCGATTGCGGGTCAACCACGGTAGCTCGGGAATGGTGCCCCGCAGCCGTTCGACGAGTTCTGCGCTCGGTGCGACCGGTTCGAGGTCGGGCTCGGGGAAATACCGGTAGTCCTGTGCGGTCTCCTTACTGCGACCGGCGGTCGTGTAACCGTCTTCGTGGAAGTGGCGAGTCTCCTGAGTGATCTTGCCGCCCGCCTCGAGAATTGCTGCCTGACGACGCATCTCGTACCGGACGGCGACCTCCACGCTCTTGAGCGAGTTCACGTTCTTGGTTTCGGTGCGTGTGCCGAACTCGGTGGCACCCTTGGGCTTCAGCGACAGGTTGGAGTCGCAACGCATCGAGCCCTGGTCCATCCGTACGTCGGAAACTCCCAAGGCGCGCAACAGATCTCGCAGCGCGGTTACATACGCCTTGGCGATCTCCGGCGCGCGTTCGCCGGTGCCCTCGATGGGCTTGGTGACGATCTCGATCAGCGGCACACCGGCGCGGTTATAGTCGAGCAGCGACGTGGTCGCACCCTCGATGCGGCCGGTGTCGCTGCCGAGGTGTGTCAGCTTGCCGGTGTCTTCCTCCATGTGCGCGCGTTCGATCTCCACGCGCCAGGTGGTCTCGTCCTCGAGCGGCACGTCGAGGTAGCCGTTGACGGCGATCGGCTCGTCGTACTGGCTGATCTGGTAGTTCTTCGGCTGGTCCGGGTAGAAGTAGTTCTTCCTGGCGAAGCGGCCCCAGGGGGCGATATCGCAGTTCAGTGCCAGTCCGATCCGGATGGCCGACTCGACCGCGGATTGGTTGAGCACCGGCAATGAACCGGGCAGGCCCAGGCACACGGGGCACACCTGCGTGTTGGGTTCGCCGCCGAATTCGTTGGTGCACCCGCAGAACATCTTGGTGGCGGTGGAGAGTTCGACGTGGACTTCCATGCCCATCACGGGGTCGTAGCGGGCAATGACCTCGTCGTAGTCGAGAAGCTCAGCGGCGGCGACAGTCATGACTCCGATCTTAGTGAGAGGACTCAGCCGAAGAACTCGGCGGCGTCGTCGTAGCGGCTCTGCGGCACCAGCTTGAGCTGACGCACCGCGTCGGCGAGCGGCACCCGACCGATCTCCTGACCGCGCAGCGACACCATCATCCCGTACTCGCCCGCGTGCGCGGCGTCGGCGGCGTTGACCCCAAAACGGGTCGCCAAGATTCGGTCGTACGGGGTCGGGGTGCCGCCGCGCTGGACGTGGCCGAGCACGGTGACCCGCACTTCCTTGTTGATCCGCTTCTCGACCTCGACGGCGAGCTGCTGCGCGATACCGGTGAACTTCTCGTGGCCGAACTCGTCGATTCCGCCCTCGCGCAACCGCATTGTGCCCTCAGCCGGCTTGGCCCCTTCGGCCACCACACAGATGAAGTGGGCGTCGCCGCGGACAAACCGCTGCTTGATCAGCCGGCACACCTCATCGACGTCGAAAGGCTGCTCGGGGATCAGCGTCATGTGCGCCCCGGACGCCAGACCCGCGTTCAACGCAATCCAGCCGGCGTGGCGGCCCATCACCTCGACAAGCATCACCCGCTGATGCGATTCCGCCGTGCTGTGCAGCCTGTCGATGGCCTCACTGGCCACACCGAGTGCGGTGTCGTGACCGAACGTCACATCGGTGCAATCGATGTCGTTGTCGATGGTCTTGGGCACCCCGACCACGGGGACGTTCTCCTCCGACAGCCAGTGCGCGGCGGTCAGCGTGCCCTCGCCGCCGATGGGGATGAGCACGTCGATCCCGTTGTCGTCGAGCGTCTGCTTGATCTGATCGAGCCCGGCGCGCAGCTTGTCGGGATGCACCCGGGCGGTGCCCAGCATGGTGCCGCCTTTGGCCAGCAGCCGGTCATTGCGATCGTCGTTGGCCAGCTGAATGCGGCGGTCCTCGAGGAGGCCGCGCCAGCCGTCCAGAAAGCCGACGACCTTGGAGCCGTAGCGCACGTCGCAGGTGCGGACCACGGCGCGGATCACCGCGTTCAGGCCGGGACAGTCTCCTCCGCCAGTGAGTACTCCGATGCGCATCTGTCCATCCTGCCCCGTCAGAGCGCCGTTGGCAGCGGACCTCGCGCAACTTCATAGGCCGCTCCGACCCGATACAACCTGTCATCACCCAGCGCGGGCGCCATGATCTGCAGCCCGACCGGCAGGTTGTCGTCGGCCGACAGGCCAGAAGGCACCGACATACCGCAGTGACCCGCCAGGTTCAGCGGCAGCGTGCACAGGTCGAACAGGTACATCGCCAGCGGATCGTCGACCTTCTCCCCGATGCGAAACGCCGTGGAAGGAGTGGCCGGGGTCACCAGCACGTCGACCTTCTGGTAGGCCTCGTCGAGGTCACGCGCGATCAGCGTGCGCACCTTCTGCGCCTGGTTGTAATAGGCGTCGTAATAGCCCGCCGACAGTGCGTAGGTGCCAATCATGATGCGGCGCTTAACTTCTGGACCGAACCCGGCGGCCCGCGTCATCGCCATCACTTCCTCGGCGCTGCGCGTACCGTCGTCGCCGATGCGTAGTCCGTACCGCATTGCATCGAACCGCGCCAGATTCGACGACACCTCCGACGGCAGGATCAGGTAGTAGGCGGGCAGTGAATAGTCGAAGTGCGGGCAGTCGACCTCGCTGATCTCGGCGCCCAGCGCGGTCAGCTGTTCGACGGCGGCGTCGAACGATGCCAGCACGCCCTGCTGGTACCCATCGCCGCGCAACTGCTTCACCACACCGATCCGGACGCCTTTGAGGTCGCCAGCCGCACCGGCCCTTGCCGCCGCAACGACATCGGGCACCGCGGCGTCCACCGACGTCGAGTCCTTCGGGTCGTGTCCGGCGATCACCTCGTGCAGCAGCGCGGTGTCCAGCACCGTCCGGGCGCACGGCCCACCCTGGTCCAGCGACGATGCGCAGGCGATGAGTCCGTAGCGCGAGACCGTGCCGTAGGTCGGTTTCACCCCGACCGTCGCGGTGAGCGCCGCAGGCTGACGGATCGATCCGCCGGTGTCGGACCCGATGGCCAGCGGCGCCTGGAACGCCGCCAACGCCGCGGCGCTGCCGCCGCCCGAACCGCCGGGCACCCGGTCGGTGTTCCAGGGGTTGCGGGTCGGACCGTAGGCGGAGTTCTCGGTCGAACTGCCCATCGCGAACTCGTCCATGTTGGTCTTGCCCAGGATCGGGATGCCTGCCGCCCGCAGCCGCGCGGTGACCGTCGCGTCGTACGGCGATGTCCAGCCTTCGAGGATCTTCGACCCGCAGGTCGTCGGCATATCGGTGGTGGTGAAGACGTCCTTGAGCGCCAGCGGCACACCGGCCAGAGGTGACGGCAGCGTCTCGCCCGCCGCGACCAGGTCGTCGATCCGCGATGCCTCGGCCAGCACCTTCTCCTCGGCCACATGCAGGAAGGCGTGGTAGTCGCCGTCGGTCGCGGCGATCTGATCCAGGCAGGCGCGCGTCGCCTCGGTGGACGACACCTCCTTGGCCGCGATCTTGGCGCCCAGCGTGGCGGCGTCGAGCCGAACGATGTCCGAACTCATGCCGGTCATTCCGACTCCCCCAGGATTCGCGGGACGGCGAACCGGCCGTCGACCGCATTGGGCGCCTCGGCCAGCGCTTCGTCCTGGGTCAGGCACGGTTCGACGTGGTCGGGACGGAACACGTTGACGTCTTTGAGCGGATTGCCGGTCGGGTCGACGCCGGCGACATCGACGGCCTGAATCTGGCTGACGTGGCTGAGGATGGCGTCCAGCTGTCCGGCGAAACTGTCCAACTCGTCCTCGGCCAGCGCGAGGCGGGCCAGGCGCGCCAGGTGGGCTACCTCGTCTCGAGAGATCTGCGACACGACTCCGAAGCCTAGTCAGCCAGGCGTCCGTGCTGCCGAGCACTGTCCTCCAACCGCAACTGCTCCGCACGCAGCAGGCGACTGACGTTGCGGAGGTCGCGGATCTGTTGTTCCACGCGTGCGCGTTTGTCGGCGACGAGCCGGGCGCCGTCAGCGCAGTCGATGCCGCGGGCGCGCAGGCTTTCGAGCACCTCACGAATCTCGGCAAGGCTGAAGCCGAGCGACTGCATGCCGCGAAGCAACTTGACCTGCTTGGTCAGCGACTGCGGGTAGTCCCGGTAGTTGTTGTGCCCTCGCGGAATCTCGCCGAGCAAACCCTCGCGTTCGTAGTAGCGCAACGCGTGCCGCCCCACACCTGTTGCGGCCTCTAAATCGCTGATACGCATCACAACTCGCTTGACTGTAGAACTAACTCGACACTTTACCATCCGACCACCGACGACGAAGGAGCGTGAGATGCATCTACTGGCCGATGCGGCTGTCGACATCGCGTGCACGGACGCGCAAGCATTCGACTACGCCTGCGACCTCGAGAATTTCGCGGAGTGGTTTCCCGGTGTCATCGAGATCGTCGCACATAACGACGTGGCGTTCGCCGAGCGTGGACGCGAGTATCGCGAGACAGTCGATGTGCCGCTGCGCGGCCGTCGATCGGTGGTGATTCGAGTCGTCGAGGCCGAGGCGCCGAATCGGCTCGTCACCGATGGTGACCTTTCGATCGTGATGCCTCGGATGGAAATGCACATCAACCAGTCATCGCCCCAGGTGTGCACGGTGCGATGGCGCATGCTCAGCCGCAACCGCAACGCCCTCGCCCGTCTGCTGGTGCTGCCGATTGCGCGCATCGTGATGACCAAGCGCGCCGTCACGGGCCTGCACCGGCTCAAGGGACGCCTCGAAGGCGCTCGCTGCGACGATCATCGGTAAGCCGCTGAGCTGGCCAGACGCCGGTAAACAGCCGCAACGGGGCCAGATACCGGAATGCTGACCGGCAGGCGCTGTGCAACAGTGTTGCGCGTGCCTTCGTATCTGCTGCGGGTCCAGCTCGAGGACCGACCGGGCAGCCTCGGCTCGTTAGCCGTCGCGCTCGGCTCCGTGGGCGCCGACATCCTGTCGCTCGACGTCGTCGAACGCGGCACCGGCTACGCCGTCGACGATCTGGTGGTCGATCTGCCCCCCGGCGCGATGCCCGACATGCTGATCACCGCCGCCGAGCAGATCAAGGGCGTCTACGTCGACGCCATTCGGCCGCACACTGGCCTGCTGGAAGCGCATCGCGAACTCGAACTCATCGACCACGTCGCCGCCGCACCCGCGAAGGACAGGCTGCAGGTGCTCGCGGATGAAGCGCCGCACGTTCTGCGGGTCGGTTGGTGCACCGTGGTCGAACTGACCGAGTCCGGCCCGAAGCGTATCGTCGGCAGCCACGGGGCTCCCGAGACACAGGCCGCCGAAACCCCTTGGCTGCCAATCGAACGCGCCGAATCGCTGGACGGCGGCGCCCAGTGGGTGCCCCAGATCTGGCGTGACATGGACACGACGCTGGCGGCAGCACCGCTCGGCAACTCCACCACCGCCGTCGTGCTCGGCCGGCCCGGCGGTCCGCAGTTCCGCCCGTCTGAGGTGGCGCGGCTGGGCTACCTCGCCGGGATCGTCGCGACGATTCTTCGCTGAGTCAGGCTCCCGCGGGCACCGGGTAACGGTCGTTGACGTCAGCGTTGCTGTCCTTGCGCGCACAGTGCGCGCAGCAGAAGATCGCGTCGGGTGTCTCGATGCCGTGGCCCAGAATTCGGCACCCGCAGTGCGCGCACTCCGGCGCCAATTGCGCCGCAGCACACTCGATACTGTCGAAAGTCGCGCTCTTGTCGTCGCCCCAGGTCACGGTGAACGCTTTGTCGTAGTCATTGCCACAGGTGTCGCAGATCGCCATCACTAACTCCTTCGCAGTCACCGGTCGGGTGCCCGGTGCCGCGCGGCAACAAACGCGTACGTCCTAGACGCCGTCGGGTCCGTTCTCCAGCAGCCGGGTGAAGCCGTCTTCGTCGAGAACCGGGACGCCGAGTTCGACGGCCTTGTCGAATTTCGAGCCGGGTGAATCGCCGGCGACGACGAACGCGGTCTTCTTCGACACCGAGCTGGCGGCCTTTCCGCCGCGCGCGACGATGGCCTCCTTCGCGTCGTCACGGGAGTATCCCGTCAGCGAGCCGGTGACGACGATCGACAGCCCCTCGAGCGTGCGTTTGATGCTGGTGTCGCGTTCGTCGGCCATTCGAACGCCGGCCGCGCGCCACTTGTCGACTATCGCGCGGTGCCAGTCGACGGTGAACCATTCTGTGACCGCGGCGGCGATCGTCGGGCCCACGCCCTCGACGACCGACAGCTCCTCCTCCGTCGCGGCCATGATCGCGTCCAGGGCGCCGTATTCGGTGGCCAGCGCCCGGGCGGCGGTCGGACCGACGTGCCGAATCGACAGCGCAACCAGCACCCGCCACAGCGGTTTCGCTTTCGCCTCATGCAGATTCACCAGTAACCGCTTGCCGTTGGCCGACAGATTGCCGTCCTTGGTCTTGAACAGGTCCGTACGCAACAGATCCGAGCTGTCGATGGTGAACAGGTCACCTTCGTCCGTGATGACGCCGGCCTGCAAGAGCGCGACGGCCGCCTCGTAGCCCAGACCCTCGATGTCGAACGCGCCACGACCCGCGACGTGAAACACGCGTTCCCGCAGCTGCGCAGGACACGATCGCGTGTTGGGGCAACGGATGTCGGCGTCGCCTTCTTTGGCGGGCGCGAGGGTGGTGCCGCATTCGGGACACTCAGTTGGCATGACGAATTCGCGCTCGGAGCCGTCACGCAGATCGACGACGGGTCCCAGCACTTCCGGAATCACGTCGCCCGCCTTGCGGATCACCACGGTGTCGCCGATCAGCACACCCTTGCGGACAACCTCCGACGCATTGTGCAACGTGGCTTGGCTGACGGTGGAACCCGCAACCTTGACGGGCTCCATGAACGCGAACGGCGTGACGCGGCCGGTGCGCCCCACGTTGACCTTGATGTCGAGCAGCTTGGTGGTCGCCTCTTCGGGTGGGTACTTGTAGGCAATCGCCCACCGCGGGGCGCGGGAGGTGGAACCGAGCCGCCGCTGCAGCGCGATATCGTCGACTTTGACCACCACACCGTCGATTTCGTGCTCGACGTCGTGCCGGCGCTCGCCCCAGTACGCGATGTGCTCGGTGACGGCGTCGATGCCCGTGACCTTCGCGGTGTGGGTGGACACCGGTAGCCCCCAATCCCCCAGCGCGCGATAGGCGTCGTGCAAAGTCTTGGGTCTGAAGCCCTCGGCGTGGCCGAGGCCGTGGCAGATCATCCGCAGCCTGCGGCGCGCGGTAACCGCCGGGTTCTTTTGGCGCAGCGAGCCGGCGGCGCTGTTTCGGGGATTGGCGAACGGCGGCTTGCCCTCGGCGACGAGCCCGGCGTTGAGGTCTTCGAAGTCGGCAACACGGAAGAACACCTCACCGCGGACCTCGAGAACCTTCGGCACCGGGAATTCCTTGGTGCCGGTGAGCTTTTCGGGGATGTCGTCGATGGTCCGCGCATTCAGAGTGACGTCTTCGCCGGTGCGGCCGTCGCCGCGGGTGGCCGCGCGATCCAAGCGCCCGTCGCGATACACCAGCGCCAGGGCGACGCCGTCGATCTTGAGCTCGCAGAGGTAATGCGCGTCGTCACCGATTTCCCCCTTGGTGCGGGCTGCCCACGCCGCGAGCTCGTCAGGGGTGAACACGTTGTCCAGAGACAACATCCGCTCGAGGTGATCGGCGGAGGTGAAATCGGTGGCGAAGCCGGCGCCGCCGACCAGTTGGGTCGGCGAGTCAGGGGTCCGCAGCTCGGGGTGCTCGTCCTCGAGCGTCTGCAGTTCACGTAGCAGTTCGTCGAACTCAGCGTCGGAGATGACCGGGGCGTCGCGGACGTAATAGCGGAACTGATGACCCCGCACCTCGTCGGCCAGCTCCTGCCAGCGGCGGCGCAGGTCGGCCTCGGGGGCATCTTCTGACTGTTCGGCCAGGGTGATCTTCGGGTCAGGGGTCGCCTTCGGGCTCACTCTCGCAGGCTAGCCGAGCGCTCAGACATCGCCCCGGACACGTCGTCGGGGGCAGATACCCTGACCGCATGCCACATCCGGTGATGTTCCGCGACGACGACCCGGCGCTGGCCAAGGTGCGCACGATCGCGCTCGAATTCCCCGAGGCGTACGAAAAGGTGTCGCACGGCCGACCGTCGTTCTTCGTCACGAAGATGTTCTTGATGTACGGCGGCAGCGTCAAACCGGCGACCAAGGGTGCCGGCTATGTCCAGTACCCGCAGTCGATCTTGGTCAAGGTCGACGAGAGCGACCGTCGCGCGCTCGAGGCCGATCATCGGTTCTTCTTCCCCGCTTACCTGGGACCGGCAGGCTGGCTGGGCCTGAATCTCGCGGCGACGAAGAAACCCGATTGGCGTGAGGTCACCGAGCTGATCGACGCGTCGTATCGGTTGACCGCACCCAAGAAGCTCGTCGCTCGACTCGACGAAGCTTGACCCGCGACCGGCCGGTCATGGTTCGATCAGGGCCATGAGCTTCGCGAGCCCATTCCCCGAAGTCGATATCCCATCCTCCAGCGTCTACGACTTCCTGTTCGACCGCATCGCCGAGGAAGACCTCGACCAGATCGCCCTCGTCGATGCGAAGTCGGGCCGGGAAACCACCTACCGCGAGATGATCGCGCGTGTCGACGCGTTCGCCGGTGCGCTGACCGGGCGCGGTATCGGCGTCGGGGATGTCGTCGGGCTGCTGTCTCCGAACAGTTCCGGATTCGCCGTCGCGTTCCACGGCATCCTGCGCTCGGGTGCCACCGCCACGACCATCAACGCGCTGTTCACCGCCAAGGACATCGCCAAGCAGCTGACCGATTCGAACGCCAAGATGCTGGTGACGGTCACACCGCTGTTGGCCCAGGCGAAGGAAGCGGCCGCGGCGGTCGGGTTGGCCGACAGCGATCTCGTCGTGCTGGACGGTGAGGGCCATGAGATCGCCGGCCATCCCAACGCCGCCGATCTGATGAAGCCGGGTCTGCCGGCACCTGACGTCAGCTTCGCCCCGTCCTCCCATCTTGCGGTGCTGCCGTACAGCTCGGGCACGACCGGAAACCCCAAGGGCGTGATGCTGACTCACCGCAACCTGGTGGCCAACGTCGCGCAGATCCGACCGCTGCACGGCATGGTCGCCGACGATGTGGTGATCGCCGTGCTGCCCTTCTTCCACATCTACGGAATGACGGTGTTGCTCAACGCCGCCCTGCACGCCCGCGCACGCCTGGTCATCATGCCGAGTTTCGATCTGACCGAATTCCTGGCGAACATCGCGAACCACAAGTGCACGATCGCGTTCATCGCGCCGCCGGTCGCCGTCGCGCTGGCCAAGCATCCGCTGATCGACGATTACGACCTCGGCTCGCTGAAAGTCGTCATGTCGGGCGCCGCCCCGCTGGACGCCGATCTCGGCCAGGCGGTCGCCGACCGATTGGGATGTCGCGTCGTTCAGGGCTACGGGATGAGCGAGCTGAGCCCCGTCAGCCACATCACCCCGTTCGACGCGGGCGCGCATGACGTGAAGGGCGCCGCGCCGTTGAGCTCGGTGGGGTGGACGGTGTCCAACGCCGCGTCCAGAATCATCAACCCCGAGACGGGCGATGAAATCGAGGTCCCCACAGAGGGTCTCAGTGAGACGGGCGAACTCTGGTTCAAGGGGCCGAACGTGATGGCGGGCTACCTGAACAACGACTCGGCCACCAAGGAGACGATCGATGACAACGGCTGGCTGCACACCGGCGACCTCGCCCAGGTCGATGCCAACGGCTGCGTGTACATCGTCGACCGGCTCAAGGAACTGATCAAGTACAAGGGCTACCAGGTGCCCCCCGCCGAACTCGAGGCTGTGCTGCTCAGCCATCCCGGGATCGCCGACGCGGCGGTCATCGGAGTTGTCGACGCCGAAGGCGAAGAGGTGCCAAAGGCTTTCGTGGTCAAGCAGGCCGAGCAGGAGCTGAGCGCGGACGAGGTGATGGAGTTCGTCGCCGGTCAGGTGGCGCCGTACAAGAAGGTCCGCCAGGTGGAGTTCATCGAGACGATACCGAAATCCGCGTCAGGCAAGATCCTGCGTAAGGATCTACGAAGGACGTAGTCTCTCCGCCGCGTGCGCGGCGCGTGCCTGCCGGTAGCCGAGGACAGCACCTGCGGCCGGGATGAGCAGGAGCCCGGCGACCCCCCACAGCGGGTCCGACCAGTCGGCCGGTCGGGGTTCACCCATTTGTTGTGTCAGCACGGGCGCAGCCGGAATCCGACCCACCCATGACGGCGCGGGCGCCGGCGCGGGGGCCGGGGGCGGAGGTGGCGGCGGCGCCGCAGGCGCCGGTTCGGCCACCGGGGCCCGCCATGGCGGTTCGGAATCACGCTGCTGCGTGCCGGGTGTGCGGCCATTGCCGAAGGTCACGCGGGGAGGATCGAACCGCGCGCTCGGTACACCGGCGCGATCCATTCCGGACCCACCGGGTGTGCGCCCCGCGCCGACACCGCCGAACACGCTTGCGCCGCCTTCGGCCGAACGCGATGCTGCGCCGTCGTTGCCCGAGCCCGCGGCCAGACTCGGCGCCAACTCGGCGACGACGGCACCGTCGATTCGGCCTGAGCCGAACCGGGCCTCCGGCCTCTCGACACCACCCTGGTCGCCGTCACCGTCGCCCTTGCCGACGCGGTCTTCATCGCCGCGGTCTGACCCACCGCGTCCGTTGCCGTCGCCGTTGCTACGGTCGACACTGTTGTCGCGATCGGATTGCGGGCCGCCCGGGTCCGCGACAGCCACCGTGGCGGTCCCGCCTAGCAGGAGAAACGCCGCGATCACCCCGGCACATGCGGTGAGACGCGGGCTGAGTCGGGCCACAATTTCTCCTGCGAGTGGCAAATATGAATCGACTATGAATCGACGTTGTCGTCGGTGCATTGTTGCACGCGGCGGGCGTGCGTTGCGGATCTGGTCGGCGATCGTGCGAAGAACGTGACGCAGGCCGCTATTTATCGTCGACGAAAGTTCGCAATCGGTCAATTGCTTTGTCCCATCGTTGCGACAACGCATTCAGATATTCGCTGGCATCGGCAAGGGGCTTCGGTTCCATCTGCCAGATCCGTTCCCTACCGTGACGCCGACTGCTCACCAAGCCCACCGTCTCCAGGAGCAACAGATGCTTGGTCGCCGCCTGTCGGCTAACAGATACCACCGTGGTGACTTCGGTCGTCGAGCACGGCCCGCCGTCGCACAGGCGGGTGATGATGCGCAGGCGGTTCGGGTCGCCCAAGGCGTCGAACAACGGCGCCCTGGCGACGACCGACGTACTCATACCTTCTCGCTGAGGGCCAGGTACTTGCGGATCAATTCGGTCTGCGCCGACCAGCCTTCGCTGTTGCCCTCGAACGCCGACTGCCTGCGCTCAGCGGGGATGGCGTCGAAACCGGATTCGACGATGCGCAGCAGCACTCCGTCGACGGTGTCTTCGAGGGTGAACTCGACCAGAGTCGTCGGCTCGTCCGCGTAGTCGGCGCCGTCCTCGACCCCGAACGGATGCCAACGGAATGCGAGCCGTCGTTGCGGTTCTACCGCGACGATGTGCCAGGGGTCCGCCTTTCCGGCGTGTGGCTGCTGCGCCTTGGCGACATCCTCGTCGACCGTCGTCGGGGTGATCGTCCCCATCACCGAGGTGCCCGGCTCGAACGGTCCGTCGAAGCGCACACCGAACCACTTGCCGAACTCGTCGGCGTCGCTGATTGCGCGCCAGACTCGGTCCAGCGGGGCTTTCAACAGAACTTCCTTCTCGATCCGATCTGGATTCATGTGCAACCTCCTGGTTGCTTGTCACGTTAGCGACGACCGCGTCGACATGCAACCTTTGAGTTGCTTGTCTTAGATCGCGTCCGGATCCTCGGCGAACGCATCGGCCGCCTTCTGCGCGAGTTCGATGGCGATCCGGGCCCATTCCGGGGTGGCCCCCGCCAGCCCGCACGCGGGCGTCGCGCCGATCCGCTCACGCAGCACCGACCGTGGGAAACCGAGTCGGTCGGTGACGGTGACCGCTGCCCTGGCGATTTCTTCGATCGTCGGGCGTGCGGCGGGCGCGGTCGACGGCACAGCCCCGAGCAGAACGGTGCGTCCGCTTTCGACGAACTCACCGATTCCGTCGAGGTCGCCAGCGGAGAGTGTGGACGCATCGACCGAGACCGCATGGACAGCGCTGCGCTGCAACAGCTTCCACGGCAGATCGGCAGCGCAACTGTGCAACACCACCTCGGCGCCCGTGGTCGCGATGCAGTCGTCGATCAGCCCGATCGCGATGGGTTCATCGACCGGATGCACGGGCGACAGACTGGTCACCCCGGTGAGACGGCCGAGCAGCGCTGCGGGCAACAGCGGCTCGTCGAACTGCACCACCACCGTGGTGTCCAACCGTCTGGCGACCTCGGCCCGATGCTGCGCCACGCCCTCCCCTAGCGAGGCGGCCAGGTCGCGCACCGCGCCCGCGTCGGTGATGGCGCGATGTCCACCGGAAAGCTCAAGCTGCGCCGCCAATGTGATGGGGCCCGGGGCTTGAATTTTGACGATGCGGTTGCCGCCCCGCAGACCGGCGTTCTCCCACGCCTCCTCCAGCGCGTCGAGGTCCTCGTTGAGCAGGCTGACGGCGCGGCGTACCACCGAGCTACGGCCAGGGGCGATCCGGTAACCGCGCGGCACGGTGTCGATCCCGATATCGACCAGCAGTGCACCGGCCCGACCGATGATGTCTGCACCAACGCCGCGGTCGGGCAGCTCAACGAGATGCGGCAGGGTGTGCAATTCGCCGACGACGATTTCTGCGGCCTGGCGGGGCGATGTGCCCGGCCATGATCCGATGCCGGTGGCGGCGGCGAAAACACTCACTCGGTGAACAGTATTCGATGGGGCTAGTCTCGATCAGGAAGGGGAGGTTGGTCATGCCCAAAGCGACCAGGTCGTTTCTGGTCTCGGGTGTGGCGGCCCTTCTGGTTGCGGGGTGCACGCAGTCGATCACCGGATCCGCGGTGCGGGCGGTCCCCGGTCTCGACGACGATTCGCTGTCTCCGGTCGACGTCGAGACGGTGGTTCTCGACCAAGCGCAGATGCGCGCGATCACCGGGGCGGGCGAGGACCTTTCGATCATCCCGAGCATGGACGGCAAAATTCCTGTCGACGTCGAACCGTTCGTCAAAGGCGCTCCCCCGCAATGTGAATGGCTGTTCGCCGACTCGCAGACGTTCGGCCCCGACGTGGAGGAGTTCCACAAGACCACGTTCCAAAATCCCCCCGACGGCGCCCTCATCTCAGAAGGCGTGGCGGCCTATCGCGACGCCGAGAGCGCCCGGGCCGCCTTCGATAGCCTCGTCGGCCGAGTCGACGCTTGCGGCTCAACCGCTTTGGGGTCGGCGCTGGTCGGTGAATGGACAAGCGGCAGAGACACCCTGACGATGCGGTCGGGGGCCTGCGGACGGGACTACCGCGTCAAATCGGTGGTGATGGTGGAGGTCACCTTCTGTCACTTCCCCGGCTCGGTGCCCGACATCGTGATGACGAACATCCTCGGGAATGTGCCGGAGTGATCGCCGTCAGCGCGTGATGGTCGCGCTACCCAGCACTTCGTCGCCGTCGGGATCGGGGCGGTAGAGGACCATCGTCTGCCCCGCTGCAACGCCTCGAATCGGGGCGCGCAGCTCGACGGCCAGGCGGCCGTCGCGCAGTTCGGCGACGCCGTCACCGATCCCACCGTGCGCGCGCACCTGCACCTGGCATTCCATCGGGCCGGTCGGGGCGTCGCCCGATGGGAACACCGGCCGTTCACCGGTCAGCGACCACACGTCGAGATCCGCGGCGTTGCCGACATACACCGTGCCGGTTTCGGCGTCGATACCGGTGACATATCGCGGCTTTCCGTCGGCCCCGGGTCCGGCGATGCCGAGGCCCTTGCGCTGGCCGACGGTGAACCCGTGCACGCCGTCGTGCTCGGCGAGCACCGTTCCGCCGGAGTCGACGACTGTGCCGCGACGGACCCCGATTCGGGCGCCGAGAAATGCGCGCGTGTCTCCGGAGGGAATGAAGCAGATATCGTGGCTGTCCGGCTTTTCGGCAACGGCGAGTCCCCGGCTCGCAGCCTCCTCACGAATCTGCGGCTTGGGGGTGTCACCAACGGGAAACACTGCGTGGCGCAACTGCTCGGCGGTCAATACCGCCAAGACGTAGGACTGGTCTTTGTCGGCATCGACGGCGCGACGCAGCCGTCCGCCCGACAGCCGCGCGTAATGACCCGTTGCCACGGCGTCGAACCCCAGCGCGAGCGCACGAGCCGCCAACGCGGAGAACTTGATTCGCTCATTGCACCGCACGCACGGATTCGGCGTCTCACCACGCGCGTAGGACGACACAAAGTCGTCGACCACGTCTTCCTTGAATCGATCCGCGAAATCCCAGACGTAGAACGGGATATCGAGCACATCGGCGACCCGTCGGGCGTCTCCGGCGTCCTCCTTGGAGCAGCAGCCCCGCGATCCGGTGCGCAACGTGCCGGGAGCCGACGACAGCGCAAGGTGCACGCCCACCACGTCGTGTCCGGCGTCGACCATCCGGGCGGCTGCGACCGAGGAGTCCACGCCGCCGCTCATCGCTACGAGCACCCGCACTAGTCGGCCGCTCCCAAACTGGCCAGCGCCGCCTGTCGCGCCCGCTCGACCGCGGCGGGCAGGACTGCCAGCGCGGCCTCGACATCGGATTCAGTGCTGGTGTGGCCCAACGACAGTCGCAGTGAGCCGCGAGCGCTGGCGGGGTCGGCGCCCATCGCAATCAGCACGTGGGAGGGTTGGGCGACGCCGGCGGTGCACGCCGAACCTGTCGAGCACTCAACCCCTTTGGCATCCAACAGCATCAGCAGCGAGTCGCCTTCGCAGCCGCGGAATGTGAAGTGGGTGTTGCCGGGCAGGCGGTCGCTGCCCGTCGCACCATTGAGGTGCACATCGTCAATGCTCGACAGCACGCCGTCGATCAGGCGGTCGCGCAGTTCGGTGACGCGTACGCTGTTGGCTTCCAGGCCTTCTACCGCGATCCGCGCTGCGGCGGCCATGGCGACGGCTCCGGCGACATCCGGTGTACCCGAACGCACATCGCGTTCTTGTCCCCCGCCGTGCAACAACGGCACACAGGTCGTGTCGCGGCGCAACAGCAAGGCCCCCACACCGGTGGGCCCGCCGAATTTGTGCCCGGCGATGCTCATCGCCGACAGTCCGCTAGCAGCAAAGTCGACCGGTATCTGACCCACCGCCTGAACGGCGTCGCTGTGCATCGGGATGTCGAATTCGGCAGCGATCGCAGCCAGTTTCGCGATCGGCATGATTGTGCCGACTTCGTTGTTTGCCCACATGACCGTCACCAGCGCCACGTCGTCGTGGTCCCGCAACGCATCCCGCAGCGCCGACGGTGATATCGATCCATCGGCCTCGACGGGCAGCCAGGTCACGTCGGCGCCTTCGTGTTCGACGAGCCACTCGACGGCGTCGAGCACGGCGTGGTGCTCAACCGGAGTGGTGATGATGCGCCGGCGGCGCGGGTCGCTGTCTCGCCGCGCCCAGTAGATGCCCTTGACCGCCAGGTTGTCACTCTCGGTTCCACCGGCGGTGAAGATCACCTCGGACGGCCGAGCGCCCAGTAGCTTGGCGAGCGTCTCGCGGGCCTCCTCCATGCGGCGGCGGGCGGTCCGCCCGGTGCCGTGCAGTGACGACGCGTTACCGACGGTCGCCAGGACTGACGTCATCGCCTCGATGGCCCCGGGGTGCATCGGGGTGGTGGCGGCGTGATCCAGATAGACCGGCAGCGCGCCGCTGGGGCGAGGATCATCTGGCGAGGTCATAGCCGTTCCATGGTAGCGGCCTCTGACCGGCCGACCAGATCCCGTGGTCAGGCCACCAAGGCGTGACCGTGTCCGCGGCGTGCAACACGCGTTACGTCCCCACGCACGGCCGATTCGCAGCGGTTGGCCAGGTCCCGGCGATCGGCGCCCGGCAACTGCAGGGATTCGACGTGCACCCGCACGATGGTGCGCTGTGCGGTGATGAGCCGTTTGATGGACGCGAGCAGCGTGTCTTCACCGACGTAGGCGGCGATCGTCGACGGCTGGCCGTCGCGACCGTGGTAGCTCAGCCGCAGCGGTTGAACCGGCCTGCCCGCATCGACGGCGGCCTGGAACATCGCAGGCCGGAACTGGCCGTACGCCACGCCGCACCAGGTCGTGCCCTCGGGAAAGGCGACGACCGTCTGTCCGGCCTGCAACCGGACGGCGATCATGGAAACGACGTCGGGCAGGCGCCGCAGGTTATCCCGGTCGATCGGGATCACCTTCATCAGCCGCGCCAGGAACCCGAGCCCGGGCCAGTTGATCATCTCGGACTTGGCGACGAACCGACCCGGCAGCACGGAGCCGATCGCGAAGATGTCGACCCACGACACATGGCCGCTGACCACCAGCACGCCCTGCAGGTTTCGAATCGGCCCGCCGGACACCGTGATTCGCACGCCCAAACAGCGCAGCATCAGACGGCAATAGCTTCGCTGCACATGGGAGCGACCCGGCACCGGAATGGCGAGCAGCGGAACGGCGGTCAGAAGCAGGAACGCGAACGTGGCACGTATCGCGACGCGCCACGCGACGATCACACGCTGGCCTGCAGGCGCCTCTGTCGCGGCTACGCAGCTGGCGTCGCACGTGGCGCGCGGCAGCCAGGGGCTGTCGGCGCTCATGACGTCATCCCGTCTGCCATCGCGCTCGCCGCACCCACCGATCTCAGGCGTCTGAGATACCGGATATCCGCCCGGCGTTTGTCCAGCAAGGCCGGGAAGTCGCCGACGCCGAAGTCCGGGTCGTGGGCCGGATCGCCGCAAACCTGCGCGCCGAGCCGCAGATAGCCGCGCATCAGCGCCGGTATGGACACCCGCGCGGGCGCATCGATGTCGTCCAGGCCCTTACCGTCGACCGTCACCGGCCGGTACGGATACACCGTGTATTCGGCGGGAGCGGCGTGGCGGCGGCGGACGAAATCGCGCACGCCGCGGATCTGGCTGCCCGGCGCGGTGTACTCAGCACCCGCGACCGGTACCGATACGCAGCCGGCCACGTAGTCGTAGCCACAGCGGTCCAGGTAGGCCAGGATGCCTGCCCACATCAGCAGCACGACGCCGCCGTTGCGGTGATCCTCGCGAACCACGGCGCGGCCCATCTCGACCAGTGAGGGCCGCAGCGCATCGAGGCCCCGGACGTCGAATTCGGTTGCGGTGTAAAGGCCTCCGGCGGCGATGGCGCCGGGCGGCGGGAGCATGCGGTAACAGCCGACGATTTCGCCGGAGTTGTCCTCGCGAACCAGCAGATGGTCGCAGTGCTCGTCGAAGCCGTCGGTGTCCAGGCCTGCCTGAAATTCCGGGCTGTCTCCGATGAGCGCAAATCCGGGCTCGGAGGTGAACACGTCGTGACGGAGGCGCTGGGCGGATTCGATGAGCGCGGGGTCGGTGGACAGCAACAAGGTGTAGCGCGGCATTGCGGAGGCGGATGCGCGGGTGTCGGTGTCGTCGGGGGCGATGAGTACAGACGCTCTGCTCATGGCTGAACGGTCGCGTGGTTGCATCTCCGGACGGCATCGGGCGCGTGACGCGTCCGTGAGCGCTAGGTGACGAGTTGGGAGCATCTGTGCGCAAGAACACACTTTTACGAGGCAACCCGAAATAGCTCAGCTGTCCAGAAACACGACGCTCTCCCCGACGGGGTTGCGCGGCGTCCGCAACCGGTTGGCGGGAAACCCCGGGTCGGCGTAACCCACCGCGAGGCCGCACAGGATCTGCAGATCGTCCGGGATGTCCAGTTGCTCGCGCAGTACGTCGGGAAAATGGGCGACCGACACCTGCAGGCACGTTCCGACGCCACGTTCGGTGAGGGCGAGCACCAGTGTCTGCAGGAACATCCCGACGGCGAGGCTGTCGGCGTGCCCCAGATCGCGGTGCATGCAGACCACGCCCGCCACCGGGGCGCGGAAGAACTCCCAGTTGCACAGCTGCGCAATGCGGCGACCCTCGCCGTCGTTTCGCTCGATGCCCATGGATCCGTACACCAGGGCACCGATCTCCCGGCGCAGGCGAGCGAAGCTCTCCGGCAGGCCCACCGTCGCGGGATATCCGGTCGACGCCTGCGCCAGCAGAGCTTCAACGAGGCGGTCTCGGCGCGGGCCCGTCGCCAGGAAGAGCCGCCAGGGCTGAATGTTGGAGTTCGAGGGCGCCCGTGTCGCCAGCGCGAGCGCCTCGTCGAGCAGCTCGCGCGGGACCGGCCTGTCGCGCAGGAACATTCGGATCGAATGACGTTCCTGCACGATTTTGGCCAACTCGCTGGCGGATTCGGTCACACGACCAGCTTGGCACCGCCCGCTTTCGGCCGAACCCTTGAAATTCCGTAGTCGAACGCGAACGCAAAAACCCCCGAACGCGCAAAGCACGTCGGGGGTTTCGCGGAGCGCTACGGAATCAGCCCTTGCGAGCCTTGACCTTCTCGGTCAGCTGCGGCGCGACCTTGAACAGGTCGCCGACGATGCCGAGGTCGGCGATCTCGAAGATCGGCGCCTCTTCGTCCTTGTTCACCGCGATGATCGTCTTGGACGTCTGCATACCCGCGCGGTGCTGGATCGCTCCCGAGATGCCCAATGCGATATACAGCTGCGGGGACACGGTCTTGCCGGTCTGGCCCACCTGGAACTGGCCCGGGTAGTAGCCGGAGTCGACCGCGGCGCGCGAGGCGCCGACCGCGGCGCCGAGCGAGTCGGCCAACTCCTCGACCACGTTGAAGTTCTCGGCGCTGCCGACACCACGGCCGCCCGACACCACGACGGTGGCCTCGGTGAGCTCCGGGCGGTCGCCGGCCACGGCCGGTTCGCGCTTGGTGATCTTGGTCGCGTTCTCGGCCTGCGCCGGGACCTCGACGCTGACGACCTCGCCCGCGCCGTCGGCGGGTTCAGCCTCAATGGCACCGGGGCGCACGGTGATGACGGCCAGTTCGCCGGTGGACTCGGCCTCGACGGTGTACGCGCCACCGAAGATGGAGTGGATGGCCTTGCCGCCCTCCTGGACCTCCACGACGTCGGTCAGCACACCCGCGCCGATGCGCGCGGCCAGCCGGCCCCCGATCTCCTTGCCGTCCGCGGACGCGGCCAGCACCACACCGGCCGGGCTGGCGGACTCGACGAGCGAGGCCAGCACATCCACGTACGGGGTGATGAGGTAGTTGTCGGCGTCATCGGATTCGGCGACATAGATCTTGGCCGCACCGGCGGCCTTGAGAGCGTCGGTCAGTCCTTCGGCCGTGCCCGGCTTGCCGACCACAACAGCGGCGGGCTCGCCCAATTTACGTGCGGCGGTGATCAGTTCGGCGGTGACCTTCTTCGGGGCACCTTCAGCGTGCTCGACGAGCACAAGTACTTCAGCCATTGGTCTTCGATGTCTTTCTGGGTTCTATTCGGCGAGGAAATTCGGAATGTTCTGCTCAGATGATCTTTTGAGCGACGAGGTACTCGGCAACCTTCGCGCCACCTTCGCCTTCGTCAGTGACCTTCTCGCCCGCGGTCTTCGGCGGCTTCGGGGTCGACGAGTTCACCTTCGTACCGGCGTTGGCGACGCCCACCTCATCGGCCTCGACACCGATCTCAGCCAGCGTCAGCGTCGTGACTTCCTTCTTCTTCGCGGCCATGATGCCCTTGAAGGACGGGAAGCGCGGCTCGTTGATCTTCTCGTTCACGCTGACCACAGCGGGCAGCGACGCCTCGACGGTGAAGACACCGTCGTCGGTTTCGCGCTCGCCGGTGACCTTGCCGCCCTCGACGGCCACCTTGCGCAGGTGGGTGAGCTGCGGCAGGCCCAGGTACTCGGCCACGATCGCGGGCACCGCGCCGCCGACGCCGTCGGTGGCCTCATTACCGGCGATGACCAGTTCCGTGCCTTCGATCGTGCCCAGCGCGCGGGCGAGGGCCCACCCGGTCTGGACCATGTCGGATCCGTGCATGCCCTCGTCGACGAGGTGCACCGCCTTGTCGGCGCCCATTGACAGCGCCTTGCGAATCGCTTCGGTCGCCCGCTCCGGTCCGGCTGTGAGCACCGTCACAGTTCCGCCCGCGTCACCTTCTCGCTCCTTGATCAGCAGCGCCTCCTCGACGGCGCGCTCGTTGATCTCGTCGAGCACGGCGTCGGCCGCTTCACGGTCGAGGGTGAAATCGCCGTCGGACAGCTTGCGCTCCGACCAGGTGTCAGGGACCTGCTTGATCAGGACCACGATGTTCGTCATGAGTCTGGTTCGTCCTCCTCGAAGGGGCCGATGACCGGCCCGCAATACCACGTTTCAAGCAATCACCATCATGTTACTCGCGGGTAACTTTTGGTGGTTCGCAGGAACACCATAGCTGGTCGAAGTTTGTGTTCTAGCAGCACGTAGGCGGTGAACAGTTCGCCAGTGAGCCGTTTCACGTTAGCCTGCCTTCCAATGAGCGCATTCGTCACCGATGGTCCGGACCTGCCTTTGACCGGCGAACGCACGGTTCCGGGCCTCGCGGAGGAGAACTACTGGTTCCGCCGCCATGAGGTCGTCTATGAACGGCTGGCCAGTCTTTGCGCGGATCGCGACGTTCTCGAAGCCGGCTGCGGCGAGGGCTACGGCGCCGATCTGATCGCCGATGTCGCGAACACTGTCATCGGCCTGGACTACGACGACTCGGCTGTCGCGCACGTCCGCGCCCGCTATCCGCGGGTCGACATCCGCCAGGGAAACCTGGCTGAGCTCCCGCTTGCCGACGCAGCGGTGGATGTGGTGGTCAACTTTCAGGTGATCGAACATCTCTGGGATCAAGGGCAATTCGTTGCGGAATGCCGGCGTGTGCTGCGCCCCGGCGGCGTGCTGTTGATGTCGACACCGAACCGGATCACCTTCTCCCCCGGCCGCGACACCCCGATAAACCCGTTCCACACTCGGGAACTCAATGCCAGCGAGTTGTCCGAACTGGTCTCCGGTGAGGGCTTTTCGGTGGAGTCGATGCTGGGCGTGTTCCACGGGCCGAGGCTGCTCGAGCTCGACGGCCGCCATGGTGGATCGATCATCGACGCCCAGATCGCGCGTGCGCTCGCGGACGCGCCGTGGCCCGCCGATCTGCTCGATGACGTCACCTCGGTGACGACGGCGGACTTCGACCTCGTCGACGCCGAGGACGGCGACCGCAATATCGACGACTGCCTCGACCTGGTTGCGATCGCGGTGCGGCCATGACCAGCTCGGAGCTGGTGCCCGGGCAGTTCACGCTCGTCCTCCACACCCACCTGCCCTGGCTCGCCCATCACGGACGCTGGCCCGTCGGCGAGGAGTGGCTCTATCAATCGTGGGCGGCGGCCTACATCCCGCTGATGCGTGTCCTGCGCAGGCTCGCCGCCGAGGACCGTCGCCACCTGGTGACCCTGGGCATGACGCCGGTCGTCACCGCACAACTCGACGACCCCTACTGCCTGACAGGGATGAACCACTGGCTGGCGAACTGGGGCTTGCGCGCCCTCGAGGCAACAACGCTCGGTGATCCGCTGCGGCAGTTCGGTGTTCGCGAGCAGGCCGAGGCTGAGCGCGCACTCGACGACTTCTCGACACTGTGGGCGCATGGCGGCAGCCCGCTGTTGCGCGAGCTCATCGATGCCGAGGCCATCGAACTGCTCGGCGGACCGCTCTCGCATCCGTTCCAGCCGCTGTTGAACCCGCGACTGCGCGAGTTCGCCCTGAGGGAAGGACTCGCCGACGCCCATCAGCGGTTCGCCCATACGCCCGGCGGGATTTGGGCGCCGGAATGCGCCTACGCGCCGGGGATGGAAATCGACTACGCCGCAGCGGGTATCGGCCATTTCATGGTCGACGGGCCGTCGCTGCACGGGGACACCGCGTTGGGCCGGCCGGTCGCCTCGTCGAATGTGGTGGCGTTCGGACGTGACCTGCAGGTCAGCTATCGGGTGTGGTCACCGAAGTCTGGCTACCCCGGCCACGCCGCGTACCGCGACTTCCACACCTACGACCACACGACGGGCCTGAAACCGGCACGCGTCACCGGCCGCAACGTCGACTCCGACGCGAAGGCGCCGTACGACCCGGACCGAGCGGACAGCGCAGTCGACGGTCATGTAGCCGACTTCGTCTCGCATGTGCGCCAGCGGCTCATCAACGAGAGCGAGCGGATCGGCAGGCCCGCACACGTGATCGCGGCTTTCGACACCGAGTTGTTCGGGCATTGGTGGTACGAGGGGCCCGTCTGGCTGGAGCGGGTGTTGCGGGCGCTGCCCGAGGCCGGGGTTCGGGTCGGCACCCTGTCCGACGCCATCGCGGACGGTTTCGTGGGTTCCCCTGTCGAATTGCCGCCAAGCTCTTGGGGTTCCGGCAAGGACTGGCAGGTGTGGGCCGGCGAGCAGGTGGCTGACCTCGTCCAGTTGAACAGCGAAGTCGTCGACACCGCACTGACGACAGTGGACAAGACGCTCGGTGACACCGACACCCCGCCGGCCCGCAACTTCGTCGCCGACCAGATCCTGCGAGAAACGCTGCTGACAGTCTCCAGCGACTGGCCGTTCATGGTCAGCAAGGACTCGGCCGCGGATTATGCGCGGTATCGCGCGCACCTGCACGCCCACGCCACCCGCGAGATCGCCGTCGCGATGGCGTCGGGCCGCGAGGAGCACGCACAACGACTCGCCAACGGATGGAACCGGGCGGACGGCCTGTTCGGTGCGCTCGACGCACGAAGACTCCCACGACCGTGAAGATTTTGATGGTGTCGTGGGAATACCCGCCCGTGGTCATCGGCGGACTAGGACGCCACGTGCATCACCTCGCGACGGCGCTCGCCGAGGCCGGCCACGAGGTCGTGGTACTCAGCCGCCGTCAGTCCGGCACGGACCCCAGCACGCACCCGTCGACCGACGAGATCGCCGAGGGCGTAAGGGTTGTCGCCGCGGCCCAGGATCCGCACGAGTTCGACTTCGGCACCGACATGATGGCCTGGACGCTGGCAATGGGCCATGCGATGGTCCGGACCGGATTGGCGATCAAGGGTCCCCGCGCCAAGCCATGGCGACCCGACGTGGTGCACGCCCACGACTGGCTCGTCGCGCATCCAGCGATCGCGCTGGCCGAATACTTCGACGTCCCCCTGGTATCCACCATCCACGCGACCGAGGCGGGTAGGCATTCGGGGTGGGTTTCGGGAGCGATCAGCCGACAGGTGCACGCCGTCGAGTCGTGGCTGGTTCACGAATCCGACTCGCTGATCACGTGTTCGGCATCGATGAGCGACGAGATCACCGAGCTGTTCGGACCGGGTCTCGCCGAGACCCGGGTCATCCGCAACGGAATCGATGCCGCGCGCTGGCCGTTCGCAAAACGGCGTCCGCGTACCGGGCCGCCTCACCTGGTGTTCGTAGGTCGCCTCGAATACGAGAAGGGCATCCACGACCTGATCGCGGCGATGCCCCGCATCCGGCGCACCCATCCCGGTACGACGTTGACGGTGGCGGGCACCGGCACGCAGCAGACGTGGCTCGTCCAGCAGGCGCGAAAGCACAAGGTGCTCAAGGCCACAACGTTCGTCGGCCATCTCGATCACGAGCAGCTCGTGCGACTGTTGCACACCGCCGACGCCGCCGTGCTGCCCAGCCACTACGAACCGTTCGGCATCGTTGCTCTCGAGGCGGCCGCGACGGGTATTCCATTGGTGACGTCTGATGTCGGCGGCCTGGGCGAGGCGGTGATCGACGGTCAGACCGGAACGTCGTTCGCCCCGCGCGATATCGCCGGCCTGGCCGCGGCGGTACGCACCGTGCTCGATCACCCCGATCGGGCGCAACGCATGGCGGTCGCCGCACGGGAACGCCTTAATGCGGCCTTCGCCTGGCACACCGTTGCAGACGAGACTGCCCAGGTCTACGTGGCCGCGAAACGTGGTGAGCGCCAACCTCATCGGCGCCGCCCCATCGTCGAACACGCCCTGTCCGATCGCTAGGTCATCGTCGCTGCAATAGCGGTGTGCCCTTCGAAACCGAGGGCATTCGCCATATTCCGGTACCTGTCGGCAAACCCTCGGTAGCCGCCTTCATCGCCGTGCGCTCGCGCAAGCAACGCGCGCATGCGTAGCAACGGCAATTCGTGCAGGACGAAACCGGGGTCGACGGGGACGGCGGCTAGACGCTCCATCGCGTTGCCCGCCTCCATGAGGTCGACTTGTCCTCCGCGGCGCAGAAGCAACTCGACGAGAGTTGCGACCGCCGGCCCCCTCGAGGTCATGTCTCCCGAATCGAAGCACAAGTCGACCGCGCTGCGCGCCATCTGCACCGCGCCGTCGATGTCGCCGATACGGGCCTTCTCCTTGGCGAACTCGGTGCTCGCGAACCGAACCGCGTCCGTCGCATAACCATGCCTGAGGGAAGCCTCACGATACTTGGACAGCAGTTCCAGCCCAACCGATCGCTGAGCCGCATCACCGTGTACCAAGGCGATGCCACGAGCCAGTCGCGCCATATCGAGCGCAGAGTCATCACCGCATCGCTCGGCGAGCGTCAGCGCTTCGGCGGTCTCCGCCGCCGCCGTCGAGCCTGGCAGAGATGCCGCGTTAACCACAGGGTAGCCGTACTTGAGCAAAATGCCGGAGACGTGGGTTGTAACGTCGATCGAAATGGCCATCTGCGCTGCACGATGAAGATCGTCGCGCCAGCCGTCGATTCCGAGGGCAAGCCGGTTCCCTCCGCGTAACGCCAGCGCCATCGTCAACGGGGAGCCGATTACCACACTGTCCCTCGTAAGATCGCCTTCGGCGAGGTCGATGGCGCGCTGCGCCAACCGCAGCGCTTCGACCACCTCACCGGCCTGCCATTTCGCGTTGCTCGCCGCGACGCACAGTGTGAGCGTCAACGCCGGCTCACTGATCGAGTCCAGCATGGCGCTGCAATCCGACGCGACCTGCGCGGCATCACGCAATCGGTTGTGGAATACCAGGGCCGTCAGCAATCCCCCCATACCGAGCGCCAACGACAGGTTGTCGCCGACCGACGCGCAGAGGGCACGCAGTTCCTCGAACCCGGTGTCCTCGACGCTGCCGCTGAACCGGAAAGTACTGGCGCATAGTGCCGTTCGCGGGCCGATCTGCAGGAAGGGTTTCTCGGGATCGTCGGGAAGCAACCGGTCGGCAACCTCGCGCGCCTGCTGCCAGCCGGTGCGGGCCGCGCGGAAGTCACGAAACTGCGCCCATGCGGCCGCCCGCATATGCCAGTCGAACGCCGCCCGTAGGTCACCCGCCGCTTCGAGATGTTGCGCGATGAGTGCTGCGCTCGGGTCGGGCGCCTCCGGATCGCGCGCTTCAATGACCGTTGCCACCTGCCTGTGCAATTGAGCTCGATCGGCCTTCAACTGTGATTCGTAGGCGACTGTGCGTATCAACGGGTGCCGGAACATGTACTCACTGTTGGCCGTAAACGTCACCTGGTCGATGAGTTCTGCCGCGGTCAGCTCGGCCACGTCGATGTCGTCCACCAGGTGTTCCAACAGGACGGTGTCGAACTGCGAACCGATGACCGACGCAGCAGCCAAGGTGCGTTTCGCGGCGGGTCGCAAACGATCGATGCGCGCGGCGATGGTGGCTTGCAGCGACGCAGGAACCGAAACCTCGGCAGCGTCGCCGTGAAGGACGTAGTCGCCGAGTTCCCCTTCCAGCACGCCTCTTTCAGCCAGATCGCGGACCATTTCCTCCGCGAAAAACGGGTTGCCGGCGGCGCGTGCAGCGATCTGCGTGATCAGCGACGTTACGGTGCTATCTGGGCCGCACAGTTCGGCAGCCAGCTGCGCCGACTCGGAATCGTCCAGCGGCGCAAGCGCTATGCGATGCGCACCCGGCAACTGATTGAGCACGCCGACGTACTCGGGCCGATATGTGAGGAGCAGCATCGCACGCGTCTGTGGGACGACGGCGGCGAACTGCGCGATCATCGCCTCACTGACGGAGTCGATCCAGTGGGTGTCCTCGACGACGTAGACAGCTGGCGTGCTCCCATCGACCGCCGCGGCATTCAGCAGAGCCGCGAGACGTCGACCGCGTGCATCGGGCTCGATAGCGGGCAAGGGGGTTTCGTCGTGGTGAATGCCGAGCAGGTCGTCGAGCAGGACGAGATCTTCAGAGTCCGCCGCTGGCATGCGGCCACGCACGACGGCGCGCGCTGCGGCCGCGTCGAGGCCGCTTATGGCGAAGACATCGCGAAGTAAGCCCGCGGCCGCGTGAAACGGGATCTCCCTTGTGTGTGATTCGCAGCGAGTCGTAAACACGCGACAGGTGCGGTCCACCGCAACCGAAGCGATCTCCCCCGCCATCCGACTCTTACCGATGCCCGGCGGTCCCACCAGACCGACGATGCGGCCCTTGCCCTTCATCGACTGGTCGAGCATCGCGTTGACACTGGTCAATTCCCAGCCGCGACCGACGAGCGTCGACAGTTGACGCGCGGGGCGTTGCGTGGTCGGCCCCGTCGCTAGCAGACGGCGCGCCACGACCGGCGCGTCGGCACCCTTGATCCGTACCTTCTGCGGGTCACCGAGCGTGACAGCGTCGCCGACCATTCTTGCCGTCGACTCGCTGAGCATCACTCCACCCGCGGGTGCCACCGATTCCATCCGCTGTGCCATACCGACCTGCTCGCCAATGGTCGTGTAACTGTTTGGGCCGGAGCCCATTTCGCCGGCGATCACCTCACCTGAGTTCAACCCGATGCGTAGCTTCAACTCGATGCCATCGCGAGGTTCTACGACCATGCCGAGATGCTGTACCCCCTGCTGGATGTCAAGTGCTGCAAGACAGGCGCGAAATGCATGGTCCTCCAGCGCGATCGGCGCACCGAATACCGCCATCAGTCCATCGCCGGTGAACTGACTCACGGTGCCGCCATACCGCTGCACGACCGCGGACGCTTCGCGGATCAGGTCCGTCATGATTTCACGTAGCCGTTCCGCGCCCACCGCGGCAGCAATGTCCATCGAATGGACGAGGTCCGCGAACAGCACCGTCACCTGCTTGTACTCAGCTCGCTGGTCGACGACCAGTGGGGACCCGCAGGAATCACAGAACCGCGCGGCTGCCCGGGCTTCGGCTCCGCAAGCGCGACAGGACACCCCTGTCGTCACCGGAGTGCGTCCTTCACGTCAATATGGTGGCACTGCGAGGTTGGCGGTGCGGCGCAAATGCTGTTAGTACGCCACCCGTCAGGCGCCTAGCCGCAGCCGCTCGGCGCCCAGGCCGTCGACACCGCGGTAGGCGAAGCGACTCCACAGCCCGCGCATCCGCACGGCCAGTTCGTGATCCACCGGACTTGGGTGGGGGCCCAGCATCGGCGCGCCCGCCCACGCGGACACCGTACCCAGCAGCAACGGCAGATCCATGCAGTGGCAGGCACCCAACGGCGCGTCTCGAGGCGACCAGTCGAGCCGGTACACCGATGCGCGACCCCCCTCGCTTCGCCACCGATCGGCGAGCCGGCGTGCAGGCCCGTCGAAGATTTGACGGGTCATCATTGCCGAGGCCACGCGTGCGGCGGGCTTCGCCAACGGTCCCAATGCGCGCAACCGCGACGCTCGTGGATTGATTTCGACGAACGGGGCGGCGTCGAGCCTGGTGCAGCCGACGAGCAGGTCGACTGTTCGCGCGACCCGCGCGATCCGGGCGGATACTTCACCTGGCGCCGGAAGCGGATCGACACCCAGCAACGGCCCAAAAGCCATTCCGCTGACGAGGCCGAACCGCTGCGCCGCCACCACGGCCGCAACCTGCGCGCGATGCAGTTCGTCCACGCCGGCCGCGAAAGGGTCGGTCTCGCCCAGCGATTCCGCGGCGGCCGCCCGCATCGACGCCGTCATTTCGTCTCGGCCCTCACGCATACCCAGCGGCGCGCTCTGGATGATCGCGCGCGAGTACAGGCCGTCGGCGGCCTCCGACAGCATCAGCGAGTACACCGAGTCGCCGCCTGCGGACTGCCCGAACAACGTGACGCGCGCCGGGTCACCGCCGAATGCGGCGATGTTGTCGTGCACCCACCGCAACGCCAGTAGCTGATCGCGCAGACCGAGGTTGTCTTCGCCCACGCCAAGAGGGGTGCAGTAGCCGAAGATACCGAGCCGGTAGCTGACGGTGACTACCACGACGCGGCCCTCGCCGACGAGGTCGTCGGGGTCGTAGTTCGGGGACTCACCGCTTCCGGAGACATAGGCGCCGCCGTGGAACCAAACCATCACCGGCAGCCCGTCGGCATCGCTGGGGGCGGTGACACTGAGCACCTGGCAGTCCTCGCTGTGTTGCAGCCCCTCGGTGACCGGTCCTGTCACGAACACCAGCCGTGATGGCAGTTGCGGACACACGGGCCCGCGCGCGGTCAGCTCGCGGGGCTCGTCCCAGCGAGCGGCCGACACCGGCGAGAAGTACCGGCTCGCGCTGGCGTAAGGCACACCACGCGCTCGTACGAGCACACCGTCGTCTTCGATCAGGGCAGGGCCCGTCGACAGATCGACGCGCCGCAAGGGCGACTGCGAGTTCGTTAGCGCGCGGCTTTCTTGCGTTCGATGTCGGCCAGAGCGGCGGCGAGCTCGGCGCGCTGGGCTGCCGACGTCTCCCAAGACAGTTTGCGGTTCTTGACGATCTTCGCCGGCGCGCCGACGGCGATCGAGAAGTCCGGAATCTCGCCTTTGACCACGGCGTGTGACCCCAGCACGCAACCACGTCCGATCATCGTGTTGCGCAGAATCGTCACCTTGGTCGCGACCCAGGTGTCGGGTCCGATCCGTACCGGCCCTTTGACGATGCCCTGGTCCTTGATCGGTAGCTCGATGCTGTCCATCCGATGGTCGAAGTCGCAGACATACACCCAGTCCGCCATCAGCACGGAGTCACCGAGTTCGATGTCGAGATAGGTGTTGATCACGTTGTCTCTGCCCAGGACGACCTTGTCGCCGAAACGCAGCGAGCCTTCGTGGCAGCGGATCGTGTTCTTGTCGCCGATGTGAACCCAGCGACCGATCTCCATCGTCGACAACTCCGGCGTCGCCTGGATCTCCACGCCCTTGCCGAGGAAGACCATGCCACGGGTGATGATGTGCGGATTGGCGAGCTTGAACTTCAGCAGCCGCCAGTAACGCACGAGGTACCACGGCGTGTAGGCCCGATTGGCGATGACCCATTTCAGCGAGGCCATGGTGAGGAACTTGGCCTGGCGCGGGTCGCGCAGCCGCGAACCCCGCCACCGCTTGTGTAGCGGCGCGCCCCACATCGTCGTCATGGCCGGAAAGCCTACGCGAGCCGTTGGGCGCCGAACGGTTACCCTCACTGGGACTTCCAAGGCCTTCTTGAACGAAACCGAAAGGGTGCAGTGTTCCGGCGATCGATCGTGCTGGCGTCAACAGTGCTGATCACGGCCGCATTGGCGGGGTGCGGGAACACCGACAGTTGGGTCGAGTCCCATCCCGCGTCGGGCTGGCCCGCCCAGTACGGCGACGCCCGCAACAGCAGCTACGAATCGACCGCGGGCGCCGACGGGTTGCGGCTGGAGTGGACGCGCTCGGTCAAGGGCGAACTCGCCGTCTCGGTCGCGCTGGGATCCGGCAGCTACCTGGCCGTGAACGCGCAAACGCCGGCGGGCTGCTCGCTGATGGTGTGGGAGACCGACAATCGTGCCCGGCAGCGCTGGTGCACCCGCTTGGCGCAGGGGCCGGGTACCGAAGGCCCGCTGTCCGGTCCCCTGTTTGATGGCTTCGACAACCTCTACGTCGGTCAGCCCGGTGCAATGCTCTCGTTCCCGCCGACGCAGTGGATCCGATGGCGTCAACCCGTCATCGGGATGCCGACCACGCCGCGGATCTTGGCTCCGGGCCACCTGCTGGTGGTCACGCACCTGGGCCAGGTGCTCGTGTTCGACGCCCAGAAGGGCGTGGTCGACGGATCTCCCCTGGATCTCGTCGCCGGCGTCGACCCCAAGGATCCCGAGCGCGGACTCGCCGACTGCCGAACTGCCAGTTCGCGCTGCCCGGTGGCGGCCGCACCGGCCTTCGCGGAGCAGACCGGAAGCGTCGTGCTCAGCCTGTGGGAGCCGGACACCGACGCTCCCGTTCTTGTCGGGTTGCGCTACCGCCCAGGACAGAACCCGATGATCACGCGCGAGTGGACCAGCGACGCCGTCGGCGGCGGTCCGCTCGCCAGCCCGGTGCTGTCCGCGGACGGATCGACCGTGTACGTCAACGGACGCGACGAACACCTGTGGGCGATCAACACCGACAATGGTGAGCCGAAATGGTCGGTCCCACTGGACTATCTGGCGCAGACGCCCCCGTCGGTGTCACCTGACGGGCTGATCGTGGCCGGCGGTGGACCCGGCGCGAAGCTGATGGGCATCAAGGATTCCGGTGACCGGGGCGAGGTGGAGTGGACCCGCGACGACGTCGCACCGCTGACGACATCGAGTCAGTCCGGCGCACACACGGCTTACGCAGTCGCACGCGACGGGGAAACCGGTCAGGCGTTGCTCGTGTTCGACCCGGCCGACGGCCGCACCCTCAACCGCTATCCACTGCCCAACGCGGGCGGCTGGCCCGTCGGTGTCTCCATCGGACATGACCGCCGCGTCGTCACCGCGACAAGCGAAGGCCGCGTATACGGATTCGCGCCGGCTTAGAGCGCCAGCATCGGCGCGAGAGCCGCGCGCGGCACCGATGCCTGGACCGGTCCCGCCGATTCCGCGAGCATCTGGCCCTGGCTGAAGAAGAACAGCACCTTGTCATCGGTCAGCGCGAAGGTCTGGTAATTGGCCGGATCGAGTCCCACGCTCTGCGGTATCGCGTTCAGCACCCCCTGCGTTCTGAACAGGTCGTCGTTCACCGCGGGGTAGATCACGTCGAGCGGTTTGGTGCCCGGTTTGAACAGCGAGTCGAACGTGATGGGCGCCTTGGTGGCGAGGTTCCAGTTGAACGACTCGTAGTAGGTCTGCGGACGCGCGCCGCCGACGTTCTGGTACACCTCGAACACCAGACTCTCGGTGCCGACCAGGGGCAACCCCGAACGGTAGCCGGTGCCCTTGGCGTCGAGCACATATGGCAGGCCGCGTGAGCCGGGCATCTCCGAGACGTTGACGAAGCCGACGCGCGCCTGCGTCAGGTAGTCGGCCACCGCTTGCTGATCCGGGTACTGCGCCGGGAAGGTGAAGTCGAGGAGGTACGTGTCGTTTTCGGCGTGCACCGCACAGGTTTGGTCCGGGCCCACGGTACCGCCCAACTCGGCGCATGCCGACTGAGCCATCGCTGTCGGAGTGCCGATGGTGCCGGTCACGGCACACGCCGCCATGACGGCGGCCGCCACCTTGAGAATGCGCATCGTTGGACGTCCTCGCAGCCGGCTCCGGCTCGACCGCCGGTGCATCACTGTCAGGGTACGTGGACTTTGCGCGGACGGCCGAACGACAGAAATTCAGCGAGAAGGACGGCAGATGAATGCCGTTGCCCTACTTGCGGCCCCAGCACCGAGGCGGGTGATCACCACCGAGACCGCCTGCGCGCCGCGCAGTCTGAGCCGCCGTCGCAGCGCGTCGGGATCGACATCGACACCGCGGACCAGGATTTCGACTGCGCCCACGTCGCGGCCCGAAAGCGCCTGACGCAGGCGGCGTTCGCTGTAGCCGAGTTCCTCGAGCACCTCGAAACCACGGACCCCGGTCGGCAACCGATCACCGGACAGGTAGGCGATATCAGCGTCGAGTTGCCACAACCCATGTCTGGCGCCGTAGTGGCGCACCAGGCCCGCGCGGACCACCGCGCCGTCGGGATCGACAATCCATCGACCGGCCGGCGCGATTGTGCAGTCGTCGGGGTCGGCGTCGGTGATCTCCTCCCCCGTGTCGAGCATGCTGGCTCGGCGGGTCACGCCGGGCGCCGCCAGTCCCGTCGACCACAGGCACGCTTCGCGCACACCGCCGCCGACCGACGTCACCTCGATTTCGCCGGAGAAACCCAGCTGCTTGATCCCGTCGAAATCGATTCCCGGCGCGCACTTTACGGCGAAATCCCGGCCGCGGTACACGTCGAGCAGCACATCGAGTCCCGGGGTGTAGTCCCGCGGATCGAACCGGCGCCGTCCGCCGCTGCGGCGTGCCGGGTCGAGCAGGACGACGGCCGACGTGGTGATCGGCCGCAGCGCGTCGGCCCGGCACACATCCACGCCGACCACGTTGTTCCGTGCCATCGCCAACCGGACCGGGTCGAGATCGCTGCCGACGAGAGCGGTTGCGCAGTTTCGCAGCGCGGCAAGTTCGGTGCCGATGGAACACGTCGCGTCGTGCACCACCGCGCCCGACAAGCGTCGGGCGCGGTGAGCGGCGACGCGCTGCGCCGTCGCCTGCTGCAGCGCCTCGTCGGTGAACAGCCAGTCTCCGGGATCGTCGAACTTCGCCGCGGCCCTGCGCCGCAACAGCGTCGTTTCCACCAGAACAGCGGACCACTCACCGAAACGTTTACGCGCCGTGGCGATATCGGCGACCAATGTGGCATCGGTGAGCCGCAGGTCAGCGACTTCGCGCAGCGCCTGCTTGCCGACGGCGCTGCACAGGTACTCGACGTCGTCGAGCCGAAAATCTACGACGGCTTGACCCCGGTGACCATCACGTTGTAGAACCAGCCCTTGGGGACGACCTGCCGCCACAGGTTGTTGTCAACCCAACTCAACGCGATCCAGCTGTTGAAGGCGAATTTCGCGTAGCCCCAACCCAGCCGGCCGGGCGGCACTGCGGCCTCGAGCGTGCGCAACGGCCAGCCGAGCATCGCAGCGGTGAATTCCGTTGTGGCAGTCGATACCTCGACGGCCCCCGCGCTGTGTGCCATACGCTCCAAGTCGCCGGGAGAAAAAGTGTGCAAGTCGACGATCGCTTCCAACGCGGCCGCTCGTGAGGACTCGTCGAGCTCCTCCTGCGGGCGGCGCCAACTCGACAGCCCCGGCAGTTTCGTCAGGTTCGTCACCGCGCGCCACGTCAACGTCGACAACGGCCGCGCGTAGTTCTCACCGGCGTTGCTCGGCTCGCCCGCGAAGATGAACCGGCCGCCGGGCTTGAGCACCCGCACGACCTCACGCAGCGACAACTCGACGTCCGGGATGTGATGCAACACCGCGTGGCCGACGACAAGGTCGAAGGTGTCATCGTCGTACGGAATGCCTTCTGCGTCGGCAACCCGACCGTCGATTTCGAGGCCGAGGTTCTCGCCGTTGCGCAGGGCCACCTTCACCATGCCCGGCGACAAGTCGGTGACCGAGCCGCGGCGCGCCACCCCCGCCTGGATCAGGTTGAGGAGGAAAAAACCGCTACCGCAGCCGAGCTCGAGCGCACGGTCGTAGGGCAAGTTGCGCAGCTCGTCCTCGGGCACCGTCGCGTCGAACAGATCGCGGGCATAATCAACGCAGCGCTTGTCGTAGGAGATCGACCACTTGTCGTCGTACGACTCGGCCTCCCAATCGTGGTACAGCACCTGGGCGAGCTTGGAGTCGTGGCGCGCCGCCTCGACCTGCTCCGCGGTGGCGTGCGGGTTGGGAACCGGAGCGGCGTCAGAACTCGTCATAACAGGGCAGCCTAAAGGTCGAAGGCGGCCTTGGCGGCAGCCAGTACCTGAGCTGGGTGTTCGACGAACCGCTGCGCCCACGCCAGGGCCGCGTCGTACACGCCGTCGGGCGCGACCATCTCGTCGATCAGGCCCAGTGCCAGCGCCTCCTTGGCGTCCATGAACCGCCCGCTGAACACCATGTCCTTGGCCTTGGACAGGCCGACCGTGCTGACCAGCCGCGACGTGCCACCCGCGGGCGCCAGTCCGGCGAGAATCTCGGTCACCCCGAACCTGACGTTGTCGCCGGCGACCCGCCAGTCCGCGGCCAGCGACAGGTTCAGTCCGCCGCCCAGCGCGTACCCCGTGATCGCAGCGACCGTCGGCCTGGGGATCGCGGCGAGCGCGTCGACCGCGCCCCGGCACACCCGGGCCGCCTCTGCGGATTCGGCGCCGTTGAGCAGCGACCGCTCGGGTACGTCGTCGCCGGCGGAGAAGATCTCGTGGCCACCGAAGATGATGACGGCGCGGACGTCCTCGCGACCGCCGATATCCGCCGCGGCCGCTTCGAGCTCGCGGTACACCTGCCGGGTGAGCGCGTTGGTCGGCGGACGGGACAGCAGCAGCGTCGCGATACCCGGGTGCTGCTCGCTGGTGTGGACGGATACGAACTCGCTCATGCCGACGGTGCGTCCCGGCTGTAGCCGTCGGGCGCGCGACGGTTGCGTGCGGCGTTGTACCGGTCGCTGTTGAAGAACTCGATCTCCCAGTTGCCGGTGTCCGTATCGGCCGCCAGATGCGGCTCGACCGGCACGATCTTGCGCTCCACGGCAAGCACTTCGGCGACTGTGCGCCCGTTGAGTGAATCGAGCTGGGTCCACGTGGGCGGGAGCAGAAACGACTTGCCCTCGGCGAACTCGTCGAGACCGGCCTGCGGCGTGCTCCAGAACGCCTTATCGGTTTCGGTGTTCTCACCGTCGGCCCGCTGGCCTTCCGGTAGCGCACCCACGAAGAAGTAGGTGTCGTAGCGGCGGGTGCGCTCCTCCTTGGGCGTCACCCAATTCGCCCACGGCCGAAGCAGATCCGCGCGCAGCACCAGCTTCTCGCTACGCAGGAAATCGGCGAAGGACAGCGAGTGATTCGCCAGCGCCGTACGGGCATCGCCGTAGATCGACGCGTCACTGACGATGCCGTCGGGATCGTCGGCGGGCCCGGCGAACAACACACCGGACTCTTCGAAGGTCTCCCGCGCCGCGGCGCACACCAGCGCTTCAGCCAGATCGGGCGCGACGGCGAATCGTTCCGCCCACCAGGCGGGTTCGGGCCCGTACCAGGCGATGTCGGCGTTGCGGTCGCGGTCGTCGACGCCGCCGCCCGGGAACACCATCACACCGGCGACGAAGTCCATCGCCGAGTGGCGCCGCATCAGAAAAACCTTGATCCCGGCCGCGGTGTCGCGGACCAGCATGACCGTCGCGGCAGGTCTCGGGACCAGTGGATCTTGCGTTTGATCCCCAGTCACTTCGTTCCTACCCTCCGAAAAGTCATGCTCGCCTCCTGTGCGCCGCGCGGCTTCTTGCCCGACGCGCGAAGTAGCGTCCGTCGGCCTTTTCGAGAAGGATCGACTGGCCGAACGCCGTGGACAGATTCTCGGCGGTCAGGACGTCGGGAAGCAGGCCGGAGTCGACGACCTTGCCCTCCGACAGGATCAGACCGTGGGAGAAGCCGCGCGGGATCTCCTCGACGTGGTGGGTGACGAGCACCAGCGCCGGAGAGTCCGGGTCGAGAGCCAGGTCCTCCAATCGCGCAAGCAGGTCTTCGCGACCGCCGAGATCGAGGCCCGCCGCGGGCTCGTCGAGCAGAAGCAGTTCGGGATCGGTCATCATCGACCGCGCGATCAGCACGCGCTTGCGCTCCCCCTCGGACAGCGTGCCGTAGGCGCGCTCGGCGAGATGCTCGGCGCCGACGCTCTCCAGCATGTCGATCGCCTGCTCGTAGTCGATGTCGTCGTAGCGCTCCCGCCACCGGCCCATCACCGAGTAACCGGCCGACACGACCAGGTCTCGGACCACCTCATCGTCGGGCACCCGCTGCGAAAGCGCGGAACTGCTCAACCCGACGCGGGACCGCAACTCCGCCATGTCGGTCCTGCCGAGGCGCTCACCGAGGACCAGCGCGGTACCCGAGGACGGATGCTCCATCGCGGCGGCGATTCGTAGGAGTGACGTCTTGCCCGCGCCGTTGGGGCCGATGACCACCCAGCGTTCGTCGAGTTCGACCGACCACGTGATGGGCCCCACCAGAACCTGGCCGCCGCGGCGCAGAGACACCTTGGCGAAGTCGATCAGCAGGTCGGGGTCGGCTGTATCTCCTTCGACGACTGGCACCTGCCCATCGTAGTGTGGCGAATTCGGCGCGCTGACGCACCGCTGCGGACTGTATGCGCGCCCAATTCGCTCGCCTGTGCGACGTTGGCCCACCCGCTCACGGCAAGAATCGGCTTCGGCGTGATGCGCACGAAGAATTGGACAAGCGGACCGATGCCGAACGCGTAGAGCACGGTGCCGACACCGACCGTGCCGCCGAGCAGCCATCCGATCGCGAGCACGGACGCCTCGATCGACGTGCGAACCAATCGCACGGACAGACCAGTTCGCACGACCAGTCCAGTCATCAGGCCATCGCGGGGACCCGGACCGAGCCCGGCCCCGACATAGAGCACCGTGCTGAACGCGTTGAGCACGACAGCGCCGACCATCATCGCGATACGCGCCGGCATCGACGTCGGCGCCTGCATCAGCAGCAGACCGAGGTCGACCGTGATCGCTATGACGATGACGTTGGCGATGGTGCCGATGCCGGGCCGGTTCCGCAGCGGTATCCACGCCAGCAGCACGACAACGCCGACCACCGCCGACGCGATGCCGATCGTCATGCCCGTGTGCAGGGCCAACCCTTGGTGGAACACATCCCAGGGGTCGAGTCCGAGCCCGGAGCGCACCATCATCGCCATGGAGAAGCCGTAACCGGCGAGGCCGACCAGCAGCGCCGTACCGCGAAGCGACCCTCGCGTCAGCAAGCCCGTCACGAGTGATGCGGGAAGCGCATGCGGATGAGCTCCACTTCGCGCGCCATGCGCTCGGCATCGCGGTCCAGGAAGTCAACGCATCCGGCCGGCGCCTGCCAGCTGAACATCCTCGCCAGTTCGCGGCCCAGTTTTGATATCCAATTCGTTCTCACACTTCGATAATCCGGTCGACTGGCTTGCTCATCAATAGCCAGTTAGCGCATACTGGCTTGCAAATGACCGTAGAAATGGCCGCCAGAGCGCTCGATGTGGACCTCTTGGCCCGCGAATTGGGGAATTGGCGTACGTCCAGTCAAAGTGGACCTGCCTACCAGGGACTGGCCGACGCTATCCGGTTGCTGATCATCGACGGTCGGGTACCGGTCGGCGCACGACTGCCCAGCGAGCGCACGCTCGCCGATGTGCTGCGGGTCTCGCGCACGACGGTCACCGCCGCCTTCACGCAACTTCGCGAGGACGGCTATCTCAACGCTCGGCGAGGGGCCAGGAGCACGACGGCACTGCCGGTCGCGCCCTCGGTCAGGAACGAAGGCATGCCGACCGCGCTGAGTCTTGCCGCGGCCGCGCTGTCCGCCCCCGCCGCCGCCGTCATGGAGGCGTTCGTCGACGCCACCCGCGACGTCACGCCGTACCTGCACGAACCGGGACATGAACTCGTCGGAGTGAGCGCGCTGCGTCAGGCGATCGCTGAAAGATATTGCGAGCGTGGCCTTCCCACCGATCCCGAAGAGGTGCTGGTGACGACGGGGGCGCTGCACGCGATCTCGTTGATCCTGACGACGTACGTGCAGCCGGGCGACCGCGTGCTGGTCGAGCAGCCCACCTATCACGGCGCACTGTCCGCCATCACGACCGCAGGGGCGCGACCGGTCCCGGTTGCGATGACCGAGTCCGGCTGGGAGCTCGACGCCGTGCAGGCGGCGGTCCACCAGCTCGCCCCGAATCTGGCGTACTTCATCCCGGACAACCAGAACCCCACTGGGCTCACCATGCCCGTGGAGGACCGGAAACGCTTGGCCCGCATCATCGCCGAGACACGCACCCGCACGGTCATCGACGAGACGATCCTCGACATGTGGCTGGACGAGCCGATGCCGACTCCCATGGCGGCATTCATGACGACGCGACGCGACCTGGTCATGACCGTCGGCTCGATGTCGAAGTCGTTCTGGGGAGGATTGCGCGTCGGCTGGATCCGCGCCGAGCGCGCCACCATCGCGACGATCGCTGCGTTGCGGCCGTCGATCGACATGGGTACTCCGGTGCTCGAACAGTTCGCCGCGGCAAGGCTTCTCGGCTCCCGCGACGAGATCCTGCCTGAGCGCCGCGAGATCCTGCGGACCCGTCGCGCCCTGTTGCAGTCGCTGCTGAGTCGTCACCTGCCCGACTGGGAACCCGGCACAGGCGTCGGCGGTATGTCGCTGTGGGTGCGTCTGCCCGCGCCGATGAGCACCGCGCTTTCGGCGGCCGCCTCGCGGCTGGGCCTCGACCTGCCCGCGGGGCCGCGCTTCGGGGTCGACGGGACGCTGGAACGATTCGTGCGCATCCCGTACGCGCTGCCCGAGGAGCAGCTCGCCGAAGCCATCGAACTGCTGGCCCGTGCGTGGCACAGCATCACGGGGTCGGCAACACCGGAGCCGACGACCGTCGTCGTCTAGATCTCCGCGCGTGGGGCCCCGTGAGTCAGTCGGGGATGTCGACGCGTCGGATGAGGCCGTCGCGTGCGTCGGCGGCCTCGATCTCCCCGCGGGTGATGCCCAGGATGAACAGCACGGTGTCCAGGTATGGGTGGCTGATCGACGCGTCGGCGACTTCGCGCAGCGCCGGTTTCGCGTTGAACGCCACCCCCAGGCCGGCGGCGGTGAGCATGTCGATGTCATTGGCCCCGTCACCGACGGCCACCGTCTGCTCCATCGGCACCCCGGCCTGGTGGGCGAAGTCGCGCAGCGCCTTGGCTTTTCCTGGCCGGTCGATGATCTGCCCCACGACCCGACCGGTCAGCTTCCCGTCGACGATCTCGAGCTCGTTGGCCGCGACGAAATCCATCTCGAGCTCGTGCGCCAGCGGTTCGATGACCTGACGGAAACCACCGGACACGATTCCGCAGTGAAAGCCCAAGCGCCGCAACGTCCGCAGCGTCGTCCGCGCACCCGGCGTCAGCTCGATCTGCTCGCCGACCTCCTCCAGCACGTTGGCGGGTAGGCCGGCCAACGTGGCGACTCGACGGTTCAACGACTCGGTGAAGTCCAACTCGCCTCGCATGGCCGCCTCGGTGATTTCGGCGACCGCCGCGTGCGCGCCGACCCGGTGGGCCAGCATCTCGATGACCTCACCCTGGATCAACGTCGAGTCGACATCAAAGACGATGAGCCGCTTGGCCCGTCGCGAAAGGCTGTAATCCTCGAGCGCGATGTCGACACCTTCGTTGACCGCGACCCGCGCCATCGCGGCCTGCAACTGCTCGTACGCGCCGCCCGCTGGCACCGACACCCGCAACTCCAGACCGGTGACCGGGTAGTCGGAGACGCCGCGGATGAAGTCGATGTTGACGCCCAACGCCGCGACTTCACGGGCGACGACGCCGAAGGCCTCGGCACTGATGGGACGACCGAGCACGACGATGGTGTGGGTGGATGGTTCACGCAGCACGGGTAGGCCATCGCTGCGCTCGATCGTGACATCCAACCCGAAGCCCTGGACCGCTAAGCGCACCTCGTCGTGCAGCGCGGCGCCACCGGCGACCTCGTCAGGACCCGCCACCAGCACGCCCAGCGTCAGTCGAGAGCGAATGACGACCTGTTCGACGTTGAGAAGCTCGACCTTGTGCCGCGACAGGACCTCGAAAAGCGCCGACGTCACGCCTGGTTGATCGGGTCCGGTGATGGTGATCAACACCGAGACCTTCGGCATGCTCACCCTCGATAGCCCTGCAATACCGTCAGGTGCGAACGTTTTCGTGGTCCAGCCGCGTCACGTCGCCGTCGTCCGGCCCGTGTGCGCGACCCACGTGCGCCTCGGCGCGCATCCGATCCACCATGTGGGGATAGTGCAGCTCGAAAGCGGGCCGCTCCGAACGGATCCGGGGAAGCTCGGTGAAGTTGTGGCGCGGCGGCGGGCAGCTCGTGGCCCACTCCAGCGAGTTTCCGTAACCCCACGGATCATCGACCGTGACCGGCTCGCCGTAGCGCCAGCTCTTGAACACGTTCCACACGAACGGAATCGTCGAGATGCCGAGGATGAACGAACCGATCGTGGAGACGATGTTCAGCGTGGTGAAGCCGTCCGAGGGCAGGTAGTCGGCGTACCGGCGCGGCATGCCCTCGTCACCCACCCAGTGCTGGACCAGGAACGTCACGTGGAAACCGATGAAGGTCAACCAGAAGTGCAGCTTGCCCAACCGCTCGTCGAGCAGTCGGCCCGTCATCTTCGGGAACCAGAAGTAGATGCCCGCGTAGGTCGCGAACACGATCGTGCCGAACAGCACGTAGTGGAAGTGCGCGACGACGAAGTAGGAGTCGGTGACGTGGAAGTCCAGCGGCGGGCTGGCCAGCAGCACGCCCGACAGACCACCCAGGAGGAACGTGACGAGGAAGCCCACCGAGAACAGCATCGGTGTTTCAAATGTCAACTGGCCCTTCCACATCGTGCCTATCCAGTTGAAGAACTTGATACCGGTCGGCACCGCGATGAGGAACGTCATGAAGCTAAAGAATGGAAGAAGTACGGCACCTGTGGCGTACATGTGGTGCGCCCACACCGCGACGGACAGCGCCGCGATCGACAACGTCGCGTAGATCAGGGTGGTGTAACCGAACACCGGTTTGCGGCTGAAGACCGGGAAGATCTCGGTCACGATGCCGAAGAACGGTAGCGCGATGATGTACACCTCGGGATGCCCGAAGAACCAGAACAGGTGCTGCCACAACAACACTCCGCCATTGGCCGGGTCGTAGACGTGGGCGCCGAGATGGCGGTCGGCGGCGAGACCGAACAGCGCGGCGGTCAGGATCGGGAACGCGATCAGCACGAGGATCGACGTCACCAGGATGTTCCAGGTGAAGATCGGCATCCGGAACATGGTCATGCCCGGCGCGCGCATGCACACCACGGTGGTGATCATGTTGACGCCACCGAGGATGGTTCCGAGACCGCCGACGGCCAGGCCCATGATCCACAGGTCCCCGCCCGCGCCTGGCGAGTGGATCGCGTCGGTCAGCGGCGAGTAGGCGGTCCAGCCGAAATCGGCGGCGCCGCCGGGGGTGATGAAGCCGGCGATCGCGATCAGCGCGCCGAACAGGAACAGCCAGAACGAGAAAGCGTTCAGGCGCGGGAACGCCACGTCGGGTGCGCCGATCTGCAGCGGCAGCACCAGGTTCGCGAACCCGAACACGATCGGGGTGGCGTAGAACAGCAGCATCACCGTGCCGTGCATGGTGAACAACTGGTTGTACTGCTCGTTGGACAGGAACTGCAGCCCGGGCATCGCCAGCTCGGTGCGCATGAACAGCGCCATCAGCCCGCCGATGAAGAAGAAGATGAAGCAGGCGACGCAGTACATGATGCCGATCAGCTTGTGATCGGTGGTGGTGATCAGCTTGTAGACCAGGTTGCCCTTGGGGCCCATCCGAGCCGGGAACGGACGACGAGCCTCGAGTTCTCCTATTGGGGGCGCTTCGGCTACCAACAGATCCTCCAAACATCCAGTCGGGAAATCCCGGCGGTCTTCACTGATGAATCCTAGCTCCCGGTGTACCCGGAAGTCGTGGTGGTCCTACAAACTGTCGTAAATGACTCACGACACGGGCTGACCTGCCACGAGCTGCTCGGATGTTACCGTCGGCGGCGTGCTGATCAGCGGACCCCGCGCCGGCCTCGTGGCTGCTCGATCGTTGGGGTCGGCGGCGATCGCGGCCGCGTTCACGATCACCATTGCCAGCGGTTGCGGATCGCTGGGCGGAGACGCCGCCCCCACCCCCGGCCAGCAGTCCGTCGTCACGAGCACCACGAAGATCGCCAGCGCGGGTGTACTTGGCAATCAGCGCAGGCCAGACGAATCTTGCGCACCCGAGCCCACCCCCGTCGACCCCGGACCACCGGACCGCCGGGTCCGCCATGCGGCGGGGGAAACCGAGGTGCGGGCGGATCCGCAGCGCATCGTGGTGCTCTCCGGCGACCAGCTCGACACGTTGTGCGCGCTGGGTCTGCAGACGCGCATCGTGGCCGCCGCGTTTCCCGACGGCTCCAGCAGCCAACCGTCGTATCTGGGCCAAGTCATCCACGACGTGCCCGGGGCGGGCACCCGCAGCGCGCCCGATATCGATGCGATCAAGGCCGCAAACCCCGACCTGATCCTCGGCTCGCAGGCCCTGACGCCCGACGATTTCGGTGAGCTGTCGGCGATCGCCCCCACGGTGTTCAGCGGTCCGCCCGGCGGCGCGTGGCAGGACAACATGCGGACGGTCGGCGAAGCGACCGGTCGCCTCGACGCGGTGAACGGGATGATCGACGGCTTCGAGCGAGCTGCCGACAAGACCGGCGCCGAGAACGACGCCACACATTTCCAGGCGTCGGTCGTCCAGTTCACCGAGACGACGGCGCGGGTGTATGGCACGGACAACTTCCCGGGCAGTGTGCTGGGAGCCGTCGGCGTCGATCGTCCTGCGGCACAACGGTTCAAAGACAAACCGTTCATCGAGATCGGCATCACCGACACCGATCTGGACAACTCGCCCGACTTCTCGGCGGCCGACGGCGACATCGTCTACCTCTCGTTCGACTCCCCCGCCGCCAAAGACCGTGCACCCCGCGTGATGGAGAGCGATGCGTGGCGCAAGCTGTCGGCCAATCGCGACAACCGGATCTTCGCGGTCAACAACGAGGTGTGGCAGACCGGCGAGGGCATTGTCGCCGCCCGCGGAATCCTCGCGGACCTTCCGTGGATCAACGCCCCGATCAATTAGCGTGGCGCAGATGTTCCACATCTTGAAGTCCACCTATCTGCAACCGCCCGACGTCGTCAACGAGACCAGGCCAGCCCATCTGGAGTGGCTGAAGGGCGAGGTCGCCGCAGGCCGCATAGTGCTGGCGGGGCGCCTGGAGGACGAGTCCGGGGCAATCCTGATCACGGGCGACCTCAGCGCCGAGGAGGCGCAATCCATCATCGACCACGATCCCTACACGGCCGCCGAGGTGGCTCGGTATGAGCAACTGGCGTTCAACGGGGCCTTCCGCGCGCCAGGACTTTAGGAACTAACTCACAGTTTCGGCGGGAAGATCGAGGTCGATTCGGTCGTTTGCCTGAGGGTAGGCCGCACTGTCGCGGCGAATTTCTCTTGTGATTACCCCAAGGTGGAAGGCCGTTTTCATGACCATTGTTTCCGCATACGCCGCCACGTCGGCCACCGAGCCGCTGACCGAGACCACCATCACGCGCCGCGATGTCGGGCCGCACGACGTGGCATTCGACATCCATTTCGCCGGCATCTGTCACTCCGACATCCACACCGTGAAGGCCGAGTGGGGCGAGCCGAACTATCCGGTGGTACCCGGCCATGAGATCGCCGGGGTCGTGACCGAGGTCGGTCCGGAAGTGACCAAGTTCAAGGTGGGCGATCGGGTCGGCGTCGGCTGCTTCGTCGACAGCTGCCGGGAGTGCGCCCAGTGCCAGGCCGGCCAGGAGCAGTACTGCACCAACCCCGGCATGATCGGCACCTACAACGCGATCGGCCGTGACGGTGAGCCGACGCAGGGTGGATACAGCGGCGCGATCGTCGTCGACGAGAACTACGTGCTCCACATCCCCGACAGCTTGCCGCTGGACGCTGCCGCGCCCCTGCTGTGCGCGGGTATCACGCTGTATTCGCCGCTGCGCCACTGGAATGCGGGCCCCGGCAAGAGCGTGGCCGTGATCGGCCTGGGCGGCCTGGGCCATGTGGGTGTCAAGCTCGCGCATGCGATGGGCGCGAAGGTGACGGTGCTGAGCCAGTCGCTGAAGAAAATGGAGGACGGTCTGCGTCTCGGGGCCGACGAGTACTACGCCACCTCCGATCCTGCGACGTTCGAGACGCTTGGCGGCTCGTTCGACCTCATCTTGAACACTGTCTCGGCGAACCTCGATCTGGACGCGTATCTGAAGTTGCTGAGGCTCGACGGCACGTTGGTCGAGCTCGGAATGCCCGAACGTCCCATGAGTGTGACCGCTCCGTCGTTGGTCTTCGGTCGGCGCAGCCTGGCCGGATCGCTGATCGGCGGTATCGCCGAGACGCAGGAGATGCTGAACTTCTGCGCCGAGCATGACGTGCGGCCCGAAATCGAGGTCATCACACCGGATTACATCAACGAGGCGTACCAGCGGGTGCTGGCCAGCGATGTGCGCTACCGGTTCGTGATCGATACGGAGTCGCTGAGAGGCTAGATACCTGCCGAAACTGTCCCGGCTTCGCAGGGCCCCAGACAGATCGCGATTTGTCGCCCTTGCGATCCTGGCCGCAGTTTCGTTCCGAGGACGACGTAACGTACGGCGCCTGCGGCCCGAAAAACATTCATGAAGTCCAGGCCTCTTGCGATTAGTCCATGCGTTTTTCACCTGGCGGCCGCCTCATTGCTCGCCGCGCTCCTTGTCATTACCCCAGCAGCATTTACCTCAGCGACGTCGCCGCTGATCCCGGTGGCATCCGCGCAGTGCCCCGATGTCGAGGTGGTCTTCGCTCGCGGCCGCCAGGAACCACCCGGCGTCGGCGCGGTCGGCGACGTTTTCGTGAATGCGCTGCGCTCCAAGACGCCGTTGTCGGTCGGGGTGTACGGGGTCAACTACGTCGCCGACACAGACGCCGCGGCCGGCGCCACCGATATCCGCATGCGCGTTCAATCGATGGCGAAAACCTGTCCCAATACCCGCATGGTGCTCGGCGGCTACTCGCTCGGTGCGACGGCGGCCGACCTCATGACGAGGGCGAACCGACTGTCGTCGAGTGAAAGGCAGCACGTCGCAGCGGTCGTGATGTTCGGCAATGGCGGCAAGCGGCTCGGTCCGGCCCCGGCCTATGCCGACCGCACGATCGACCAGTGCGCGGACGGCGACCCCATCTGCGGGCGCGGTTTCAACTGGGATTCACACCTACAGCCGTCATACATCGGTTCCGGGCTGGTGGATCAAGCCGCGGCCTACGTCGCGGGCAGGCTTTAGAAGTCCCAGTCCTCGTCTTCGGTGTTGACGGCCTTGCCGATGACGTACGACGAACCCGACCCGGAGAAGAAGTCGTGATTCTAAACAGCTACCTCGTCAGGAGGTTTGGAGGGCCGCGACCTGACAAGACACATCACAGTAGTTCACGGCAGTTATCTGTAACTGTGGGCAAAATATGGGCACGCCGTGGGCACTCCCAGCTGACTACGGTTCCCGTAGGACTTCGTTCGGCGAGAACGCACATATATGGGTTTCACCGGCGAAAAACACGCCGATGGTAAGTCCGTCGCCTTGGTCGTCGACATACTCATGGAAGGTGCCCACCTTTCCGTCGTACTCGTCGCCTGCTGCCCTCACTCTCAGTTTCTCGCCGACGACAAATGTGCTCGCTCCTTTCGCATCAGCGGGCACCGCTGGCTGCGACGCCGCTTTCGGAGCCGACAAGGCTTTCGCAGGGCTCGGCGTCGTTAGAGCCTTCTTCGGCGGCGGTTTCGACGCTTGGGACCCTGATTCATTGCGTCGGAAGAGGTAAATGCCTACGACTTCACCCGTCACAACGACATGTTGGCCAGATGCGAGGAACTTGTCTCGACTGTTCTGTCCAGTCTGGATGTAGACCCAGTCAGCATGTTCCAGTCGCCACCCGGCCTCCTCGATCTGTCCGAGCAGATCCGTGCGCGTAAGTTGCCGCCGGATTTTTCCGGCAGTAGCGGAGTTGAATGCGGCGTTCGTGAAGCCAGTGACTGAGGAGTGCGGAATTTCAACCTGGAAAAACTCGTCACCGCGCTTGAATGCGGTGGTGGCTAGGCCTTGTGGCGACGCCCAGAAAGCTTGCTCGGCCCTTTTGGCGGCCGCTGCTGCCTTGCGAGCCGCGTCGGCCGCGCGCTCCTCTTCCGTCTTCTCTTTGAAGAAAGCCATTGTCAGGACCCCTCAGGCAACTTGGATGCTCACGAACCTTTGTACTGCCCTCCGCTAGTCATGCCGGTGGCGCAGTCATTGTTTCTCCGCATTTCCCACACGTAAAACGCTGCGCCGTCGCGCGAATCTCTTGCTCCGCGTCGCATATGGAGCACCGCACAAATCGCTTTTGCACAGTCGTCGCTGGCGCCGCTTCTCGTTTGCCACGAGGTAGTTTCATCGTCGCCCCACAGTTATCGCAGGAGGTGAGAGTGACGTTGAAGGCTTCTTGCTGCTCATGGCTGCAGTTGTGGCAGCGGACTGCGCGTTCGGCGGCTTGTGGATCCGGCGGTGGCGGCTTGGGTTCTAGTTTGGGGGTGGCGTCGCCGAAGCGGTATCCGCAATGTTTGCAGACGCGGGCGTCATAGAGCACCCTCTCCGCGCAGTCGGGACATTTCTTTTTCGCGGGCGAGTCCTCTTCGGCCCAACGACGCACCAACTCTTCATCGTCGCCGCCTAGGTCCGACCCAAACCCTGCGAGTGTGAGCGCACCGGCAGCGGCTGCCACCACTCCCGCACCGGCGACATATATAGCGATTCCTAGGGGCGCGACGATGCCGGGTTGGGTGATGTCGGCGGCACCGTCTGGACCGATTGGATACAGGGTTCGTGTGTTTTCGTCGCTGCCGGTGTACATCAGGATTGCCCCGGCGATGATGCAACCGGCTAAGCACCATATCCACTGATACGAGCGTCCTTGACTCGCACCGACTCCGCTTGCCGCTATCCCGATAGCGAAGAGGAGAAGGATCCAACCGCCGTGCTGGATTAGGGAGTTGTTCTGCACCATCGAGAACACGCCCGTACGTTCGGTTAGCGGCAGAAATACGGAGATCGCTAGCGCGGCGGCACCCACGACGACGAGGCCTAACCCGAGAGCATTTCCAGAATGTGTCTTGCTCACGGCTAATACGGTACGGCCGACCTGCTGGAAAGCGTGGCGGCACTCCCGGATTGTCGGTGCCCGCCGATACCGTCACCATGGCCCGTGAGCAGCAAGCCGCTGGCTCTTCCGCACGCTGGTGCATCGAGAGGCAATAGTGCGCGCGTTGGCCGCACGTGCCGCGGGGGCATGGACGAACAATGTTTAGCGGACCTGCGTTGCGTGGCACCCCGCCTGCATGGGGGTAATACAACGCGGCGTCGGCTGCGGTGTGGTGATCTTGGGTGGGTTCCTTCTCTTCGGCGCGTGCATAGCGATCGCAGTCAGTCCCGACGACAAGTCAGCCTCGAGCGGGCCGACAGCGCCGTCAACAGCGGCTGCACCGGCGGAAGAAGGCCATGACGAAATGCCACACAACGGCACATACGAGATGGGCGGCATGGACGGCAAAGACTGGGGGCCGTACGTCGCTGAAGGCGGCCCCGACTGCCAGTGGTCTATCCGCTCCGTAGCTCCGTACCGACCGGGGATCATCCTCGACAGCGGGACGTTGCCTCAGGTGAACATCCAGGCAGATGGCGATGTCTCGACATTCACGGGTCTCATTGACGACGACCACCGCATCGTGTTCATGACTTCCGGCTGCGGGGCTTGGCAATTGACCTACTGAGAGCTGTGTCGGTGGCCGCCGATACCGGCGAGAGCCGTATGCACCGCCCGCATCCGACGTCCGGATGGTTCGCCAAGGCGGTCACTGCGTCGGAGGTCCCACGAGCCACACCGCACGACCTAAGACATACTGCTGCGAGCCTCGCGGTGTCAGCAGGTGCCAACGTCAAGGCGGTCCAGAAGATGCTCGGGCACGCCTCCGCGGCAATGACCTTGGACGTGTACGCCGACCTATTCGGCGACGATCTGGAGGCCGTGGCTACCGCGTTGGATGCCGCCAATCACGCGAAAGTGTGGGCAAAATGTGGGCACGGGGTGGGCACGGCCACGTGTAGAGCGTTGCTGTGCCAGCGGCTTTAGAAGTCCCAGTCCTCGTCTTCGGTGTTGACGGCCTTGCCGATGACGTAGCTGGAGCCCGACCCGGAGAAGAAGTCGTGGTTCTCGTCGGCGTTCGGTGACAGCGCGGACAGAATCGCCGGGTTGACGTCGGTTTCATCGCGCGGGAACAGCGCTTCGTAGCCGAGGTTCATCAGCGCCTTATTCGCGTTGTACCGCAGGAACTTCTTGACGTCTTCGGTCAGCCCGACCTCGTCGTAGAGATCTTGGGTGTACTCGACCTCGTTGTCGTAGAGCTCGAAGAGCAGCTCGTACGTGTAGTCCTTGAGTTCGGCCTGGGTGGCCGCGTCGGTATTGGCAAGACCGCGCTGGTACTTGTAGCCGATGTAGTAGCCGTGCACGGCCTCGTCGCGAATGATCAGCCGGATCATGTCGGCGGTGTTGGTCAGCTTGGCCCGGCTGGACCAGTACATGGGCAGGTAGAAGCCCGAATAGAACAGGAAGCTCTCCAGCAGTGTGGAGGCCACCTTGCGCTTCAGCGGCTCGTCGCCCTTGTAGTACTGCATGACGATCTCGGCCTTGCGCTGCAGGTTGGGGTTCTCCTCCGACCAGCGGAACGCGTCGTCGATCTCGGAGGTCGAGCACAACGTCGAGAAGATGTTGGAGTAGCTGCGCGCGTGGACCGACTCCATGAACGCGATATTGGTGTAGACCGCTTCCTCGTGCGGGGTCAGCGCATCGGGGATCAGGCTTACGGCGCCGACCGTGCCCTGGATGGTGTCCAGCAACGTCAGCCCGGTGAATACGCGCATCGTGAGCTGCTTTTCGTGGTCGTTCAGCGTCCCCCAAGAGGGGATATCGTTGGACACCGGCACCTTCTCCGGCAACCAGAAGTTTCCGGTCAGCCGGTCCCAGACCTCGGCGTCTTTCTCGTCTTGCACGCGGTTCCAGTTGATGGCCGAGACACGGTCAATCAGTTTCACGCCATCGCTCACAAGAACCCCGTTTCACCTGGTCTTCTAGGACTTGGCTATAGAGCTGCTATAGCACCCTCAACACTACAACTGGGGTCCGACTTTCGACCGCAACACAACATCTTGTTTTGGCGTGTCGCGCAGCTACACAGCCACGCGGCTGTTCGCGTCCAGGAATTCGTACTCCGACGCGTCGAAACGACGGGTGGCCAGCCAGTACTGCCACGTCATCCCACTCCACAGCGTGCGGTTCACGCCGTGCTCGTCCATGTACCAGCTGCGGCACCCGCCGGTGTTCCAGACCGTGCCCGCCAGATCGTGCTGCAACTCGTCGTTGTAGGCGTCTTGAGCGGCCCGGGTCGGTGCCAGCGCCTGGGCGCCCTTCTTGTCGAGGGCGGCAATCGCGTGCGCGGCGTAGCGGATCTGCGACTCGATCATGAACACCACCGAGTTGTGCCCGAGCGCCGTGTTCGGTCCGAGCAGGAAGAACAGGTTCGGCATGTCGGCGATCGTGATGCCGCGCAGCGCGGCGATGCCCTCGCGATTCCACCGGTCGACGAGGTCCTCGCCGCGGGGGCCCTTGATGTCGACATAGGTGTAGGAGTCGGTGACGTGAAAACCGGTGGCGCTCACCACGATATCGACCTCACGTTCGGTCCCGTCGCCGGCGACGATGCCGGTCTTCGTGAACCGTGCGATGCCATCGGTGATGACTTCCGTCTTCGGGTTCGCAATGCCTTGGTAGTAGGTGTCGGAGTTCAGGATGCGCTTGCAGCCGGCCCGGTAGTTCGGGGTCAGCTTCTTGCGCAGCGCGGGGTCCTTGATCGAGCGACGAATGTTGGCCTTGCCCATCAGCTCACCGAGCTTGAGCAGCCGCGGCTGCTTGGTCATCGCGAAGCCGACGCCCTCATGGATCCAGTAGATGCCCGCGCGCATCGCCGCACGCGTGCCCGGGACGTACGTGAACATGGTTCGCACCCACGGGGGGATCGGATTATTGGGCCGCGGCATCACCCACGCCGGGGTACGTTGATAAAGCTGAAGTTCCGCAACGTCTTTCACGATCTCCGGCACGATCTGAATGGCGCTCGCCCCGGTGCCGATCACCGCGACGCGCTTGTTGGTCAGGTCGACGCTGTGATCCCACTCCGCCGAATGGAAGACCACACCCTCGAACTCGTCGAGTCCCTCGAACTCCGGGATCAGCGGGATGTGCAGTCCCCCGGCGCCGGAGATGAGGAACTGCGCGACGAACTCGCGGCCGTCCTTCGTGAAGGCGTGCCAACGCATTTCCTCGTCGTCCCAGTGCGCTCGATTGACGTGCGAGTTGAACTGGATGTAGCGCCGCAACCCGTACTTGTTCGTCACACCCTGCAGGTAGTCCTGGATTTCCGGCTGAAACGACCACATGTGCGACCAGTCGGGCTTGGGCTCGAACGAGAACGAGTACATGTGCGACGGGATGTCACATGCGCAGCCGGGATAGGTGTTGTCACGCCACGTGCCGCCGATGTCGTCGGCCTTCTCCAGGATCACGAAGTCCACGTTCTGCTGCTGCAGCGCAATAGCCATCCCCAGGCCGGAGAACCCCGAGCCGATGATGAGAGCGCGGGTGTGCACCGGTTTGGCTACCGTCGCCTCGGATGTGTCCTGGGCCATCGTCATGTTGAAACTTCCCCTGATCCCCGGCTGACGCGTGGGCCCATCGTCGTGGGCCCATTCCTGGGAACGCCGGTACCGGATACTTTAGCTAGTGTCCGCATTGCGGCCCAGGGTGTCAACGCACGACGAAGGCGGGAAGTTGCACAGCGTCAGGCGTAGGCCGCCTCCCGTTCGGCGCTGCGGTGCCGGTGCGGATCAAAAGTCTCGAAGTGTCCCGATCCGACCATGCCGATGCCGCGCTGCGGCATCCGGAAGTCGCCGAGGCGGGCCTGGCGGAGCAGGGGGCCGCTGGGCCCCAGGTCGCGGCCCATCAACACTGCGTGCGAGTCGGCGACGAGCCAGACCTGTTTCGGTGCCATCGAGTAACACTGGCCGTTGGGCGCGCGGCCGGTCAGCCGCACATCGCCGACGTCAAGGGTTCGCCTCGCCACCCGGCCGAGCCGGTGGAGCAACACCGGGTTGGTCCACGCCGCATGCGACACCCGGCCGCTGATCTTGCCCATCAATCGAGTGGCCCGGGTGGAGTGCAGGGCGAGAGTCCAGCGCAGGACGTCGGGAACGTCGACCTGCACCGATTGCGGGCCCGTCCAGGTGACGTCGATATCGCACTGCACGGCGTCATTTGGCGTTGCCGAGCTGAAATACCGCGCGCAGCTTTGCTGTCCGGGTGTGGTGGCGTAGAACGTCCATTTGCAGGACGGATCACGGTGCCATACCGACACATACGGCGGTGCGAACGTCGTCGCCGGGATCTGTCGCATGGCCAGATAGTGCCCATTGGCGAAGGGCAGGCCCATGATCCCGAATCCGACGAAGCGCTCGTCGTCTCCAGGGGGCAAGACCGGGTCGGCCAGCACGGCCGCCACGGCATCTCGGGGTGTCAGTTGTTTCGTCATGCGCCAATGATGTTCGGCGACATGGCCTCACGACATGAGGCGTCTGCCTCAAATCAGGCGACGGGTTGCTGTCGACGGACGGCGGTGCGAATCGGCTGGTCGGCGTCGATCTCGATGCCGAGTAGCTCGGCAGTGCCGTTGATGGCGCCAACCATGATCGTGGTCATGTGCGCGATGAACTTGTCGGTCGGCATCCGCCGCGGCTTGTCGTCGTCTACGCCAAGCCACCAGTCGGTCGCCGACGCTGCGGTACCGAAGATCGCGAACGCCGCCAGCTCGAACGCCTCCGGTTCGGGCGCAAGGTCCTCGAGCTGGGTGCTGATCATGCCGGCGATGGCGAGGGTGATTTCGCTGCCCTTGTTGACGGTCGTCATCGCCGTAGCCGACTGGTCGGCGAACCGTCCCTGCAGCAGGAACCGCACCACGTTCGGATGCTGATCGACCAGTTCTACATAGTGCTCGACGCCACGACCAACGATCTGGCGGGCTGAGTCGGTCTGCACGTTGACCGACGGGATGATCGCCGCCCACAACATGTCGCGCATCCGCTGACCGATCTCGGAGAACATGTCGGCTTTGTCCGCGAAGTGGCGGTAGATCTTGGGCTTTGCGGTGCCCGCCTCTTCGGCGATTTCGCGCACGCTGACGTTCGGTCCGAGGCGGTCGATCGCGCGGAACGCGGCGTCGACTATTTCCGCCCGCACCTTCTTCCGGTGCTCGCGCCAACGCTCGCTACGGGCGTCCACTTTGACACCCGGCTCAGCGCTGGAATGTGATCTGGAGCCTCGTCGCACCCAGTCACTGTACCGCCCGGACAGCGCTGACCTGCTCAGACCATCCCGCCGCCACGATAATTACCGATGTATTAGGTCATATCTGTCAATGAGATGCATGGCGTCAGCTTGGGTACTATCTCTGCGATAGCCGATCGACGAGACGAGATTCATGACGCAGCGATACGACCTGGTCATCGCAGGTGGTGGGCCTTCCGGCTCAGCAGCCGCATGGCAGGCCGCGCAGACCGGCGCCAAGGTGGTGGTCCTGGACAAGGCCGAATTCCCGCGCGCCAAGCCCTGCGGTGACGGGCTCACCGCCCGCGCCGTGAGCTACCTGCAAAAGATGGGTCTGGCCGACGAGGTTGCCACCTACCACCGGGTCAACCGCGTGACGGTGTTCAGCCCGAGCGAGTGGGAGCTGTCATTCCCCAAGCGTCCCGGCATGCCCGACCACGGGCACACCGTCAGCCGTGAACACCTCGACACCACCCTGCTCAAGCACGCCGAGTCCGCCGGCGCCGAGGTCCGCCAGGGCGCCGAGGTGGCCGGCCCTGAACTCGATCCCAGCGGCCGCGTGGTGGGTGTGATCCTCAAGAGCGGCGAGAAGGTGTACGGCGACGCAGTCATTGCGGCCGATGGCGCCTACTCCCCCATCAAGCGCGCCCTCAAGATCGACTCGGAGTACAACGGCTACCAGGCCATCGCGATCCGGTCGGAGATGCACGCCAATCGGCCCGACTCCGACAGCCTCGACATCTATTTGAAGCTGGCGTTCCAGGGCGACCAGCTACCCGGCTACGGCTGGGTGTTCCCGATGGGCAACGGCGTGTTCAACATCGGCCTCGGTTACGTCAACAGCTACAAGAACTGGCAGTCGATCAACGCCACCCAGTTCCTCGGTGAGTTCCTGCGCACGCTGCCCGCCGATTGGGACCTGCCGCCGATCGAGGAGCTGAAGAAGAACAAGAGTGTGCGGGCGTGGCGACTGCCGATGGGCTTCACCGCGTGGCCGCCGTGGCGCCCGGGTGTGCTGTTCACCGGCGACTCGCTGGGTGCGGGCAAACCGGCGTCCGGCGCGGGAATCTCCAAGGCGCTCGAATCCGGTCTCGCCGCAGGCGAATGCGCGATCGCGGCATTGCAGAACGGCGGCCCCGACGATTTCACCAACTACGCGCAGCGCATGGAAGCCGCGTGGGGTCGCGAGTACCGGCGTGGGCGTTACTTCCACAAGCTGCTGGGCCAACCGCGGCTTGCCAATGCCGGGGTGAAGCTCATCGACAACGCCGCATTCCGCGACCGCATGCTCAAGGCGCTGTACAAGAAGGCCCAAGGGCCACAGCACACCATCAAGAAGTAGTCGCCGAGCGCACGCTTGTTGTGGCGGTTCTCGACGTTCGCGTACACGAAGCGTGCACTCGGCGCCTAGCGTCGACCGCGCTTTGCCTGGCCCGGCCGACGCGCGACCTTGCCCGCAGCGGCGCGGGCCGCCTGCTTCGCCAGCGTCTTCTCCCGCGCCGTGCGTTTCGGTGCCGACTCTGCCTGCGCGCGCGACGACCCAGGTTTGCGCCCTCGCACGATCCCGATGAAGTCCTCGATCAGCGCGGATTGCGGCCCTTCCGGGACGGCCAGCGCCACCGGGCACGTGGGCGCGTCGGCGATCGGCCGATACGTGAGGTCCTTTCGGTGATACAGCCGCGCCAGCGACTGCGGCACGATGAGCACGCCCGTCCCCGCGGCAACGAGTTCTATTGCACCCTCGGTCGTTTCAGGCCGATGCTCGACCGGGACACCAGGAATGTCCACCCATTCGACGACGTGGTCGAGTGGCATCAGTACCGGCTCGCCCTCGAGGTCCGCGGCGGCGAGCTCGTCGGCGGCACTGAGGATGTGATCGGCTGGCACCACGGCGACCGTGGTCTCTTCGTACAGCGGGATGACCGCTAGACCCGCGGTGTCTGCCGGCAGCCGCAGCACTACGACGTCGATGGTGCCGTCCCGCACTTCGGCGGCGGCGTTCGCCGCGGCGACCGTTCGCAGCCGCAGCGGTACGTCGGGGTGCCGCTGCGCCCAGATCCGAGCCCACTTCGCGGGCGTCCCACCGGGAACGTATCCGAGGGTGAGCGAGGGCAGCGAGGGCGAAGCCACGGCATCAGGCTACCGTTGGGCCTCATCGATAAACTCAGGCCATGAGCAGGCCGAACGCGCAGTCCATGAAGCCCGCGACGGCGGCGAAGAAGCTGGACGTGTACCTGCCCGCAACGCCCGCGACGTTCCAGGACAACCCGATCACCCGCGCCGAGCTCGCCGCCCTGCAGGCGGATCCGCCGCAGTGGCTTCAGGATCTTCGCAAGAACGGGCCGCACCCGAAGAACCTCGTCGCGGCCAAGCTCAGCGTGTCGATCGCCGGTCTTGCACGGGGCGGCGTTGTGGATGCGCTGACCACTGAACAGATCAATGCGCTGATCGAAGAGAATCCGCCGTGGCTGATCGCCGAGCGCGAAAACTACCAAGCGGTGTTGACCGAGCAGCGACGCCTGAAAGAGCAACGAGCAGCGCAGCTCCGCGAGAAGTGAGCTGCCCCGGCCTGCCTCGATGGCTCGGCCGTCGAGTGGCCACCTGTACGACGACTTCGGGCTCCGGGCGTCCCATGACTGGACACTCGGCGAGCAGAAGGAAGTGAGCTACTTCTTCTTGTTTTTGTCGTGGTCGCCCACTTTTGGGCCGGGGGCAGGCTGAGCCTTGGTGGTCGGCTCGAACTTGCCGCCCTTCTTGGGGTCATAGCTCTGCTTTTGATCAGCCATAAATCGAGCCTATGCCTGTGCTAGGCCCCAGTCGATGGCTTGAGCAATTGCATCAACCCGAGCTACAGCATGCAGCTGACGCAGCCCTCGACCTCGGTGCCCTCCAGCGCCATCTGACGCAGCCGGATGTAGTACAGCGTCTTGATTCCCTTGCGCCAGGCGTAGATCTGCGCCTTGTTGACGTCGCGGGTGGTCGCGGTGTCCTTGAAGAACAGCGTCAGGCTCAGCCCCTGGTCGACATGCTGCGTCGCCGCGGCATACGTGTCGATGATCTTCTCGTAGCCGATCTCGTACGCGTCCTGGTAGTACTCGAGGTTGTCGTTCGTCAGGTACGGCGCCGGGTAGTAGACGCGGCCGATCTTGCCTTCCTTGCGAATCTCGATCTTGCTCGCCACCGGGTGGATCGAGCTGGTCGAGTTGTTGATGTAGCTGATCGAACCTGTCGGGGGAACGGCCTGCAGGTTCTGGTTGTAGATGCCGTCCTTCTGCACCGACTCCTTGAGCCGCGTCCAGTCCTCCTGCGTCGGGATTCGAATGCCGGCCTTCTCGAACAGCTGCTTCACCCGATCGGTCTTCGGCTCCCACACCTGCTCGGTGTACTTGTCGAAGAACTCACCCGACGCGTACTTCGACTTCTCGAAACCCTTGAAGTGCGAGCCGCGTTCGATCGCGATGCGGTTTGACGCCCGCAGCGCGTGGTACAGCACCGTGTAGAAGTAGATGTTGGTGAAGTCCACACCCTCTTCGGAGCCGTAGTGAATCCGCTCCCGCGCCAGGTACCCGTGGAGGTTCATCTGCCCCAGGCCGATCGCGTGAGAGTCGTTGTTGCCCTGCTCGATCGACGGCACCGACCAGATGTGTGTCTGGTCGGAGACCGCGGTCAACGCCCGGATGGCCACCTCGATGCTCTGCGCGAAGTCCGGCGAGTCCATGGTCTTGGCGATGTTCATCGAGCCGAGGTTGCACGAAATGTCCTTGCCCACTTGGGCGTAGGACAGATCGTCGTTGAACACCGACGGCGTCGACACCTGCAGGATCTCCGAGCACAGGTTGCTGTGGGTGATCTTGCCGTCGATCGGGTTGGCTCGGTTCACCGTGTCCTCGTACATGATGTACGGGTAGCCCGACTCGAACTGCAGCTCGGCCAGCGTCTGGAAGAACTCACGCGCCTTGATCTTCGTCTTGCGGATCCGTGCGTCGTCGACCATCTCGTAGTACTTCTCGGTGACCGAGATGTCGGCGAACGGCAGCCCGTACACGCGCTCGACGTCGTACGGCGAGAACAGGTACATGTCCTCGTTCTTCTTCGCGAGCTCGAACGTGATGTCCGGGATCACCACACCCAACGAAAGCGTCTTGATGCGGATCTTCTCGTCGGCATTCTCACGCTTGGTGTCGAGGAAACGGTAGATGTCGGGATGGTGCGCATGCAGGTACACCGCGCCCGCGCCCTGACGCGCACCCAGCTGGTTGGCGTAGGAGAACGAGTCCTCCAGCAGCTTCATGATGGGGATGACACCCGAGCTCTGGTTCTCGATGTTCTTGATGGGTGCGCCGTGCTCACGAATGTTGGTCAGCAGCAACGCGACACCGCCACCGCGCTTCGACAGCTGCAACGCAGAGTTGATGGACCGCCCGATGGACTCCATGTTGTCCTCGATGCGCAGCAGGAAGCAGCTCACCGGCTCGCCGCGTTGCTTCTTGCCGGAGTTCAGGAATGTCGGCGTGGCCGGCTGGAATCGGCCGTCGATGATCTCGTCGACGAGTTTCTCGGCAAGGATGGTGTCACCCGAGGCGAGCGTCAGCGCCACCATGACGACACGGTCCTCGAAGCGCTCCAGATAGCGCTTGCCGTCAAAGGTTTTCAGCGTGTAGCTGGTGTAGTACTTGAATGCGCCGAGGAACGTCGGGAACCGGAACTTCTTCGCATAGGCGCGACTGATCAGTGACTTGACGAAGTTGCGCGAGTACTGGTCGAGCACCTCACGCTCGTAGTAGTTCTCCTTGATCAGGTAGTCGAGCTTCTCGTCCTGATCGTGGAAGAACACGGTGTTCTGGTTGACGTGCTCCAGGAAATACTGGTGCGCTGCCTCGCGGTCCTTCTCGAACTGGATCTTGCCGTCTGCGTCGTACAGATTCAGCATCGCGTTGAGCGCGTGGTAATCCGTCTCGCCGGCGCCGCCAAGGGCGGCCGGGGTGACGGTTACAGGCTCTGCAGCTGTGACGGTTGGTGGCACGTCTGTTCCTTCCAGAAGTCAGCAAGACCCACGCGGACGGCTTCAACGTCGTCGGGGGTTCCCATCAATTCGAAGCGGTAGAGGTAAGGCACGCGGCACTTGGCGGACACCACGTTGCCGGCGTAGGCGAATTCTTCACCGAAGTTGTTGTTGCCCGCGGCGATGACCCCGCGGATCAACAACCGGTTGTGCTCGTTGTTCAAAAAGGCGATGACCTGCTTGGGGACGTAGCCCCCACTGTTGATATCGGGTGTTGCCTTGCCGCCACCGTAAGTGGGCAGAACGAGCACGTAAGGCTCGTCGACCTCGATACGGCCGTGCAACGGGATCCGGGTAGCGGGCAAACCCAGCTTCTGGACGAAGCGGTGGGTGTTCTCCGAGACGCTCGAGAAGTAAACGAGGTTGCTCATTCGTTTTCTCCTCTCTGCTGTCTGGTTACTCCTAGGCCGTGACGGCGACCGCGACTGGCGGAGTGTCGATATTCGATGTGGCGATATTCATCTCTTGATTCCTCTCGGTTGGTGTTGGCGGTCATGGGGTTGGTCCTTAAGGGACGGCTGATTTCATGCGGTTTCCTCTGTCGGTTCTGAGAGGCCGTCGAGGCGGACCGCGGTGTAAGCGCTCCAGTCGCGTTGGGCGAATTTGGCCCAGCCGGATGTGGTTGTGGCGTGGAGGCCAAGTTGGGCCGCGATGACCGCAGCGGGAACGTCGTTGGCCAGGGCCAGAAGTGCACGGTTGCGGCTGATGCGGTCCGGAATGTCGGCGGCGGTGAGTTTTCTGCTCAGTGTCGCGGCGTGGATCGGCATGCCGGGTTGACCGCCGGGGAACAGGTAGTGCTCCCCGGTGTGTGTGCGAGCCCGCCAGTTATTGCGAGCGGCAGCGGCGAGCTCGTTGACGAGTGCGCCCACGGCGTCTGGTAGCTGCAGCGGATGGGAAGCCAGCTTGATCTGCGTATTACCAGCGCTGGTGGTGATGTCGCCGGTCGTGAGCCGTTGGACTTGAGTCAGGCGTGCGCCGTAGAGCAGCACAAGAAGCCCAGCGACGCGAGTTGACAGGTCCTCTGCGCCGTCGCCGTGGAGAAGCCTATCGATCCGCGCGTGGTGAGCGTCTTCGCAGGCAATCTCGCTCGGCATGGCTCGCCGCTGACGCACGACGCTCAGATCGCTTGCCGTGATGCCTCGTTGGGCAAGCCAGTGAATGAATCCGGTGACGTTGGAGCTTCGCTCGGCGTTGCCGGCGGTCCATGCGTCGATCATGGGCTGCGTCAGATCGCCGATCTGAATGCCTTGCTGATCGAGGTGATTTAGTAGTCGCACTGCAGTGCGGATCCGTTCGCGACCGGATTCGGCGGCCCCAGCGGTGTAGCCGCGGCGGCGAGCTCGCCGACGTGCCGCTCGAAGCACCGCCCACCGCGCATACGGCCCGATCAGACTGGCCTGGTGGGCAGGCAACTCGGCGGTGAGCTCATTGATCCACGTCTCGAAGCGCTCGATGGGCTCATCACGTCGCGGCAAAAAGTTCGCCTCGACGAGCATGGCGCGCACCCAGTGGCGGGTGTTGGTCGGCGGGCATTGATCCAGGCTGGCGTGTGTCAACGGCTCTGGATCCGAGGCCAGCGTGTGCAGCACGTCTTCTGCGGCTGGCTTGCTCAGCCAGCGCAGCGTTGAGGCCGGTTGGCCCCGATCGGCCAGCACGTCGGGCAGCTGTTCAAGTTCGGGCCGCACCGTTCCGTCGACGGTGATCAACAGTCGGGCGGCTTGGGCGACCGAGCAACGTAAGCACATGCCGGCGAAATGCTGAGCGCCGCTGTGACCGCAACTGCGGCACGCGTAGTCGATCGCGGCACCCGAGCACGGTCCGCAGATGCGGACTCCTGTCGCGTTCAGGGCGATGAGCACCTTGGTGTCACCACAGCTAGCGCAGGTCTGCGGGTGGGCGATGGTGCGTCGGTAGCAGGGCAGGCATACTGCTCCCACTGGCCAGCGGGTGTGCACCGGCCGCTGATGAGTGCAGATAGCGCATCGCTCGTGGGGCGTTTGCGCGCAACGGAAACACAGATCCACCACACCGCGTTGCGCCCGAACCGCGACAGGGCCGATGGTGCCGCACTTGCCGCAGGCGCGTGCCGGGGCGTCATAGCAGCGCTGGCAGAGCGGTCCGGCGCTGGTGAGTTTCTTGGCATGATCGACGCGGCCGCAGTCGACGCACGAGTACTTGGGGCGAGCGCAGTTAGCGCAAAGCGGCAACCCATCGGCGGTGCGTTTCGAGGGAACCTGGCTTCGGCCGCATCCACTGCACGTTTCCTGTCGAGCAGGGTCCTTGTGGTAGCAGGCGCGGCACATTCCACCCGCTTCGGTGGTGACTCGATAGCCGAGTCGACCGCACCGCGCGCAGACATGCTGGGTGCGCCGAGATGCGCACCATCCGCAGCAGCGACGGCCGTCAATGACCCGATCGAGCTTGGGGGTGATTCGCCCGCACTGAGCACACGGGACCGGCTGCACCGGGTAACCCGACTTCCACAGCAGATACGCCAAGCGCGCGAACGCGTAGGGGCAGTGTGGATTCGGCGTTGTCCACGGCGTGGACTGTTCATTGAGATAGGCCGCCAGCGATTGCCGCGCGCGTGGCTTGGCGGCGTCAGCACGCGCAAGCATTGTCTCGAGCTCGCTATGGGCTATCACGATGCCGGCAGCGGCGAGACTGTCCGCGATCGCGGTCAAGGATGTGGCGACGGCGGCAGTCATTGCTGCTCCCCGGGCCGACGAATCTTGGTGCGACGCGCCGAAGACATCGCCGTGACTGTGTTATTCGACTGTCCTGCTACTTTTCTCGTCGCTGCCTCGGTGATCTGCGGTTCGATGAGATCGTTTGGCGTGCACTCCAGGATGTCGCACAACGCGATAAGGGTGTGCATGCTCAGCCGTTGCGGCTGCCCAGCGACCAAGCGGTACGTCTGCTCGCGGGAGAGAGTGACGCCGCGGTCGGCCAGGTGCGGCTGCAGGTCGGTAGTCGAAAACATGCCTTTCTCAGCCATTTTCGTGCGCAGATGCCACGCGTAGTCCATCTGCTTCATCGCGGCCGCCGATCGAAGTGCTGGCCATAACGCGACTGCATCGATTGGCTGATCAGCCGATTGCGGTACTCGTTGGACACCCCGACATAGATCGCTGTCGTGGAGGAGAACGAATGCCCAACCTGTTCTTGGATGAATCGTTCCGGGTAGTCGAACTCCACCAGATGTGTGACGTAGGAATGCCGCAGCGAGTGAAGATCCAGTGTCGGATCAATGCCAGCGTCGTCACGTACGCTCGCGAACGCCACATTGAGCATGCGCGCGCCGATTCGGGTGCCGCGCTCGGTCAGCCAAAGTGCCTGGCTGTTGTCCGATGGAAACAGTGGGCGCACATCGGCGAGGTAGTGGTCGAGGACGTCGACGATCCAGCTCATCTCCGGAACGGTGAGCACGGTGCGCCGCTTGGGTGCTCCACCCCGCGATGCCTTGCCGTAACGGACTGACAACGCACCGAATCGGCCGAACTCGTCCATCTTCGAATTGCGGCGCAGATCAACTACATCGGAGTGCACGACCTCACGGCGGCGTAGCCCGTAGGCGTAGCAGAACTTCAGCATCGCCGCGTCCCGCAGCGCGGTACTGGCACCTTTGCGGCCGCGTGAACGAATCAATCCGACACGGGCATCGGCGGCGTCAAAGAGCGCCTGCACCTCGTCATAGGTCAACGGACGTCGGGTGGGGTCGCCTTCGTACTCCCCGACATGAATGATCGAGTTGTCCTCGTGGAATACCTGCTGCGGTCCCTGACCGAACTGCTGCGTGCACTCGGCGACCCAGCCGTACCGATGGTCGAGCAGATACTCGCAAAACATCCTGATGTCGATCTCGTAGTTCCGTGCTGTCGACAGTCGCAACGGAGACGGACCCGACCGCAACGCACTGATCCAGGCCTCGCCCTCGGCCGGGGTCCACTGCCATGGGTAAAGCCCAGAGAACTCCACGAATCGCCGCACCAACCGCAGCCGCGGCGCGATCGTGGCGTCCCGCAAGAACCGTGCTCGCTGCTGGCTTTCCCAGCCCTTCAGCATTGCCTCAACAAGAGCTTGCTCTGGATCGAGATGAACAACGTTGGGCGCCAATACCCGTCGGACCGCACCCTGGGAATCACTAGTCACGACGCCTGTTGTAGCAGATGCATCATTGATGCATGCGGATTCCAGGGCGTGTTGACCATCGGCGATTCGTGTCGAGGTCTCACCCCCCGACCCCTGAGCTGCTACAACAGACAACATTGCTAGCTCACCAATGTTGCATCAGATGACAATATTGCTCCATTGCCGAGCGCCTTGATGCGATCGGGACGGAAGCCCGACCAGTGATCGTTGCCGGCAACCACGACCGGGGCCTGCAGGTAGCCGAGCGCCATGACGTAGTCACGCGCCTCGCTGTCGAGGCTGATGTCGACCGTCTCGTAGGCGATGCCTTGCTTGTCCAGCGCCTTGTACGTGGCGTTGCACTGCACGCATGCGGGCTTGGTGTACACGGTGATCGATGAGTGCGACATTCGGTACGGCTCCTCTACAACAGACACTGTGCTGGGACTGGCTACTACTTCGGGTACTACATCCCACTGAATTCCAGCGGCCCGGAGGCCCTCAAAATTCCTGCGGTCAGAGGCCGCGGTCCGTGGGGTCTGAGAGCCGACACCGGCGGATTTCTGGCCTCCGGCCGACCCGTGGAGATTTGGAAACTGTGGGGGTCTGTCGGTGTTCGAAACACTACACCTAGTGTCCGACAATCCGAAGAGATACCAGATGTTCTGAATAACATTTTTGAAATTCCCTGGTCGTAAGCACTCGGCGGCGATCTTCTCCGGCGTGTCGCACATCACATCTTGGGTGTGTCGCGCCTGCGCCCTAGATCTACCACCGACCACCGACAGGTCAGCCGCCGTCAACTGTCACAGTGACGTAACAGCAAATGCGCCTGAACGGTCACGGAAGGCGTCCGGCATCGTCGGCGTAACGACGGCCGCGAAGGATTCCCTCGATGTTGCGCTCGGCGAGCGCGGTGATCGACATGAACGGATTGCAACCGATGTAGCCCGGGATCAGCGACGCATCGTTCACATAGAGGTTGTCGTAGCCCCTGACGCGCCCGAAGGCGTCGGTGGCCCGACCCCGCACCACCCCGCCGAGCGGATGCACCGTGTGGGGTGCGAAGACCTTCCCGTCGAAGATGTCATCGCGGTACTCGACGCCGTTGGCAGCGACGATCCGGTCGAACGCGGTCCGGGCCCTGGCCACCTGATGCTCGGTGTGCCCTTCCAGCCAGTCGATGGTGATCGAATCGGTGGCGTTGTCGTACATGATGTCCGCACGGTCGTCGGTCTTGACCATCGCGTAGTAGCCGAGCGCGTGAGTCTCGACCGGAAGCGGGATCGAGAACACGCTGGCATACACCGGGTTGTCCGGGTCGTTGCGGCCGTCGATGTTGATCATTCCCATCAGCGACTGCTCGGTGCCCGTCGGATCGCTGGTCATGTGCGACACCATGACGTCCCCATTGTTGCCGTAGCCACGGCCGATCTCGTCGCTGAGATCCGGAAGCGCTCCGGTGTCCCGCGCCCGCAGCAGAATGTGCGACGTACCGAGCACACCGGCGCTCAAAAACAGTCGATCGCAACCTAGTTCGTCGCGGGCGACCTCGGTCCCCCACCGGTCGATCTCGCGGAGAGATACCACGTACTCACCGGAGGGTTCGCGGCGGATGCCGGTGACTTCGGTCAGGGCGCGTAGTTTCACGTAGCCGGTCGCCAGGGCCGCGGCGATGTATGTTTGGTCGACGCTGCCGAACCGCCCGAAGTTGTTGCCGTACTGCTGTTCGAAGTCGAGTGCGGAGCGCGGAACCTGCCCCGCCTCTTCCTGTTTCATGTACTCGAATGAATACGCGCTGGCGTTGTAGTCGACGTCGTAACCCGCGGCCTGCGCGTACTGACGGCCCACCCGGGCGTATTGAAAGTAGGGCGTCTGTTCGAACCAATCCATGTCGCGGCGGTTGATGCGAAGCATCTCCGCGGCGCGCCCGACATAGGTGCCGAGGAACTCGTCGGCGGTGATGTCGGGGAAGGCGGCACGGACCTGATCCGCGGTGGGGACGGCGGCGATCGCCGCGTTGATCATCGATCCTCCACCGACCGCGACGCCGCGAAACACGCTGTGCGCGCCGTGCACTGACTTGTCACAGATGCCGGCTTGGACGGGCTGCGCCGACGGGTTGTTCTTGGCCACGTCCTCGACTGAGACACCCATGTACGACGGCACCAGGCTCGGCGGAACGTCGGAGAACCAGGCCGCGCGCGTGTCGGCGGGCAGCATGCGGGTGAAGCGTCTGCCGTCTTCGTCCGGCGTGTCCCAGTGTCTGCCCTTCTCCAAAATCAAGGTTTGGATCCCGGCCTGCCCAAGCCGCAGCGCGGACACCCCGCCGCCGTAACCACTGCCGACCACGATCGCGGGGTAATGACTTCGCGAGCTCTTCGCTGCCGGCGGGCTCCGAAATTCGAGGAAGCCGGCACCGAGGGCGGCACCCGCGACGATCCCGGCCGAGGCTCCGAGAAAGCGCCTGCGTGAGACCGTCGGCTCAGCGCGCCGATGCTGCGCACCGGACGCGCGCTGGACCGGCAACTTGTCAGTCGTCTGCAGTTCTAGCGAATTTTTCATAATTTTCTGCAGACGTCAATTTCGGCTGCGTTGCCCGCGCTGTCGGTAAGGATCACGAAGTCGACTTTGTCGCGAACACAGCAGTCCGGGCAGTTCCAGTCGTCCGGAACTGCATCCCATGGAGTGCCCGGCGGAAAGCCTTCACGCGGATTAGCTGTGCTTTCGTGGTAGCGATAGCCACATTCGGGGCATTGCGCCGTTATCACGAGCGCTCTCCTTCATCCCTGAGTCCGTTGACTCTTGATGCCGCGTCCGCACGGATTTCCGTTACGAGTTGAATATATTAGCTTTATTTTATAGTTTGCGAAAGCAGATCTAGCAATGAAAAGGAGTCATGGACTCGACATCGAGAGCTAAGGATCGCGGGCGTACTGAGCCCGGACACGAAGTCGCCACGAATAAGGGTTGGCGGGACCGCAAGCGTTACCTCTGGCTACTAGCGCCGATCGTGCCGTCGCTTGTCGCCGAATCATGGTTTCTGGTGCAGGTGACGGGGGTGGATCTGTTCTGGTGGTTCGGCCCGATCCTCACGTTTTTCGTCGTGCCGGCGCTCGACCATCTGGTCGGCGCCGATGCCGAGAACCCGCCCGACAGCGCGTTGGCCTGGCTGGAGAACGACCGCTTCTATCGATGGGTCACTATGCTCTTCCTTCCCGGGCAATATCTTTCGCTACTGTTCGCATGCTGGATATGGGCCGGCGGCGGCTGGGTCCATATGTCACCGGTGGACAAGCTCGGACTGATGTTCACCGTGGGCATTGTCGGCGGGATCGCGATCAGTACCGCACACGAACTCGGCCACCGGCGGGCGGGACTGGAGCGCAGGCTGAGCAAGCTCGCACTCGCCCAGTCCGGCTACGGGCATTTCTTCGTCGAGCACAACCGCGGTCACCACGCGAGGGTCGCCACGCCCGAGGATCCCGCAAGCTCACGACTCGGCGAATCGCTGTACGCGTTCATCGGCCGGTCGCTGACCGGCGGCGTGCGATCCGCATGGCGACTCGAGCGAGCACGATTCGCGCGAATCGGGACGACTCACTGGAGCTTGCGCAACGACGTGCTCAACGCCTGGCTGCTCACTCTGGCGTTGTTCGTGATTCTGGTCGTCTGGTTCGGAGTCGTTGTGCTGCCATGGCTTATCGGCCAGGCCATCGTCGGCTTCTGCATGCTCGAGACCGTCAACTATCTCGAGCACTATGGGCTGAGGCGACAAAAGCTCGCCGACGGGCGCTACGAACGCGTACGGGCGTGGCACAGCTGGAACAGCAACACGATCGTCGCCAACGTGTGCCTGTTCCACCTGCAGCGGCACTCCGACCATCACGCCCATCCGGTGCGCCGCTATCAGACGTTGCGCCACGCCGAGGAGGCGCCGCAGCTCCCGTCGGGCTACGCCACGATGATGCTGATCGCGATGATCCCGCCGTTATGGCGGCGCATCATGGACTGGCGCGTCGTCCAGCACTACGGCGGCAATCTCCATCTTGCAGCGTTGAGCCCGCGCTACGCGGAACAAGGCAGACGCGCGGCCTACCGCGACGCGAGCCCACCGCTGTGATGTCAGCCGACTTCGGCGGCCAGCTTGCCCACGATGTCGCGCAATTGTTCGGCAACCTCGGTGTTCTCACGGGGATGCTTGCCGTCGAATGCCGTGGATCGCACTGACAGAGTCAGGTCCTCGATGACGCGCGGTCCCGCAATGCCGAACGACTTGCGCGTTTCGTCGTGGGCCCACACCCCGCCGTACTGGCCGAGGGCGGCACCCACGACCGCCAGCGGCTTGCCTTTGAGCGCGCTGTCACCGAACGGCCGCGACAGCCAGTCGATCGCGTTCTTCAGCACGCCCGGAATGCTGCCGTTGTACTCGGGTGTGACGACCAGGGCGGCGTCAGCGTCGGCGGCGGCCTGCCGTAACGCGACTACCGGTTCGGCGACATCGGCGTTGTCGATGTCCTCGTTATAGAAGGGCAACTCCCCCAGCCGGTCGAAAGTCTCCAGCCGCACACCGTCTGGAGCCGATTCGATGGCGAGTTCGGCGAGCTGCCGATTGACAGACGCCGCACGCAGGCTGCCGACCAGTACGAGCACCTTGATGTCCGACATGTTCAAACCCTTTCGATCGCGGTATGGATCCTCGCATCTTGAAACCGGACCTTGGTCCGAATTCATCCCTCTGAATTAAAGTGGTGACATGCCCCCGCACGCGTTGCCGATCTCCGACGAGGCGCCGCAGGAGCGGGGCGACGCCGCTCGTAATCGCACGTTATTGCTGGACGCCGCGCGCCGGCTCATCTCCGAACGCGGTGCCGACGCGGTCACCACCGACGACATCGCCACCGCCGCAGGTGTGGGCAAGGGCACACTGTTCCGCCGCTTTGGCAGCCGCGCGGGTCTGATGATCGTCCTGCTCGACGAGGACGAGAAGGTCCAGCAGCAGGCCTTTCTGTTCGGGCCGCCTCCACTTGGCCCCGGTGCGCCGCCGCTGGAACGGCTGATCGCGTTCGGGCGCGCGAGGCTGAAGTTCGTCAAAGCCCATCAGGCGCTGCTGTCGGACGCCAACAGGGACCCGCAGATGCGCTTCAGCGCCCCGGCCACGCTCCATCAACGGCACATCACGGTGCTGCTTGAAGAGGCGGACACCACCGGGGACCTCGACGCTCAGTCCACTGCCCTGCTCGCGCTGCTGGACGCCGACTACGTGCACCACCAGCTCACCGAGGGTGGTCAGACACTGAGGCGTCTTGGTGACGCGTGGGAGACCTTGGCGCGCAAGGTCTGCGGCACCTGACCCCGATGAGTCCCCGCTGGGTTCTGCACGTCGACCTCGATCAGTTTCAGGCCGCGGTCGAGGTCCGACGGAACCCTGAGCTCGCCGGACTGCCGGTCATCGTCGGCGGCAACGGTGATCCGAACGAGCCCAGGAAGGTCGTCACCTGCGCGTCGTATCCGGCGCGGGCGTTCGGCGTGCACGCCGGGATGCCGCTTCGCACTGCGGCGCGCAAGTGCCCCGACGCGACGTTCCTGCCGCTGGACACCGACGCCTATGACGAGGCGTCCGAAGAGGTGATGGGCCTGCTGCGCGACTTCGGCCATCCTGTCGAGGTGTGGGGTTGGGACGAGGCGTACGTCGGGGCCGATGAGTCCACCGATCCGTTCCAACTCGCCGAGCAGATTCGTGAGGTCGTGGCCGCGGGCACCGGGTTGTCGTGTTCGGTCGGCATCAGCGACAACAAGCAGCGCGCCAAGGTCGCGACCGGTTTCGGCAAGCCGGCGGGAATCTTCTCGCTGACGGAGGACAACTGGATGGCGGTGATGGGCGACCGAGAGGTCGACGCGCTCTGGGGGGTCGGTCCCAAGACGGCGAAAAAGCTTGCGGGTATGGGTATCACCACAGTTGCAGACCTGGCCGCCACCGACGCGCAACTGTTGACGTCGACCTTCGGTCCGACGACCGGGCTTTGGATTCTGTTGCTGGCCAAGGGTGGCGGCGACACCGAGGTGAGTGCGCAGCCATGGGTTCCGCGCTCACGCAGCCATGTGATCACCTTCCCCGAGGACCTGACCGACCCCGCTGAGATCGATGCGGCGGTGGTGAAACTCGCGAGGACGACACTCGCCGAAATCGTCGACCAGGGCCGGGTCGTCACACGGGTTTCGGTGACGGTGCGCACCAAGACGTTCTTCACCCGCACCAAGATTCGCAAGCTGCCGTCGGCGGGTAACGACGAACAGACGATTGTCACCACCGCGCTGGAACTGCTGCACCAGTTCGAACTGGACCGCCCGATACGACTGCTCGGTGTGCGACTGGAACTCGCGGCGCCCGCCGGCGGGTACTGACCCGTCACACCCCGGCAATACGCTGCACCCATGCTGAAAACGATCGCGATCCGCGGGTACCGGTCGTTGCGTGATGTGGTGCTGCCGCTGGCCGGGCTGACGGTCGTCACCGGCGCCAACGGTACGGGCAAATCGTCTCTGTATCGGTCGCTTCGACTGCTCGCGGACTGCGGCCGCGGCGAGGTGATCGGCTCATTGGCGGCAGAGGGTGGCCTGGAGTCGGTGTTGTGGGCGGGTCCGGAACAACTCGGCGGCGCCAAGCGCACCGGACGGGTCGAGGGCACGGCGCGAACCCGACCCGTCTCGCTCGAGCTGGGATTCGCGTCCGATGACTTCGGCTATCTGGTCGACCTCGGGCTGCCTCAGATGGCGGGTCATCGGTCGTTGTTCGCCCGCGACCCCGAGATCAAGCGCGAGGCAGTGTTCGTCGGACCCGTGATGCGGTCCGGTTCGACGCTGGTGCGCCGCACCCGCGAATACGCCGAGGCGAGTTCGGAATCGGGCCGCGGCTTCGACAAACTCACCCAAGCGCTTCCGGCATACCGCAGCGTCCTCGCCGAGTACGCCCATCCCGGCGCACATCCGGAGCTCGCCGCGGTACGCGACCGGCTGCGCAATTGGCGGTTCTACGACGGCTTCCGGGTGGATGCGACGGCGCCGTCGCGGCTACGCCAGGTGGGTACCAGGACACCGGTGCTCGCCGATGACGGCAGCGATCTGGCGGCCGCTATCCAGACGATCATCGAAGCGGGCTTCGACGATCTGCATCGCGCCGTCGCCGAAGCGTTCGACGGCGCCGCCGTGTCCGTCGCCGTGCACGACGGGCTGTTTGACCTTCAACTGCAGCAGCAGGGCATGCTGCGTCCACTGCGCGCCGCTGAATTATCCGACGGCACACTGCGTTTCCTGCTGTGGGCCGCCGCGCTGCTGAGCCCCCAACCACCGTCACTCATGGTCCTCAACGAGCCGGAGACGTCCCTGCACCCCGACCTGGTCCGCCCGCTCGCGTCGCTGATCCGCGCAGCGGCCGACGCGACGCAGGTCATCGTCGTCACGCATTCGACGGCGCTGCTGGATCACCTAGGCGCAGTTGGGAATGCCGACTCCGGCGGCGACGCGATCCAGCTCGAGTTGCGCAAGGATCTCGGCGAGACATGTGTCGAGGGCCTGACCATGCTCACGGCCCCGGCGTGGGAGTGGGGTAAGCGCTAACGGGATTTCGCGGGCCGCAGCGCACGGGTGAAGAGCACGTTGACCTGACGCATGGCGACGCTGTACGGCCACCACATGGTGCGCTTGAACATGTAGAGGGCCCGGATGTCCGGAGACGTGTAGATGAGGAACCGGTTGCGCCGAACGCCGCGCAGGATTCGGTCCGCGACATGTTCCGGTGACACCGCGTGGCCACTGAAGCGCTCGGTCCACCGTTGGACGCTGGGATCCTCCCGGTCCACGCCCGCGATGTGAATCGTCTGCACCAGTGGCGTTTTCACCGCGCCCGGTACCACGACCGATACGCCGATGCGGTGCCGGGCCAGGTCGAATCGCAACACCTCGGAGAGGCCACGCAGGCCGTACTTGCTCGCGCTGTAGGCGGCGTGCCACGGCAACGCGACCAGACCAGCGGCCGACGACACGTTCACCAGATGGCCACCCCGGCCCGCGGCGACCATCGGAGGCACGAACGACTCGATGATGTGGATCGGACCCATCAGGTTGATGTCGATCATCGACTTCCAGTGCTGGTGTGAAAGCGTGGAGACGGTGCCCCACGCCGACACACCCGCGATGTTCATCACTACATCCATCGCCAGATGCTCAGAGTGGACGTCGGCGGCGAATTTGTCGACGGCGTCGTAGTCGGAGATGTCAAAAGCTCGGTAGGCGCCGACGATGCCACCCAGCGCACGGGCGTCGGCCACGGTCTGCTCCAGACCTTCGGCGTCGCGGTCGGTGAGATAGAGGTGGGCGCCTTCGGCGGCCAGCTTAAGCGCCGTCGCGCGGCCGATGCCGCTGGCGGCTCCGGTGAGCAGACAACGCTTACCGGCGAAATCGCTCCCCCGAGACACCGCAGTCATGGCCGTGACCTTACCGGTGCCTAGTCGGGCTGACCGCTGCCCCAGAACGCGGACACCCACAGCCGCTCAACGATCTCGACGGCGCGGGCGACATCCTCACCGCGGCCCACGAATGCGGTGTCATGCGTCAACGTAAAGGACGTCACTGCAGCCAGCGTCCGCACGAGAGCGGGCAGGTCATCGGAGATCGGTCGCGCATCGGGGTCATTCTCGAGCAGGGTGATCAACTTGGCCACGACGCTGTCGTAGAAGTCGTCCATGATCTCGCGGATCTCCGCGTCGGTGTTGCGGGCGACTGCGCATGCCGACATCACCGGATCGTCGTTCGCGTACACGGTGACTGCGCTACCGACCATCCGCTTCGCAAAGTCCGCGGGCGCCTCGCCGGGCTCACGCGGCGCGAAATGGTGAGTCAGGTCGTCGAGCAGCTCGGCCGCGTCCTTGACGATGGTCGCCAGCACCGCGTACTTCGAATCGAAGTAGAAGTAGAAACCCGACCTGGCGACGCCGGCGCGTTCGCTGATGGTGCTGACCGACAGATCGGCGAACGACCGTTCTTGCAGAAGCTCACGAACCGCGGTCACGATCGCGTCGCGCTGCCGATCACCCCTGCTGCGACGGACCTCGGACGATGCGGACTCGGCAGTCATGGGTTTAGACCTTCGCACCACGACACGTCGGATCCAAACTTGACATGCGTCAAGTCTGCCATTCAGGATGGAGATAGGAGTGACAACGGCCACAGTCATTTGGCGTGAGGGAGCGTAGATGCCCACCATCAGCACCAAGGATTACCTGCTCGACAAGGCGAAGCGGCGGTTGACTCCGTCGATCACCAACTTCCCGGGGCTGGGCATGGTCGAGAAGCAGCTGCTCAAGACCGACTTTCCACAGAAGGAGATGACGTCGCCGCCCCCGGGAAGCGGCCTCAAATCGGTGGCGGGCGATGCCGGCCTGCCGATCGTCGGCCACATGATCGAGATGTTCCGCGGCGGCCCCGACTATCTGCTGCACATCTACCGCAAATACGGCCCTCTCTACTACGCCGACTCGCCCGTCCTGCCCGCCGTCACGGCGCTCGGCCCCGATGCCGCGCAGGCCATCTACTCCAACCGAAACAAGGACTTCAATCAGCAGGGCTGGGTCCCGGTGATCGGTCCCTTCTTCCACCGCGGCCTGATGCTTCTCGACTTCGAGGAGCACATGTTCCACCGGCGGATCATGCAGGAGGCGTTCGTCCGGAGCCGGTTGGTCGGCTACCAGGAGCAGGTCGACAAGGTGGTCTCACAGGTCATCGCGAATGACTGGGTGACCAACGACTCGCGTTTCCTGATGTATCCGGCGATGAAGGAGCTCACGCTCGACATCGCCTCGATGGTGTTCATGGGTCACGAGCCAGGCACCGACCACGAACTCGTCACCAAGGTCAACAACGCGTTCACCACGACCACCCGTGCCGGCAACGCGATCATCCGCACCGGTGTGCCGCCGTTCACCTGGTGGCGCGGCCTGCAGGCACGCAAGCTTCTCGAGGACTACTTCCAGGAGCGGGTCCGGGAACGTCGCGGCAAGGACGGATCGGATCTGCTGACCGTGCTGTGTCAGACCGAGGACGAGGACGGCAACAAGTTCTCCGACGACGACATCGTCAACCACATGATCTTCCTGATGATGGCCGCGCACGACACGTCGACATCGACGGCCACCACGATGATCTACCACTTGGCGAAACACCCTGAGTGGCAAGACCGTTGCCGCGACGAGTCCGACCGTCTCGGCGACGGACCGCTCGACATCGACTCACTCGAGAAGCTGGAATCCCTCGACCTGGTGATGAACGAGTCCATCCGCCTGGTGACCCCGGTGCAGTGGGCGATGCGTCAAACGGTGCGCGACACCGAACTGCTGGGCTACTACCTGCCCAAGGGCACGAACGTCATCGCCTATCCGGGGATGAACCACCGGCTCGAGGAGTTCTACCCCGAGCCGATGAAGTTCGACCCGCTGCGCTTCACCGAACCCCGCAACGAGCACAAGTCGCACCGGTACGCGTTCAGCCCATTCGGCGGCGGCGCGCACAAGTGCATCGGCATGACGTTCGGCCAGTTCGAGGTGAAGACGATCCTGCACCGGCTGCTGCGCAAGTACCGGCTGGAGCTCCCGCACAAGGGCTACACGACCGAATGGGATTACGGCGGCATGCCGGTGCCCAAGGACGGTATGCACATCGTGCTGCGTCCGCTGCACTGACCATGGCGGACAACCCTTTGGTCGATCGCACGGTCGCCGCGTTGGCGGCTGGACGCATTGTGGCGGGGATGCTGGCGTGGATCAGTCCCCGAGTCACCGCGCGGGCGTTCGGGATGGAGGCCGACGGCGGCCAATCGCACTACGCCTGGCGGCTATTCGGCATCCGCGACATCGTCATCGGCGTCGGCACGCTGCTGTCGTCAGGTGCGCAGCGGCGGGCCTTCGTGACCGCCGGTCTCGCATGCGACATGGGCGATGGTGCCGCCGGCGCCGTCGCCATGTCGCGCGGCAACTTCACGCGATCGACGGCGGGTGCACCGGTCACCGTCCCTGTGCTCGCGGTCGCCCTCGGCGCGTGGGCGCTGCGCGGACTCCAGCGCTAGGGGATCGCCGCGAGCGGCGAATCAGGCGGAGGCCAGGAGCCGGTTTGCGCATGCGATCATGGCCCGCAACGCCGACTGCGTCGGGTCGTCGGCAAGGCCCATCGCCCACTCGGAGTGCCCACCGTCGGAACCGCAGATGAACGTCGCGGTGTTGTCGCCGGCCGGCAGTTGGTGGAAGGCCGTCATCTCGACAGCGATGCCACGCTCGTACAGCATCTCCGTCAGCGCGGCAAGTGGTCCGGACGCCTTCGCCGACGACGTGCTGATGCGGTCGCCGACGGCCAGCGTGGCCTGATAGTTGCGCGCCTGGGGACCCAAGCGCGTCGCGGGACGCTCACCGTCGGTGCAGGACCACTGGCCCAGCCGCAGCGGTCCCGTGCTGGGTGCGTACTGATCGAGGAACGTTTCGAACGACATTGCATCGGCCTCCTGGCGAAGACCGCGGGGCAGAGGTCCGTCCACGTGAGTGGCGAACGGGGCTGCGCCCGGTAAGGGCCCTGTGTTGATTGCGGGTTCGGATGACATGTGCCGGTCTTCTCAGTTCAGAGGAAGTGACCGACGAGGTAGCGACGACCCACAGCGAGGGGTCGGTCAGGATCAGACCCCGCTGCGGGTTGCTACTACGAGTCGCCTCGGCACGTTGGCGACTCTAGACGCCCCCGAAGGCAGGTGCAAACACATTTCAGGCGGCAAGGCGGGTCGGGCGCGAATCCCCGCCCCAGCGGGCAGCTCGGAACGGTCCGAGAAGTAACGTGAGCCCGCAATGACGTGGTGGGATGCGGCCTTTCTCGCCGCAGCAGGAGTGCTCGGCGGCCTCACCGGCAGCATCGCGGGTTTGGCCTCGGTCGCCACGTATCCCGCACTGTTGCTCGTGGGTCTGCCACCGGTGACGGCCAACGTGACCAACACGGTGGCCGTGGTGTTCAACGGCATCGGGTCGGTGTGGGGCTCGCGTCCTGAACTCGAGGGGCAGGGACCGTGGCTCAAACGCATCGCCCCGGTTGCGGCGCTGGGCGGACTAATCGGCGCCGTTCTGCTGTTGTCGCTCCCAGCCGAAGGTTTCGAGAAGGTGGTTCCCCTTCTCCTCGCATTCGCCTCGGTCGCCATCCTCATCCCGGCCCGGCAGCGCAAGGATGCGACGGTGGCAAGTCATCGAAGACACACGGTGACGTTGGTACTCGAATCAGCTGCGATCTTCGTAATTTGTATCTATGGCGGCTATTTCGGTGCGGCCGCGGGTGTTCTCCTGCTCGCGATACTGCTCCGGGCGGGCGGGGCGACGCTCGCGCACGCCAATGCGGGCAAGAACGTCATCCTCGGCATCGCCAACGTCGTCGCGGCGGTCATCTTCGTCTTCGTCGCAGCGGTGCAGTGGTCGGCGGTCGTTCCACTCGGGCTGGGCTGCCTCGTGGGATCACGGCTGGGTCCCGTCGTCGTGCGTCACGCACCTGCCAAGCCGATACGGCTGGCGATCGGTGCGGCGGGACTGGCGCTGGCCGTCAAACTCGGGTTCGACGCCTTCGGCTAGTTCAGGTCAAACGGGTTGTCGCCCTTGACGACCCGGGTACCGATATCGATCAGGTTCTGGGCATTGGCATGCAGTGCCTCGCCTGCGTCGCGACTCGCCTTGCCCATCAGGTAGCGCGACCAGGTGCCCTCGATGACCACGCCGAGCTTGAAACACGCCATCGCCATGTACCAATCGAGTCTCGGCGTCTCACGTCCGCCGGCGTTCCAATAGGCCTCGAGAAGTTCGCGCCGGGTGGCCAGCCCCCCGAGTGCGCCAAGAGCACCGCCCGCGGTGATCGTGCTGGTGTCCAGCGGCCAGGTGATCAGCATCCAGCCGAGATCGAGCAGCGGGTCACCGACGGTGCACATCTCCCAGTCCACGAACGCTGCCAGCTCCGGTTTGTCGCGCCGCAGCAGGACGTTGCTCATATGCGGGTCGCCGTGCATGATTCCCGGCTCGCTCTCCGGCGGGACGTTGGCAAGAAGCCAGTCGGCAAGGTCGGTGACTGCAAGCGATTCGGGCTCGTAGCGCTCGTGTCGATAGCTTTCCAACAGCCGCGAAAACTGCGGAACCTGGCGCTCCACAAAGGACCCCGGACGTTTCAGCTCGGCGAGCGGCTTACCCTCCCAGGCGGCATTCCCCAGCCGTGCCAAGCTCGCCGCGTAGGAGAGGCCGACGTCGTGTCGGAACGACTGGTCGCGGACGTACGCCTCGGCCACCTCGCTGCCGGGGTTGAAGCCGTCGATCTCCTCCATCAGGTAGAAGACGACCCCGAGCACGTCGAGGTCTTCGCAGCCGGCGATGAACGACGGATGGGGGACGTCGGTACCGGCGAGCGTGCGCAGCGCCGCGATCTCGCGCAGCATCGTCTTGTCGCTCGTGGGCCGAGGATGAAGGGGCGGGCGGCGCAGCACCATGGGGCGTCCGTCGATGTGCACCCGCACCACGATGTTCTGCGTGCCGCCGGTGAGCGGCTGCACATCGCTCACCGTCGAGCCGAGGCCCTGCTGTTGCGCCCAGCGCTGCAGCGCAGCCTGGTCGTCGTCGCTCAGTGTCGGCAGCTGCTGCGCGTCATCGGGCATGAAGACATGTTGTCAGGTCTTACGCGCCGTCAGCAGCAGGTACTCCCATTCCATCGTCGACGAGCCGGTCAAAACGCTGTCGCCGACATCCGCGATCGCCGCGTCGAGTTCGGCGACGCGAGCCGCATCGCCCTCGATGTTGCGGTACACCGCGATGGTCGGCCCGTAGAGATTCTTGAAGTAGTCGCGGAACTCGGCACCGTCGGCGAATGTGTCGACCGTCAGCATCCGTCGCTCCATGACGACATCGGTCACCGCGTCGCCCAGCAGCGCGCGGACGTGGTCCTCATCTCCCCACAGCGGTGGCGGTTGAGCACCGGTCGGTGGGGGTGGAGCATAGGGCTTCATCGTGGCCCACAGCTGCCCGATATGGCCTTCAGGTGTCCAACTGATCAGCCCGATCCGGCCACCGGGCTTGCACACGCGGACCAGCTCCCGCGCGGCGAGCTGATGAAACGGCGCGAACATCACGCCGATACACGACATCACCACATCGAATTCGTCGTCCCCGAAAGGCAATTCATGGGCGTTGGCCTCACGCCATTCCAGCTCGACGCCTCGCTGGGCGGCCTGTCGACTGCCGTGCTCCAACAGATCCGGGACCAGGTCGCTGGCCACAACCGTCGCGCCCGTTTCGGCGGCCGGTATTGACGCGTTCCCCGTACCGGCGGCCACGTCCAATACTCGATCCCCCGGGCCGATGCCGGTAGCTTCCACCAAAACGGGGCCGAGCGGAGCGACGAGTTCGACGGCAAGTTTGGGATAGTCGCCGGACGCCCACATCGCGCGATGTTTGGCAGCGACCTGTTGTACGTCGAGGGTAGCTGTGGGATCTGTCATGACGCGGTCCTCCTTGTCGAGTAAAACATCGACCCGGTGCCGAAATTGACGATCTGGTAACAGATCTGACCGACGCCGGTTCGATACTGCACCACTAACTCAACGCCCTGAGGAGCGCGAATATCCGCTAATGGACAAGAATGTTGCGCGTTTGTCCGCTGTAGGGCGGATTCTGTGAAGCTGTTCGCTATGCCTGATAGGTCAGGCACGATTCGGCGCCGTCGATCACGCCCTTACGGAACGCCTCCACCCTGGCCCAGCCAGCACCCTGGCGTTCGACATCACCGTCACCCCGAAACACCAGCAGCGCCTTGATGCCTTCGTCGAGGTCACCGGGTGAGATGCGGTACGTACTGGTCTCGGGACGGTTGTAGAGGATCACGCTCGCCGTATAGCCACCTGCCAGACAGTCCCCGCGCAACGTCGACGTCTTCTCGTCGGACTCGTCGCCGAGCCTGGTCAACGCCGCCAGACCCCACTGGGTGGCGAGCAGCGTGACCACCGCATAGTCGCCGCCCTGCCGATAGACCTCCGGCATCGCATCGACGTTGTCCCAGCCGACGTAATCCTCTGGTACGCAATAGAACAGCGCGTATCCCTCGGCCGACTGGTCGCCGCACATCGGCGGGTTGGCGGGGTCGAACGGCTCGATGCCCGCCAGCGGACGCCACTGCTGACCGTTGGCGATCTCCGGATAAAGCTGCGTGAAGTAATCCTCGATGTCGTACGGCACCCCGTTGACGATCGAGTCGTACGGAGAGTCGCCGCCGCGCGACGCGTCCTCTTCGTCGTTGAACGGCAGTGCGAGCACCATCGGTTCGTCGTCGCGGTAGTCCTTGCACCTGTCCAGCCCGTTGTCGTAGCCGTCCTGGAAAGCGCTGACCCGATCGAACCCGCTGCCGTGCGCGTTGGGATCGATCTTCGACGTGCCAGGTGTGTCTCGCAGGTCGAGAACACCGGCAAGGGCGCTGTCCAGATCGGCGGCGTTGACCTCGAACACCTTGTCTTCCTGCGCGTGTCGTGACCAAGCACCCGCGAAGCAGTCGGCCTGCAACTCCTGTGTGACGGTGCGGCCCGTGAAGTTCGACCGCGTCTGAACCGCATGACCCCATTCGTGTGCCATCACGACCGCGATGGTGAAAGGCCCGAACTTGTCCTGCAATTCAGGGAGCAGCTGTTGGGCGTCCCACGCCACGACGTCCTCGGTCGAGCAGTAGAAGGCGTTGCCCGCAACCTCCTCGGGTGACGTCGTACAAGGCGGAGCGGGGCTGTCCGCGGTGACGGCGTAGTAGCCGCCGGAGATCTGCTCGAACTCCTTGTCGTAGAGCTTCGGGAACTGCTCGGCCCAGTACTGCTCCAGATCCGCGATTGCCTGCATGGCGATCTTGTTCGCCGGAGCCGAGGCGTCACCTTCGATCTTGACGTTACTGATGTCGGGCGCACCCTCCGCGACCTTCTGAGTCTGCGACGGCGGCGCCGAATTGCCGCCTCCGCCGCAGCCGGCCACGAGCAAGACGACAGCCGCCAACGCGGCCACACCAATGCGCATGGGCAAACATTAGCGGTCAAGATCAATATTTGGGCGGCAAGCGGGTGTTCAGTCGAGAATACGTCGCGCCACATTGGTCGTCGCCAAGTCGAGCAACTCGTCGGCCCGCCCGGCGAGAATCGTCCGGATCGCGTAAAGCGAGAAGCCTTTTGCCTGCTCAACTGTGATCGCAGGTGGAATAGACAGCTCCTGCCGCGCAGTCACCACATCGATGATGGCGGGTCCGTCGAATTCAAATGCCTCGACCAAGGCCGCCTCCAGATCGGACGGCTCTTCGACGCGCCTGCCGAAGATTCCCATCGCCTGAGCAATGGCGGCAAAGTCAGGGTTCACCAGATCGGTTCCGAAGTTGACGATGCCCGCGGCCTTCATCTCCAGTTCGACGAAATTCAACGACGAGTTGTTGAACACGATCACCTTGACCGGCAGCCGATTCTGGATCAGCGTGAGCAACTCACCGAACATCATCGCCAGCCCGCCGTCGCCGGCCAACGCCACGACTTGCCGGTCGCGGTAAGCGGTTTGTGCACCGATTGCCAGTGGCAGCGCGCACGCCATGGTGCCGTGGTTGAACGAGCCGATGAGCCGGCGACGGCCGTTCATCGTGAGGTAACGAGCAGCCCACACCACCGGCGACCCCACGTCGGCGGTGAACACGACGTCGTCGGCTGCCAGCCGATTGGCAAGTCCGGCAACGTATTCAGGTCGAATGGGGGTGCGATCGCGATCGTTGACCGCAAGGTCGTCCATCCGCTTACGGGTCTTGGCGTAATGGCGCAGCGAACGGTCCAGGTGCTCGCGCTGAGTCTTCTGTCTGAGCATCGGTTGCAACGCGGCGAGGGTGTCTTTGACCGACCCCACCAGCCCAAGCTCGATCGGGGTGCGACGGCCGAGGTTGCGGCCGCGGATGTCGACCTGGACGACCTTCGCGTTGTCGGGATAGAACTGCTGATACGGGAAGTCGGTGCCCAGCATCAGCAGCGCGTCGCATTCCTTGATCGCCTTGTAGCCCGACGCGAAGCCGAGCAGTCCCGTCATGCCGACGTCGTACGGGTTGTCGTATTCGATGAACTCCTTGCCGCGCAGCGCATGCACGATCGGCGCGTTCAGCGTCGCCGCCGCGGCGATCAGGGCGTCGTGTGAACCGGCCACGCCGGCGCCGCCCAGAATCGTCACCGCCTCGGCGTCGTTGAGGATGGTGGCCGCCCGCTGCAGCGTCTCGTCGTCGGGGCGCACCACCGACCGTGTCGCAACGACCGGCCGTGCATTCCACTCGGAGGAGTCAGCGCGCTGCAGGAAGATCTCACCCGGGACGACGACGACGGCGACCCCGTTCTCCTCGACGGCCGCGCGCATCGCCATCTCGAGGATGCGCGGCGCCATCTCGGGGGTGCTCACGAGTTCGCAGTAGACGCTGCACTCGCGGAACAGCTCCTGCGGGTGCGTCTCCTGGAAGTATTCCGATCCGATTTCGGTGCGTGGGATGTGCGCAGCGATCGCGAGCACGGGAACGCGGCTGCGGTGCGCGTCGAACAAACCGTTGATCAGATGCAGGTTGCCGGGGCCGCAGCTGCCCGCGCACACGGCCAGGCCGCCGGTGAGCGCAGCGTCCGCCGCGGCCGCGAATCCCGCGGTCTCCTCGTGCCGCACGTGCTCCCAACTGATCTCGCCTGAGCGGCGGATCGCGTCGGTGAAGCCGTTGAGGCTGTCGCCGGGCAGGCCGTAGACGCGGCGTACGCCGCTGATCCGCAGGGCCTCGATGACGTGATCAGCAACAGTCGCCACCCACGCCACACTATGCGATTTCGGCGCGCCAACAGTCGCTCAGTGGCTGTGGGCGCGCCGAAATCGCCGTCCTACTTGGGGGCGAAACGCTGTCCAGCGTCCAGGCGCAGGCACTGCCCGTTGAGCATCGGGTTCTCGACGATCGCGGCCACCAGCTTCGCGTACTCCTCGGGCCGGCCAAGCCGCTTCGGGAACGCCGCATCCTTGGTGAGCGCCTTGGCGAATTCGTCGGGAATGCCCTCGGTGAGGCCGGTGGCGAACAGGCTCGGGGCGATCGCGAGGGCACGGATGCCTAGGCTGCCCATGTCGCGAGCCATGGTGAGGCACATTCCGGCGATAGCGGCCTTGGACGCGGTGTAGGCGACCTGGCCGATCTGGCCCTCGAAGGCGGCGATCGAGGCGGTGTTGATGATGACGCCGCGCTCCTCCTGCTCATCGTCGACGAGGTCCTGCTTGCTCATCTGCCAGCCGGCCAGCCGGCTGATGTTGAAGGTGCCGATGAGGTTCAGGTCGACACACTTGCGGAAGGACTCGAGGCTGTGCGGCCCGTCCTTCTTCACGGTGCGTTCGGCGGCGCCACCGCCGGCGGTCGTGACGATGATGTGCAGGCCGCCCAACTGGTCGATGGCCTGCTGCAGGACCTTCTCGGTGCCCTCGAAGTCGGTGACGTCGACCTCATAGAAGGTGCCGCCGATCTCGTCAGCGACTTCCTTGCCCTTCGATTGCGGGCGGTCCAGCACTGCCACGCTCGCGCCGCGCTTGGCCAGCAATTCAGCGGTGGCCTTACCGAAGCCTGAAGCCCCGCCGACGATGATGGCCTTCTTGCCCGAGATCTCCATTTAGTTCCCTTTCCAAAATGAGGTCAGACTGTAAAGCAACTTAGCTGACGTCACTTTTCGTTAAGGCTTTCGGGTCGGTGCGTGGGTAGCTTGGCCTCATGACGGAGCGCGGCGCCAAGGCGATGGCGGGGGTGGCGGCGGCGGCGGTCGCCCTCGGCCTGACCCAACTGCTCGTCGTGTTCTTCGGGCCTGGAGCCGACGCACGCAATGCCGTCGGATCGGCCGTCATCGATCTCACGCCGGGCCCGGTCAAGGAATGGGCCATCCAGACGTTCGGCACGGCCGACAAACTGTTCCTGTCGATCGCGGTGGTCGCCGTCATCGCGGCGATCGCGGCGGTGACGGCGCAGTACGAGACGCGCCGCGTACCCGTAGGCAGCGCCGCGATCGTCGCCGCCGGGGCCGCGGGTTGTGCGGCCGTGCTGTCGCGTGCGGGCGCGGGCTGGGCCGACGTCGTCCCGACGATCATCGGCACCCTCTGCGGTGTCGCCGTGCTTCGGCTGCTGACGTCGGGCCGGTTCGTCGACGAACCGGAAGGCGATCCCGCGACGGACTCCCCCGATCGCGGCCGACGGCTGTCACTCGTCACACTCGGATTCCTCGGTGCGGGAGCGCTCACCGGGGTCGGGGGTGCGGTGTTGTCGCGGCTGACGACGTCGGTCGCGGGCGACCGCAACGCCTTCGCACTGCCCAAGATCGACCTCGCCGCACCGGCGGTCCCGCCGACAGTCCAACCGGAAGGTGTCGCGCTGCCCTCCTTCGTCACCGCCAACGAGGACTTCTACCGGATCGATACCGCGCTGTCGGTGCCGCAGCTGAGTCGGGCCGACTGGCAGTTGAGGATCCATGGCATGGTCGACCGCGAAATCACCTACCGCTTCGAGGATCTCGAACGGTTCGAGGTCGTCGAGAAGCTGGTGACGCTGACGTGCGTGTCCAACCCCGTCGGAGGCGATCTCATCGGGAACGCGGCATGGACCGGCTATCGATTGCGGGACCTGTTGGCGGAGGCCGGTATTCACTCCGACGCGGACATGGTGCTGTCGATGTCGATCGACGGGTTCACCGCGGGCAGCCCCGTGGAAGCGCTTACCGACGACCGCGATTCGCTGCTTGCCGTCGGCATGAACGGTCAACCGCTGCCCACCGAACACGGCTATCCCGCGCGCCTCGTCGTACCCGGCCTCTACGGCTATGTGTCGGCCACCAAGTGGGTCGTCGACCTCGAAGTCACCCGGTTCGATCGCGCACAGGGGTACTGGACGCCGCTGGGCTGGTCCGCGCGCGGACCGATCAAAACGCAGTCACGCATCGACGTGCCGCGCAGCGGCCAGGACGTGGCACAGGGGGCGGTGAGGTTCGGCGGCGTCGCGTGGGCTCAGGACCGCGGTGTGCGCGCCGTCGAGGTGCGCATCGATGAGGGCGACTGGAATCAGGCCGAGCTCGGCGCGAGCTACGCCGACGACACATGGCGGCTGTGGAGCTTTCCGTGGCAGGCCACAGCGCCGGGCATGCACACGATCTCCGTGCGCGCCACCGACAACACCGGTGCTGTCCAGACGGCCGACCTGGCCGACCCGATTCCCGACGGCGCCACCGGCTGGCACACCGTCTCCTTCGCAGTCAAATAATGAGCTGCGGTCGCGGCCTCGGCCGCCTAGTTTGGCGTGCCGTGACCGCTGCACAGCTTTGGAGAGAAACCCTGCGCGATGCGCTACTCGCCGCCCGCAAAGAGCGCGACGCCCCCCGGGTGTCCGCGCTGCGCTCGGCCCTGAGTGCCATCGACAACGCCGAAACCCCCGACGCGGTGGACATCGACGCGCCGGGGAGTGAGGCCATCGCCGGCGGGGTGGTGGGGCTCGGTGCTGCCGAGGTGGCGCGCCGGGAGTTGTCCGACGACGAGATTCGCGACCTGGTGCGGGCCGAGGTCGACGAGCGGCTGGCCGCGGCCGAGCAGGTGAGCAGCGGAGGGCACACCGAACGCGCCGCCAGCCTCCGCGCGGAAGCCGCGGTGCTCACCGGCCTACTCGGAGATGTCTGACACCCGTGCCAGGCTGGGGTCGTGCAGCTTCGTGACGTCGTCACCGCCTCCGCCGAGGTCGGCGCCTCTTCGGCCCGTTTGAAAAAGATCGCCAGGATCGCCGACCTGCTGCGCCGCGCTGGTGACGAGGGCGATGCCGCGCTGGTCGCGGTGGTCGTGTCGTGGCTGTCCGGCGAGCTGCCGCAGCGCCAGATCGGCGTCGGCTGGGCGGCGCTTCGATCGTTGCCGCCCGCGGCGGCCGAGGCGTCGCTGACCGTCCTTGCTGTCGATGCCCGGTTCAGCGAGATCGGGACGGTCGCAGGCAAGGGCTCCCAGGCTCGGCGTGCCGAGTTGGTCGCGGGACTGTTCGGTCAGGCCACCGATGCCGAACAGACATTCCTGCGACGCCTGCTCGGCGGCGAACTCCGCCAGGGGGCCCTGGTGGGAGTGATGGCCGACGCGGTCGCGAAGGCCGCCGATGTTCCCGTCGCCGCGGTGCGCCGCGCGGCCATGCTCGGCGGCGATCTTCCCGCCGTCGCGGCCGCCGCGCTGACGGGGGGCGAGGTTGCGCTGCAGGAGTTCAGGCTCGAGGTCGGCCAGCCCGTCGGTCCGATGCTCGCCCAAACCGCCACCGGGGTCGCCGAGGCACTTGAACGTATTGGTGGCGCAGCGGTTTTCGAGGCGAAGCTGGACGGCGCGCGGGTGCAGATTCACCGCACGCGCGACGAGGTCCGGATCTACACCCGCAGCCTCGACGATGTCACCGCACGGCTGCCCGAGGTGGTGGATGCGACATTGGCGCTGTCGGTCACCGATCTGATCGCCGATGCCGAAGCGATTGCGCTGCGTCCCGACGGTCGTCCCCATCGGTTTCAGGTGACCGCGTCACGGTTCGGGCGCTCGGTCGACATCGCGGCGGCCCGCACGGCGCAACCCCTGTCGGTGTTCGTTTTCGATCTGCTGCACCTCGACGGCACCGACCTCCTGGACCTGCCGACCAGTGAACGCATCGCGGCGCTGGACGCAATCGTGCCGAAGGCCCAGCGCGTCGACCGGTTGATCACCGACGACGCCGAGCAGGCGCAGAATTTCCTCGAGGTCACGCTGGCCGCCGGCCACGAAGGCGTCATGGCGAAATCGCTGTCGACGCCGTACGAGGCCGGCCGTCGCGGCGCCGGGTGGCTGAAGGTCAAGCCGGTACACACGCTGGATCTGGTGGTCCTCGGAGTCGAATGGGGGTCGGGCCGGCGAACCGGCAAGCTGTCGAACATCCATCTCGGGGCGCGAGACGCCCAGACTGGCGAATTCGTCATGCTCGGAAAGACTTTCAAGGGGATGACGGACGCGATGCTGGCATGGCAGACCGCCCGCTTCCTCGAACTCGCCGACGGCCCGACCGACGGTTATGTCGTCAAGGTGCGCCCCGAACAGGTCGTCGAAATCGCGCTGGACGGCGTGCAGACGTCATCGCGCTATCCCGGCGGAATGGCACTGCGTTTCGCGCGGGTCCTGCGCTACCGCGACGACAAGAGCCCCGCGGAGGCCGACACCATCGACACCGTTCGCGACCTTTACCAGCGCGCCGACTGATCCGTCCAAGGTCCCACCATGCCGGATCCGTTCGACAGGGGCGAGCTAGCCGCTCGCGGCAGCGTGATACTGCGGTAAACCCCGTTCGCGGAAGCGGCGTCCGGTGATCTTCTCGGTCCGGATGCGGATGAAGTGGTCGCGTCGACCCTGGACCCACGGCTGCACGAAGGTGCCCGCGATCTCGACCAGATCCTCGACGCCCGTGATCGGCTGCGCGTGCCCGACGACGGTCACGCTCCATCCGCTGCGCAGGTCAGGGTCCAATTCGTCGGCCTCGAAGGCGACGACGAGGTTGTCGCTCGCGGCGGCCAGCTTGGCCCCGCCGGCGACCCGAATCACTACGTCGTCGCGCCACATTCGGAAGTTGACCGGCTGAACCGCCGGCAGCGCGTCTTCAGTGAAGATGAGGCGCCCCACCCGAACGTCCTGAAGGAGGTCCAGGCACTGCCTGCGGTTGAGGACGTCGAGTTCTCCGGTGTTCGGCATCGTGTTCAGCCCCCTTGTACGAGTGAGAGCGTCCCCACGGGTGTGGAACGCCAGTAGCCGGCACTGACGGACATCAAACGTTCGACCGCACGCTCGATGCCGATCGCCAGTTCCTCGACATCAGGGGCGGCGTCGTAGTCGCCGATGATGCCGAACGCAAGGTGGTCCGCGTAGCTCATGATCGCGATGCCCGTGCGCAGATTCAGCGCCAGCGGCGGAATCGGCAGCAGCCGGATGACCTCTCGGCCCATGACCCGCAAGCGCTTTCGCGGTCCAGGCACGTTCGTCGCCAGCGTCACGATGCCGCGTTGAGGCAGCCGGGTCAACGTCCGAACCGTCCACGCCGTGAGCGCGAAAGGAATTGCCTTCGCGGCGGAGAAGAAGATGTTCCCGGCTTGGCGCTGGCCACTGGCCTTGGCCCGCGTGAGTCGTTTGTGCACCGTTTGCAGCTGCGCGACGGGATCGGCCTCCTCGACGGGCAGGCACGGCAGCATGACCGAGACACGGTTGTCCGTCTTGTCGGCTGCATCGGCAGAGCGCATCGACACCGGAACGAGGGTTCGGAGCGAGTCGGGCAGGGGCCGCTCGCCACGACGGAGGAGCATCGTGCGGTAACTGTCCGTAATCGCCGCCAGCGCAACGTCGTTGATGGTCACGTCGAACCGATTGCAGATCTTCGTCACGTGTTCCATCGAGACCTCGACCGAAGCGTAGCGCCGCATGCTGGTCAGCGGGCCGGTCAGTGACGACGTCGCCGCGGGCCGCAGCAGACCGGCCGCGATCTCGGCCGCCCCGTACAGGACCTGCGCCACGGCACTCGTCACGCCGACCGAGGTACGCCACGCCCCGGCGACCCAGTCAACCGGGTTGAGGGTGAGCACGGGCAGCCGCAGACCGTCTGTCGACTCGTGCGCGGCGCGGATTTCGGTCGCGAAGGTGCCACCGGCGCCGTCGTCGCAGATTCGGGAAAGCATATGCGTGGCGGCGATTCCGTCGGCGATGCAGTGGTGAACCTTGATCAGGATCGCCCACCGGTTGTGCGCCAGGCCGTCGACAATCCAGCATTCCCACAGCGGCCGCTCACGGTCGAGGCGCCGCTCCATGACCTCGGCCACCCAGCGGGACAGGGCCGCGTCGTCTCCGGGCCGGGGCAGCGCCGCCAGCCGGATGTGATGGGAGATGTCGAGCTCGGTGTCCTCGACCCAGTGCGGAGCCCCGAGGTCCAGGGGCTGGGTGTGCAGCACTTGGGTGAAGCGGGGAACCGACCGAACGCGCTCACCGATGGTCGCGGTCAAGGAATCGAAGCTGGGCATCGGTCCGGCCAGCACGGCCACGGCACCGATCGCCAGGCTGACGTGGCGGTCGGAGTCCTCGGCGTGGAGAAATCCCGCGTCGAGCGTGCTCAATTGCTCCATGAGTCCACTGTCGGCGGTTCCGGTCCGCAGCCCTAGGGGCCAAAGGCCCCTAGTTGAAGGGCAGTCAGTCGGTGACGGCCGCAGATCCGAATCGGAAGCGGCGACCGCTGATTTCGGTCGGCTCCACCCGCACGTATCGAGGCTTCATCCCGGCCGTCCACGGCAGCAGTTGCGCGCGCTCCGCTTCTTCGATCTCGTCGCTGGTATTGAGCACCTGCGCGACGCCCTTGACGATCACGCTCCAGCCCTCCGACACGGTGTGGTCGTCGGCCTCGAAAACCACGTGGGCATTCATCACGACGGTGAAAAGTTTGGTGGCGAATTCCGCGGTGCGGAACAGGACGGTTCTGCGCTGGACGACGAAGTTGACGGGAAAGACCTCCGGGTAGCCGTCCACACATGTGACCAGACGGCCCAACGTCCGGCTCGACAACAGGTTCCAGCTCTCGTCTGCCGAGAGGACCTCCATCGGTTCACCGTCCATGAATGCAGTGTAGGGACCCGGTTCAGCTGGCCAGCAGCAGAATTCCGCACACGATCAGCGCGATGACCTTCACCGCCTCCAATGCCACGTAGACATAGTGGGCATGAGAGCGTGGGGCATTCTCACCAGCAAGCACCGCGTCGGAGCGGCGTGTCAATCGCGGTCGCACACCGGCAAGTTGGGCAATCAGCGCGCCGAAGGCGATGGCGAACGCCACGACGATGCCGGTACGCGGGTGGTTCAGCGCCAGCGCGACAGTGATACCGACGGCGATCAGCACTTCGGCACTGTTGAGCGCACGGAAGACCAACCGGCCGATGCCGAGCCCGATCTGCAGCGTCACGCCGGGAGCCCGGAACTTCAGCGGTGCCTCGAGAAAGGAGATGGCCAGGACCATGCCGAGCCAGACGAACGTCAACGCGGTTGCGACTGCCGGACCCGCGTTCATGACGCCTCCTCATCGAGGGTGAGGTGAGCCAGACACAGGCCCGGCTCGACGAAGGGTTCCAGGCGGTCGACGGCGACGGGCGCGCGCCACGTCGCCATCGCACCCTGCATGAGACCGAGGTGAATCGGGCAGATCACCCCACGAGCTTCGTCGGCCAGTTCGAGAAACGGGCAATGACGGAGTCCGACTTGGACTTCGCCGTCGCTCTCCCGCCGCTGCGGGGCAAACCCGAGGTCGTCGAGCAGGCCGACCAGCCGATTGACCGACGCCCGGACACCAAGCTTGGTGCGGGGCGGATGGCTCAGCCTGCCAGCCCACGCGCGGCCCGCCTCGAGTGCCTTGGCGCTGGCGTTGGGGTCGCCCGCCAGCGCCGAGGTGAGGATCTCGGCCAGCATTCGGTAGCGCCGTGTCCCGCCGGGATCCATCCCTGCGACCGCACGGTACAACTGCGGCGGCCGGCCTTGGCCCTTGCGACCCGGTTCGACCCGCTCGGCCCTGCCGTCGGCGACCAGGGCGTCGAGGTGGAAGCGCACGGTATTCGGATGCACCTCAAGCTGTTCCGCTAGGTTCGCAATGCTCATGACATCGGTTGCATCCCTCAGAGCCGCCAGGACGTCTTCGCGACGGCCGGACGGCTGTGACACGGAGCTCACTGTCGGCGCGCTCGACATGGGTTAGAGTTTATACAAATGCTCTTGTAGAAACAAAGGGGGCAGCATGGGCGACTTGGCCAACCGCGATGACGTCGAGGTGCTGTTGCGGCGCTTCTACGGCCAGGTCTTTGCCGACGATGTCCTCGCCGAGCCGTTCAGCGAGCTGCGCGCGCAAGGACTCGAATCACACCTTCCGGTGATGTGCGACTTCTGGGAAACCGTGCTGTTTCGCGCCGGTCTCTATCGCGGTAACGCCCTGGTGGTTCACCGCCAACTTGACCGTCGGCATCCCTTGCACGCCAAGCACTTCGCGCGCTGGCTCGGGCTATGGGAAACGACGGTCGACGAGATGTACGACGGCCCGGCGGCTGATCGCGCGAAGACACAAGCAGGCAGAATCGCGAGGGCGATGCACCGCAGGCTCAGAGGCGCCGACGCGCGCGAGCTCGACGCACCGACAGCCGACATCAGGGCGTGATGACCGTTCCGGGATCTGGCTGGGCCACCGAATCCAGCGAGGTGTCCTTGGTCTCATGCATGACGAAGATCGCGATGAAGCTCAGACACGCCGCGACGAACAGATACAGGCCCACCCAGCCGACGCCGTAGGACGTCGCCAGCCAGGTGGCGATGAACGGCGCCACCGCGGCGCCGAGGATACTGGCGACGTTGTACGAGATCCCCGAACCCGTATAGCGCACATTCGTCGGGAACAACTCGGGCAGAACCGCGCTCATCGGCCCGAAAGTAAAGCCCATCAACGTCATTCCGATGATCAAGAAGAGCAGCATCGTGCCCTCGGAGGTGTTACCCGACCCGAGCATCGGGGCGAACAGCGCGCCGTACGCCATGATGCCGATCGTGACGACCAGCAGCGAGCGCCTGCGGCCGAAGCGGTCGGAGACCAGACCCGAAAGGGGTAGCGTCGCCGCGAAGAACAGCACCGCGATCAGTTGCAGTTGCAGGAAGTCGACGTAGGCGAACCCGAGTCCCTTACCGTCGGGCGGTCGCTTGCCGGTGCCGAAGCTCAGCGCCCATGTCGTCACGATGTAGAAGATGGTGTACGTCGCCAACATCACGAATGTGCCGATGATCAGCTGACGCCAGCTGGTCCGAAACACTTCGGTCAGCGGCGTTTTCACTTTTTCACCGCGCGCGACGGCGCGGGTGAACACCGGCGTCTCGATCAGCCGCAACCGCACGTACAGACCGATGGCCACCATCACCGCGCTCAACAGGAATGGAACTCGCCAGCCCCAGGTGAGGAATGCCCCGTCGGGATCTGGGTTCAGATTGCTGTGCCCGAGCCACAGCAGCAGCCCTACGAAAAGCCCGTTGGCCAAAAGGAATCCGAACGGGGCTCCGAGCTGTGGCCACATCGCCGCCCATCCCCGCCGCCCGGGTTCTGCGGTCTCGGTGGCGAGTAGCGCCGCGCCGCTCCATTCACCGCCGAGGGCCAAACCCTGCGAGAAGCGCATGACTGCCAGCAGTGCCGGAGCGATGACGCCCACCTGCGAGTACGTCGGCAGCAACCCGATGACAAAGGTCGCTATCCCCATCACCAGCAGGGAGGCGACAAGGGTGGCCTTGCGGCCCACGCGGTCGCCGAAATGGCCGAACAGCACCGAGCCCACCGGGCGTGCCACGAACGCGAGACCGAATGTGGCCAGCGAGGCCAGCAGTGCCGTCGTCGGATCACCCTTGGGAAAGAACAGGTGCGGGAACACCGAAACCGCGGCGGTGGCATAGATATAGAAGTCGTAGAACTCGATGGTGGTACCGACCATCGAGGCGATCACGATGCGGCGACGCGGAACTCCGCCGACCAGATCAGCGTCTGCCGTCTCTGAGTTCATCTCGCGCCTCTCTGCCGTAGCAAAGGCACATCATGCCAGCGGCAATCCTACTTTGCGGGCCGTACGCCTAGATAGGTTCGCAAGGCGCTGACCTGCGGCAACTAGCCGGATGCGACGACGCCTTCGGAATCCCACGGCGCCAGAGGCGCATCCGATGTCGCACAGAAAGCGTCGGGCACATCATCGGTGACGCTCCATGTCGCCGCCAGCCGGCCCATTCCGACCATATAGGCGCAGTGCACGCCGAGTTCGACGAGTTCATCTTCGGTGAAGTGCCTGCGCAGATCGTCGTAGACAGTCTCGTCGATCGCCAGATGGTTGGTGGCGAACAGGTCTGCGTAGCGCAGCGCGCTGCGCTCGGCGTCGGTGAGGTCGTCGGCGTCGGCCGGCTGTTCGAGCGAGCACACCAGGTCCTCGGTGAGACCGTCGTCGATCGCGCTCTGATAGCGCACCGACATACAGCTGCGGCACTGGTTGTGGAACGCGATCCGCAACCGCACCAATTCGACGAGCCGCGGGGGCAGCGTCCCGGTCGAGGTAAGCGCCGCCTTCAGCGATCCGAGCGCACCCGCCACCTCCGGCCGATGCCCGAGGATCGACGCGACTCCGATGTTGATCCGGTCGCCCTGACCGAGGTCGTCCACCGGGATCGCAGCGAACGCCGCGGAAGGGGTAATTCGGGACTTTGACACTCTGAATCACCTCACATCTGCCGTAGGTTAGCGCTGGGAGACACCGTATCGCGTCAACTGCGACAGCTAAACTGTCGGTCATACGGTAAGCAACTACAAAGGAGCGCCGCCGTGAACAAGGACGACATGATTTTGATCAGCGTTGACGATCACATCGTCGAACCCCCGGACATGTTCAAAAATCATCTGGCCAAGAAATACCTCGACGAGGCGCCACGGCTGGTGCACAACCCCGATGGGTCAGACACCTGGCAGTTTCGCGATGTGGTCATCCCAAACGTCGCGCTCAACGCGGTGGCCGGCCGGCCGAAGGAGGAGTACGGACTGGAGCCGCAGGGTCTCGACGAGATCCGGCCCGGCTGCTGGCAGGTCGACGAGCGGGTCAAGGACATGAACGCCGGCGGCATCCTCGGTTCCATCTGCTTCCCCACCTTCTGTGGTTTCGCCGGCCGATTGTTCGCCACCGAGGATCCCGAGTTCAGCGTGGCGCTGGTACAGGCCTACAACGACTGGCACGTCGAAGAGTGGTGCGGCGCCTATCCAGCCCGGTTCATCCCAATGACTTTGCCGGTCATCTGGGACGCCGAAGCCTGCGCCAAAGAGATCCGCCGCAACGCCGAACGCGGCGTCCACGCACTCACATTCAGTGAAAACCCCGCCGCGATGGGTTATCCGTCGTTCCACGACGACTACTGGACGCCGATGTGGGAGGCCCTCGTCGACACCGACACCGTGATGAACGTGCACATCGGTTCCTCGGGGAAGCTTGCCATCACCGCAGCTGACGCCCCGATGGACGTGATGATCACGCTGCAGCCCATGAACATCGTGCAGGCCGCCGCGGACCTCTTGTGGTCCAAGCCGATCAAAAAATATCCCCGCCTCAAGATCGCCCTGAGCGAGGGCGGCACCGGGTGGATCCCCTACTTCCTGGACCGCGCCGATCGCACCTATGAGATGCACTCCACCTGGACGGGCCAGGACTTCGGCAAGCAGAAACCTTCCGAGGTGTTCCGCGACCATTTCTTGACCTGCTTCATCTCCGATCCGGTCGGCGTGGCACTGCGCAACCAGATCGGTATCGACAACATCTGCTGGGAAGCCGACTACCCGCACAGCGACTCGATGTGGCCCGGCGCCCCGGAGCAACTCGACGAGGTCCTCAAGGAGCATCACGCCACCGACGTCGAGATCAACAAGATGACCTACGAGAACGCCATGCGCTGGTACAACTTCGACCCGTTCAGTCACATTTCCAAGGAGCAGGCGACGGTCGGCGCCCTGCGCAAGGCGGCGGAAGGCCACGATGTCTCCATCCAGGCACTGTCGCACCACAAGAAGGACTCGAGCCTGGGCGCGACCACGTTGCAGGACCAGCTGAACCGGGCGACCGCGCAGCAGAAGTGAGCGCTCAGATCATTTGAGCGAGTAGCGGATCGGCAGGTGTTTGGGACCGCCGACGAAGACCGTTGCGGTATACGCAGGATCGCCGGTCAGTTCTATCGAGTCCAGCCGGGGTACCAGCTCGGAGAAGAAGCTGTTGACCTCCATCCGGGCCAGCGCCGCGCCCAGACAGAAGTGCACGCCGTAGCCGAATGCGTTGTGCTTGTTCGGCTCACGTCCCACGTCGAATGCGAACGGTTCGTCGAAAACGTCTTCATCGCGATTCGACGAGACATACGACAGCAGTACCGACTCCCCTGCCGCGATAGGGACACCGCGCACCTCGGTGTCTTGCTGCGCGGTGCGCATGAACTCCTTGACCGGCGTGACCCAGCGAATCATTTCCTCGGTGGCCAACGGCATGAGATCCATGTTGTCGCGTAGGCGCTGCAACTGATCTGGATGGTCGATCAGCGCGTGAAGTCCGCCTGAGATCACGGCGCTGGTGGTGTCGTGACCGGCGGTCGCGATGATCAGGTAGTAGGACACGGTATCGATGTCGGACAGCGGTTCACCGTCGATCGTGGCGTTCGCGATCGCTGAGGCCAGATCCTCGGTAGGCGTCGCGCGACGCGCCGCGGTCAATTCGTTGAAGTAGGCGAACATCTCGAGCAGCACACCCATGGATTCCTCGATGGACGAACTACGCTGCATCTCCTCGTCGTCGGTTCCGAACAGCTCCTGTGTGTACTTCAACATCTGCGGAAAGTCGGATTCGGGAATGCCGAGCATCGACATGATCACGTAGAGCGGATAATTCACCGCGACTTCTTGGACGAAATCGCATTCCGGTCCCGCCGCAACCATCTGGTCGACATAGCGCTTGGCGAGCTCGTCGATGCGCACCTTCAGCGCACGCATGGCTTTCGGCCGGAACCAGTCGGCTCCGATGGCCCGGATGGCGCGGTGCTCCGGATCATCGTGATGAATCAGGGTTTTGACCCCGATTGCAGCCTGCTGATCATCGCCGGCAGCGGTGGTCAGCACGGGACGCGGCGAGTTGGTGAACAATGTGTTCGCCCGTTCGATCGCCATGATGTCGGCGTGCTTGGTGATCGCCCAGAACGGCCGGTAGTCCGGTACGTCTACCCATGACACAGGAGCGTTCGCGCGCAGATGCGTCAGTGCGGCGTGCAGCTTGGTCTCGTCGGTGTACGCCCGCGGGGTCGCGAACACCTTCGCGGCTTCATCCATGATCCGGGTGGCCATAGCCGGTTCCTCACTGTGCAGTCGGCGCGCGCAGCTCTGTCAATACCGCCGAGATTGTTGATTCCGAAGTCGTACGGGGAAAGCCCACCATGACGCGGTCGATCAGACCGTCGCAACGGTCGCGAATCTTGGCCGCCAGCTTGTCGATTGGCGCGACGACCGCGAAGGCTTCGAGAATCTCGTCGTCGATCAGGGCACCCATACCGTCCCAGTCGCCCTTCAGCGAAAGGCCGTGCAACTCGTCGTGCAACGCTCCCCAGCCGTGCAGATCGAGCACCTTCTTGTACGCGGGTGTCGAACCGTAGAAGGCTATCTGCTTGCGGGTGCCCAGGGCGGCGGCGCCCAACTCGGACTCGTCGGAACCGGTGACGACGAACAGCGGAGCCGACACCTGGAAGTCGTCGCGCACCCGGCCCGACTTGGCCATCCCCCGCATCAGCGCCGGAATGGTCACCTCCTCGAAATACCGCTTGGTCGTAAAGGCGTGCGCGAGAACCCCGTCGGCGACTTCGCCCGTCATCTCCGTCATCGCCTCACCGACTGCGGCGATGAACACCTTCGGGACGCCGTACTGGTGCGGCTCCGGCACGAACATCGGCGTCATGATCTTGTGTGTGTAGAAGTCGCCCTCGAACCGCAACTTCGAGCCGTTGTGCCAGCACGCCCAGATTTCGTGTAACGCCAGCACGAACTCCCGCATCCGCGGCACCGGCCGGCTCCACGGCATGGAAAAGCGCTTCTCGATGTGCGGCTGGATCTGCGAGCCGAGACCGAGGTTCAGCCGACCCGCGGAGTACTCCTGCAGATCCCAGCCGACGTTGGCGACGGTCATCGGGTTCCGGGCGAACGCGACAGCGATGCTGGTGCCCAGTTCGATCGTCTCGGTGTGCTCGGCGGCGAGCGTCAGCGGCAGGAACGGGTCATGGTTGACCTCGGCGGTCCAGCAGCCGTCATAGCCCCGCCGTTCCAGGGTCACCGCCGCGTCGACCACGGCATGGAGCTGGCTGAACACACCGCCGTCGACCTTGAGGCCGGCGCCGCTACCCATGCCCGCAGACGCTACAGTAAGCAATTCAGTATGGTCAACGTGAACATGCCGGTGCGACGATCGCCTTTCAACGACAGGAAGAGCGCATGACGAACGAGCAGGGTTGGAAGGAGACGCTCGAAGACCTCGATCTTCGGCGTGAGCGGTCGCGCGCGATGGGTGGCCCGGAGCGGCTGGCCAAGCATCACGGCAAGGGCAAGCTGGATGCCCGTGCGCGGCTGGACCACCTCCTCGACAAGGGCAGCTTCCGGGAGTTCGGCACGCTGGTGGGCGGTGAGATCGCAGCTGACGGGATTGTGGCCGGTTCGGGCCTCGTCAACGGCTCGCCGGTGATGGTCGGCGCGGAGGACTTCACCACGCTGGCGGGCAGCATCGGCCCCGGCGGTAACGCGAAGCGCTATCGGCTTGCGGAGTTGGCGCTGCGGGACCGGATCCCGTTGGTGATGCTTCTGGAGGGCGCGGGCTTCCGGCCCAGCGGCGAGCACTATGGCCGCACCCCAACCGATTTGCTCGCTCAGGCGCAATGTTCCGGCAAGGTGCCGATGGTCGGAGGGCTGCTCGGCCCGTCGGCGGGCCATGGTGCACTGGTGGCGCCGGTGTGCGACTGGACCATCATGAGCAACCAGGGCGCGATCTTCACCGCCGGCCCGCCGGTCGTGAAAGAGTCGACGGGCGAGGACATTTCGAAAGAAGATCTGGGAGGCCCGTCGGTGGCACTCGCCAGCGGGGTGATCCACAACCTCGCTGAGGACGATCAGGCGGTCCTCGACGACATCCGTCGCTATCTGTCGTACTTCCCGTCGAGCGCGTGGTCGTATCCGGCGTCACTGCCCGAGGACGAGGTGAGCGAACCGCGCTCGACGCCGGAACTGCTCGACATCGTCCCGCGTGGCAACCGGCGCATCTACGACATGCGTGCCGTGCTCGACGTGGTGTTCGACGACCGCGGTTGGTTCGAGGTGCAGCCGAAATTCGGGCAGGCGATGATCTGTGCGCTGGCCCATCTCGGCGGTCATCCCGTCGCCGTCATCGCCAATCAGCCGAAGGTGATCGCCGGATCGATCGACGCCGACGCCGCCGACAAGGCAGCGCATTTCATCAATGTCGCCGACTCTTTCCACCTGCCCATCGTGTTCCTCGCGGACAACCCGGGAATGTTGCCGGGCAGCCGATCCGAGAACAGCGGCGTGCTGCGCAGCGGTGCCCGGATGTTCGCCGCCCAGACCGCGGCCACCACGCTGAAGCTGCATGTAACCCTGCGCAAGGCCTACGGATTCGGGTCGATGGTGATGTCGCTGCTTGGCTTCGACAACCAGAGCGCGACGTTCGCCTACCCGGGTGCGACGATGGGCGCGATGAGCGCGGCCGCCCTGAGCAAGGCCTCCCACGCCGCCGAGGATATGGAAGCCAAGCTGCGCAAGGCAGAAGTCGAGGCGTCCTTCCGCTCGGCCGGCCACCTCGGGTTCGACGACCTCATCAGCCCGGAGGAGACGCGCAACGCGTTGCTCTCGGCGCTGCAGCGTGGGCTCTACAGCAGGCAGGCCGCGGCAGAACCGGTGAGCCGCACCGTCATCACGCCCTAGCTCTTTGCGATTTCGGTGTAGCTGGTTGCGCTCACCGCGACCAGCTACACCGAAATCACACGGTTGCACGGTATTCGGCGACGATCGGTTCGAGTTCGTCGGGAGTGGCGCCGTGCATGATCACCGCATCGGCGCCGTAGTCGAATTCCTTGCGGATCCGCTCGACACACTGCTGCGCCGATCCCGTCGCAGAGGGCTCGAGCCACTCATCGGGGATGAGCGTGGCGATGTGTTCGATCTGCTCGGCAGTCGCCTTGTGGTCGATGCCGCCGCCGATGGACTGCACCACCTCGTCGTCCCTGAAGCGTTGCAGCACTGAAAGATCCCAACCGTTGGTGTTGATGAGCAGTTCGCCGTATCCCTGCAGATAGGTGGCCAGCCTCGCCACCGTCTTCTTCAGTCGGAGCTCTTCGGGCAGATGGTCACCGACCGTCGCAAAGCACGACCACACCCTCACGTCGTCGGGGTTGCGGCCCGCCTGCTCCGCAGCGTCTTTGACGGTCTTCACCGCGCGCTGCAGGGTGTCGGGCGTGAAGTAGGTGTGCAGAATGACGTCGTCGAACTCGCGCCCGCCCAGCGCCAACGTCTTGGGGCCGAACGCCACGATCGCCAGCCGGATGTCCTCGTTGAAGTCCGGATCCAGGAACAACAACTGATACTTCCCGATTGGTCCGTCGTGGTTGAAGATGAGCTCACCGTGCCAGAGCCGCCGCATGACCTGAGCGAAGTCCTCCATCTGCGCGGTCGTGACAGCCGGCACCCCGAAGGCGCCGTACATCGCTGCGATACCGCGGCCAATCCCCAGGGTGAAGCGGCCTTTCGACAGTCGGTGCATGGTGGTCGCGTAGGAGCCGGTGATCAGCGGGTGCCGGGTGTTGTGATTCGTCGCGGCAGTGGCGATCTGCATCCGGTTGGTGACGGCCAACGCGGCGCCGGTCAATGAGCAGGCTTCCTTGACGTTCCACCGCTCGGAGATGAACCCAGTGCCGAAACCCAGTTCCTCACCCCGCCGCGCCTCGTCCATCAGGCCTGCCGGACCCTCACCTCCAGCGCCGGCCAGCAGATAGTAGCCGAGCTCATCCAAGACGCGTTCAGTCACTGCCAAACTCCTTGCTTGTAGCCGCAATTCCACACTTCGACGATCCGACCGTCGACTACCCGGAAGATCTCCATACTGCCGACATCGGTCCTGGTGCCGTCCTTCAGTTCCATCGGCGACTGGTAGACGATGGCGACGTGCTCGCCGTCGTCGCCCGCCACCACCAGGTTGAGGTCGAAACGAATCGTCTCGAACATGGCCCAGTGGTCCACGATGCGCGCAACCGCCTGCTCGTGAGTCAGCGTCGTCGATTCGCCGACATCATGACGAATCACGCTGTCCCCCATGAGTTCCTCAGCAAGGTCGAACCTGCGTTCGTTCCAGACGACGAGGTTGTACAGCTCCACCACTTCGCGCGCCGTACGGGTCACTTGAACACCTCCAGTGCGTCGATCTCGTCGATGGCGGCGACCGCACGATCGGTGAGTGTGAGGCAGAGCCGGCGCGACCGTTCCGGCACGATATCCCAGGTCAGTAGTGCGACGACGGGCATCAATGTCAGGTACACCGCAGCGGTCCGGTAGTCGCGCCACGCGGCGTCGAATCCGTAATCGACTCCGCTGTCGGCCAGATGGCCTAAATACTCACGGAGCAGGGCCTCGTCCTGACCGGTACGCTCCTCGATCGGCAATCCCTGGGTGAGCAGGTAGGCCACGTCGGCGACACCGGACCCGCGGGCCGCGAATTGGAAGTCCACCACTTTGAGTGCGTCACCGTCGAAGAACAAATTGTCGGCCCGGATGTCACCATGTATCAGCATGTCGTGTTGGGTCAACGCGGAAAGCGCCGACGGAGCGCGATCCGAAAAGTGCTCGAAGAACTCGGCGAGCTCTGACGGCAGAGCAGTATCGCTCTTCTCGAGGTACGACTGCCATCCGTAGCCAAAGGCCGGCACCATGGCTTCGCGGATCATCGGATTGTCCATACTCGGAAACTGCTGCAGCACATGTCTGTTGGCCCGGTGCGAGGACCACGCGTGCAATCCCGCCAATGACTCGAGACACGTTCGCGCTCGGTCCATAGACAGGCCTGCCAGATGGTCCGCGTTGTCCCAGCTGGCGAGATCCTCGAGCAACAGCACGAAGTCGACACCATTGTCGGCGATCCGGGCGACGTGCACGTCCGGGGTCTTCATCGGCGCCCGACCGGCGATGTCTCGGTAGAAGACGACCTCCCTGCGGTAACCACCCATCAGATCCATCGCACCACGGGCTTCGGAGAGTGCGGGGAGTTTCGCGATCAACGTCGGCGGGACGCTGTCTCCGGTCAGGGTCAGGCGGTAAAGCAGCGACGAGAAGCCGCTGTCCATCGCGATCTGTTCGGCACGGACACCCGTCACGTCGGAACCGAGCACATCGGTCAACCACTGCGGTGTCACGGCGTCGATCCCCAACGGAACGTCGGTCGCACCCGCACTCTTCATCGAGTTCCTCTGCCACTTACTTGACGAGACGCAACTAACATAGTTGTCGATCGTCTAATATGCAATGCGTGCCGTCACCCACTCGTCGCCTGACACAGCCGGAACGGGTCGAGATCTCCAGTCGCCGGCTGGTCGAGGCAGCCGCCGAGTTGATCGTCGAAAAGGGCTGGGAGGCAACGACAGCCGCGGAGATTGGCCGCCGGGCGGGTTACAGCAGGGCCATGGTCCACGCTAGGTACGGCAGTAAGGACGCGATTCTCGACGCCTTCTTTCTGCACGACTACGTCAAGCAGCTCAGTCCGGACGCCGATCCCAATGCCACGGGCCTGCAGGAGGCGGTCGGCCACTTCGACCGGGTTCGACGACTGTTCTCCGAAGACCAGGCCTTCTTGCGCGCAATGTTTGTTGCCACGTTCGAGGGCGTCAAGAGTACTTCGCCGTTGCGCGAACGCGTTCAGCGTTGGCTCCAGCGCGGAGTCGACAAAGTCGAGGCCGGTTTGCGACGCGGAGTTGACGACGGATCGGTTCGTGATGACGTCGACATCGACCGTGCGACAAGCGACCTCAGCGCGGCGATCTTCGGCGCCGCGTACCTGTGGACTCTGATTGGCGATGGCTACGATCTCGATCGCGAGTTGGCCTACGTCCGCGACCGGTTCATTCGCGAGTATGGCTCGACTCGCTGACTCCGCGGAGAAATCGCTCCGAGGCCTGCTGAACCCCACCTGCGAACAGATGCCCGACGTGGCTTCCCGGGTGCCAGTACAACTCGCCACCCCACCGCGCGTGCAACCGCTGAGCGGGTTCGCGCATCGCCATCCGGTCGTGCCAGGCGCCCACGATGAGCCTGCGCGACGGGGGCGGAGTCGGCTCGACATCCAAGTGATCGACGACGGAGGCCACCGCGGCCACGTTGTCGGACTGCAGTAGCTCGATCGTGTCGCGCACCGACGGTCCCCACCGGCCGAGGTGCTGAGCGATCATCCCGTTGAGCCCGGAGATCGGCGTGTAAACCGCTACCCCGTCGACCTTCTCGAGATGTGCGACCAGCGCCGCCACTGGACTCCCCATGGACACACCGGACACCGCGATCGCATTGGATTGGGGGCCCAACCACCGGACCAGCGCGCGGACCTCGGACACCACCCGCATCATGCCCGCGACATTGTTCAGCGGATCCATGTCGGGATAGGTCGGCCACGCGTCACGGCGGGCACCGTGGCCGGGCTGCACCGGCAGCGCGATGTTGAAACCCAACTTCTCCTGGAGTCGACGCGCCCGCGAGAACAACATGTCGATCGGCTGCCCCTGACCCGCACCATGCACCCAGACGAGCCAGGGACGCTTGTCGTCTCCGGTCCGACAAAGATGAACGACAGCGGTCGCGGGACCTCCGAACCCCTCTGACACCAGCGCCTGCGCAAGCCGCGGATCGTGATCGAACGTCATCTGTTCATAGATCAGTCGCCCGATTCGGCGTCGTCGAATGGACTTGATCTGCAACGGTTCCGGATCCGCGTTGGCCTCCGCCACGGTGCGGCCGGACAGCGCCTGCGCCGCGGCGGCACAGGCGTCGATCGTGCGTTCCAGTTTGGGCGGCGGCGCGGTCAAGGTCATTCCGGACAGCGCGAGTTCGTCCAGCACCACCTCGCCGAGTTGACGGGCTCCGCGCTGCGACAACGGCTTCCAGTCCGCCGAGGTCGACACCGCGACGTGTGCCCTGGGCACCACGCCGGCGAAATCGCGGCCGATGAGCCGGGCCCGCTCGGACGCCCTCATGCGAGCTTGAAACCCGAGTAGCCGGCGTCCGCGATCTCGTCGCACCGCCTGCGGTACTCCGGGATGCCCGCCGTGTAGCCCATGTACATCCGCTTCTTCCCGGGGACGTTGCCGCCGTTGTACCAGGAGTTGCACGACGGATCGACCAGGACCGTCGGCGCCACGAGCGCTGTGGTGTGCTCGATCCATTCACGCTGCGCATCCGGCAACGCCTCGATGGTGCGGTAGCCGTTGTCGCGCAGATATCCAATGCAGTCGCCGATCCACTCGACGTGCTGCTCGAGTGCTGCGACGAAATTAGTTGCCGCCGAGGGGCTTCCGGGCGCCTGCACGATGAACAGGTTCGGGAAACCCGCGACGGCGATCCCGAGATAGGTGTACGGCCCCTCAGACGTCCAGAAGTCCGCCAACGACAACCTGTCGCGGCCCCGGACATCGATCCGGGTGAGCGCTCCCGTCATCGCGTCAAACCCAGTGGCGTAGACGATGACATCGAGGTCGTGGTGCCCCTGCTCGGTACGGATACCCGTCGGCGTGATCTCGACGATCGGCCCCTTGCGCAGGTCGACCAGCGTCACGTTGTCGCGGTTGAACGTCTCGTAGTAGCCCTGGTCGATGATCGGTCGCTTGCACCCGAAGGGATGGCTCGGCGTCAGCGAGGCCGCGGTCTCGGGATCCTTGACGATGCGGGCGACCGCCTCGCCGTAGAGCTTCGCGGCCATTCGGTTGGCTTCGATGTCGAAGAAGACGTCGCCCCAACTGAGCGCGCCCATCACGCCGCCCTCCTCGATGGCACGCAGCTGGTCCTGCCGCGAGGCCGACTTCAACGGCGGCTTGGCCATCATGTCGAACAACACCGAGAACGCGCTCAGCCGAGCTGCCCCGACCGCGTGTTCCCTTTGTGCGGCGCGGATCTCGGCGTAGTTGGCCTTCAGCTCGTCGAGCTCCCCGTCGTCGAACGGACGCACTTCCCACGGCAGCGTGTAGGCCGGTGAGCGCTGAAACACCGTCAGGTGTTCGGCCTGCTTTGCGACCACGGGAATCAACTGAACGCCCGTCGAGCCGGTGCCGATGACACCGACCCGCTTACCTGAGACGTCGAAGCCGTCCTTCGGCCAGTGACCGGTGAACAACGACGCCCCGGTGAATGTGTCCATTCCGGGAAAGTCGGGGTCCAGCGGCACCGACAGGATGCCCGATGCGGCGACCACGAACGAGGCGACCAACGACTCACCGGCCTCGGTTTCGACCAGCCATTCGCCCGCCGCCTCGTCGAAGGTCATCGCAACGACCTTGGTGTTGAAGCGGATATCGCGGCGCAGATCGAGTTTGTCGGCCACGAAGTGGAGGTAGGCCTCGATTTCCGGCTGGGCAGGCATGGTCTCGGACCACACCCATTCCTGCTGGATCTCGTCGGAGAAGCTGTAGGAATACTCGATGCTCTCGATGTCGCATCGAGCACCGGGATACCGGTTGAACAGCCACGTCCCGCCGACGTCCTCGGCAGCCTCGAGCACGCGCGTCCGTACGCCGAGTTGACGCAACCGATGCAGCGCGTACAAGCCGGAGAATCCGGCACCGATGACGATCGCATCGAATCGGGAGGGGCTGGGCTTGGTCACGTGTCGGCACCTCGTGTTCGCTCCGACGGGAGATACTGTAACGATTACAGTATCAGGCGTGAGCAGCGTCGGTGACCCAGATTGCTGCCGACTGGCGCAGGAGGTCAGCCGCCGGCAGGCGCTCCTGCGCCCGCGAGTCGCTCCTGACGTCGCCGCTCGTAGTGACTCGCCTTGTCCTCGACGAGGTCAAGGAAGGCCGCCATCTCGTCGCGCGCACGCGCCCCTTCGCCGTCGACATCGTCGCGTTCAAACACGCGCCAGAACCGCAAGACGGGCCGGACGACGTCGTCCAGATGTGAACGCAGGTCATAGATGCCCGCCTTGGCGATCACCAAAGCGTTGTCCGCGAATCCGGGCATGGTGCTGCCGGGCATCTGGAAGTGGATGACCTCGTGCGCGATCGCCTTCATCGTCTCGTTGGGCGCGATGTCGAAGGCAGCGTCGACCAGGTTTCGGTAGAAGACCATGTGCAGGTTCTCGTCGGTGGCCACTCGGGTCAGGAGTTGTTCTGCCAGAGGGCAGCCCGACGCCTTGCCAGTGTTGCGATGGCTGATCCGCGTCGCGAGTTCCTGGAACGACACGTAGGCCAAGGCCTCCAGCATCGACTTGTCACCCGAGTCGTAACCGGCCTTCATGTGGATCATGCGGCCTTCCTCGAGCGCCACCGGATCGACGCCGCGGGTGACGATGAGGTAGTCGCGGATAGCGATGCTGTGCCGCGCCTCCTCGGCGGTCCACTGGCCTACCCACTGGCCCCACGGCCCGTCGGGCCCGAAGCGCACCGCGATCTCGCGGTGATAGGACGGCAGGTTGTCCTCGGTGAGCAGATTGACGACCATGGCCGCCTTGGCGACGTCGTCGAGAGGCGAATCCTCCGGGACCCAGTCCTCTCCACCCAGAAATGCGAAGTCACGACCGCGGCTCCACGGCACGTAGTCATGCGGATTCCATGGCTTCGCCAAGGACAGGTGGCGGTTCAGGTTGCTCTCCACCACTGGTTCCAGCTCGGTGAGAAGTGCACTTTGGGTTGTCGTCATCAAGGCTCTCCAATACCTACGGCTGCGTAACCTACGCTACCGTAGGTCGACGGAAATGCAAGTGCCGGGCATCGGCTAGAACTCCCGCGCGGTATGGGTTCAAAGCCCCTAGCCGACAGCTTGTTTCGGGCCGCGTGTAACCACGCGGCGCGACCAGGACCGAAATCTCGCCATGCCGTTACACACGGCGTACGACGCCCACGCACTTCGATGCCGCGAACTGTCGAAACCTCTACTGTAATATCTTCCGTTGGCTACGCTTTGCCGGCAGAGGAGGCGCTGTGAAGGTCCCGTTCACCTGGAAGGTCACCGGCTGGTTCATGGTGGGCTGGTCGGCCGAATTTCCGCGGGGCGAGGTCCGTCCCCTCCGATACTTCGGCGAGGATCTCGTCGCATATCGCGACGACTCCGGCCAACTCCATGTGATGCAGGCGCACTGCAGACACCTCGGCGCGCACATCGGACACGGCGGCAAGGTGGTCGGCGACTGCGTCGAGTGCCCGTTTCATGGCTGGCGATGGGGTCCCGACGGGACCAACCGCTATATCCCGTACCAACCCGACCGACCCAACCGCGCACTCAAGCTTCGCGTGTACCCCGTCAACGAGCAGCACGGCTGCGTCTTCGTCTGGCATCAGCCTCAGGGCAAGGAGCCGCAGTGGGAGATGCCCGACATCTTCACCTCGTTCCCGCAGTTCGAGACCGACCCGTCGGCGTATTACCGCCCGTACCCGGAGTTTTCACGCCGTGCCGAGAACGAGCCGGTGCACCCGCAGATCGTGGCCGAGAACGGTCCGGACAGCTCGCACTTCCATTACGTGCACGGCGCGACGGTGACACCGGTGAACCTGGAGTGGAAGATCGTCGACGAGCAGTGGCAGTTCCTCACCGGCTGGCCGGATGCCCGCAGCGACGACCCGAACAAGATGGCGCTGCACATCCACAGCCATATGTTCGGGCTCGGAGGCGCGATCAGCGTGTTCGAGGGACAGTCGAATCATCGTCTGATCTTCGCGGTGACCCCCGTGGAGGACGGGCTGTCGACGATGTTCTACTCGGTCTGGTGGCCCAAGCTGAACGGTGAGACCTCCGACATCCCGCCCGACGAGGTGCGCGAGCGCGTCGAGAAGCAGTTCCTCGGCACGGTCTGGGAGGACCTCGACATCTGGCGATACCAGGAGTACATCGAGAACCCGCCGCTGGCGAAAATCGACGCCAAACCCTATATGGCGCTGAGGAAGTGGGCGCAGCAGTTTTACGAGGTCCCCGCATCTGTATGAGAATTGGTCTGGCCGCCCTTGCAGACGAAGCCCGTCGTGAGGCCCTGCCGAACATCGAACGTATGATGCCGGCCGCGCGGGACGCCGGTGTCAAGGTCATGCACTGTCTCGTGCAACGCCGACCCGACGGTCTCGGCGGCAATCACAACGCGAAGATCTTCGCGATCGGCGACGGCTCGGGCAGCGAAATCGCCATCACCCCGGGCGCGCCGGGTGCCGAGCTGTTGCCCGAACTCGGCCCGATAGCAACCGATCTCGTGTTGCGCCGGCGGCACGGTATCGGTCGCGGCACCAACCTCGACGCGGTGAACAAGGCCTATCGCGTCGTCCTGCCACGCAACGCAGTCGCCGGTATCCCCACCGACTACGCGAACACGGTCATCGACAACATGCTGTCCCTGCTCGCGACCATCACCACCACCGACAAACTCATCGAGGTATGGAAGCAGCCGTGACAGACACCGACCACCAGAGCACGGCCTTCCCCGAGATCGAACCCGTCGACACCGGCCCCGAGTTGGGCCGTTTCATGACCGCCATGCGGAGACTGCAGGACATCGTCGTGTCGACCGATCCGGACCAGGAACTGTGGGCCGACGCCGCCGGCCAGATCGAAGAACTGTGCACGCGCCTGGAAGTCCACCGCGCACCGCAGGGTGTCGCCCCTGCCGGGCGCGGACCTCACTTGCCGGGTCTCGGGCATCCCCTGATGCCGCCATGGACGATGACGGAGTTCGGGCCCGACGGTGTGGTGATGACGGGCCACTTCAGCCGCTTCCATGTTGGCGGCAACAACGCCGTGCACGGTGGCGTGATACCGCTGTTCTACGACTGGCATTTCGGGATGATCGTTTCCGCGGCCAGCCGCGCCAACAGTCGCACCGCGTATTTGCACGTCGACTACCGCAAGATCACGCCGATAGACCAACCACTTGTTTCTCACGGTCGGATAGATTCGATTGATGGGCGGAAGGCCTTCGTCACCGCGACGATGACAGACTCTGACGGCAATGTCCTCAGCGAAGCCAACGGCCTGATGCTCCGCCTGCTCCCCCACCAGCCATGAGAGGCATGATGTCCGACACGCCGCAGTTCACCGTCCCGGCCACCGCCGACGCCGTCGCCGCGGTGATCGGTGACCGCGAATTCGTCGTCCAGGGCAACCGCCGGTATACATACGCCCAGATCCTGGAACGGTCCAACCGGCTTGCCAGGTATCTGCACTCCCGCGGGCTGGGAGCCAAGACCGAACGGTCCGAGCTCGCCGGGCACGAGGTGGGCCAGGACCTCTTGGGCATCTACGCCTACAACGGTCCCGAGTACGTCGAGGCGATGCTCGGTTCATGGCGGGCCAGGGTCGCGCCGTTCAATGTGAACTATCGCTACGTGAAGACCGAGCTTCAGTACCTGCTCCAAGATTCCGGTGCGACCGCGCTGATCTACCACGCGACGTTCGCGCCACGCGTCGCTGACGTCAAGCGTGCGCTGCCGCGCTTGCGCGTCCTCATCCAGATCGCCGACGACTCGGGCAACGACCTGGTCCACGGCGCGGTCGATTACGAGTCGATCGTCAGGTCGGGCTCGTCGGAGCCGCCGCCGGTCGAGCCCTCCCCGGACGATCTCTACGTCCTGTACACCGGCGGTACGACCGGAATGCCCAAGGGCGTGCTGTGGCGTCAGCACGACATCTTCATGACGTCGTTCGGCGGTCGCAACATGGCGACCGGCGAGCTGACCCAGTCCTACGACGAGATCGCCAAACGCGTCCAGGAGAACCCGGGCACAAAGATCTTCACGCTCCCGCCGCTGATGCACGGCGCCGCGCAGTGGAGTGTGATGACCGCGCTCACCACCGGGCAAACGGTCGTGTTCTCGGACAACCCGAGCCGGTTCGACGCCGATGAGGTCGTGCAGACCGTCGAGAAGGAAAAGGTGTTGGCGGTGCAGGTGGTCGGCGACGCGATGGCACGGCCACTCGCCGACGCCATCGAACGTTCGTCGGCTGATCTGTCGTCGATGGCCGTGGTCGCGAACGGCGGTGCGCTGCTGACGCCGACCGCCAAACAGCGGCTGATCGACGTCAAGCCGGGCCTGATCGTCATGGACGGTGTCGGATCCTCGGAGACCGGCATCCAGATGAGTCATATGTCCACTCCCGGTGCGGTGTCGACGGGCAAGTTCAACGCGGGGCCGGACACCTTCGTCGCATCCGAGGAACTCGACTCGATTCTGGAACCGGGCCATGACGGCATGGGCTGGCTGGCCCAGCGCGGGTTTGTGCCGCTGGGTTACAAGGGCGATGAAGCCAAGACCGCCAAGACATTCCCCGTCATCGACGGCGTCCGGTTCTCGATTCCCGGTGATCGCGCACGCCATCTCGCCGACGGTGGGATCGAACTACTGGGCCGCGAGTCCCAGACCGTCAACTCCGGTGGCGAGAAGATCTTCGTCGAAGAGGTCGAGACCGCGCTGCTATCGCACCCCGCGGTGGCCGACGTCGTGGTCTCAGGCCGGCCGAGCGAGCGGTGGGGCCAGGAGGTCGTCGCGATCGTGGCTCTGCTGGACGGCGCCAGCGCTGACGCCCAGGAACTGATCGAGCATGCCTCGAATTCCATTGCGCGCTACAAGCTGCCGAAGGCGGTGGTGTTCCGGCCCGTCATCGAGCGCAGTCCAGCAGGCAAGGCCGACTACCGGTGGGCCCGCGAGCAGGCAATCAGCGGGAGCGCATGAGCGACGCTTGCCAGCGAATCATCGGCACCGTAGTCGACGGCTCGTACGGTTGCGCGCGATCCGCAAGGCGAGGCGTGAACCTGCCCGCATCGATGCGCTGAACGGCGGGGCTGCCCGGCAGGCCAGGACATTCACGTCGACGGCGGGTTCGTCACTTCGGTGACAGCCGGGCCTCCTGTCCAGCTGATATAGTCTACTGTAAGATTTACAGTACTGTTCGCAGGACCAAGCCCGAACCCGGAGATGCTGGAGCATTCGTGGAGAGCTCAGTGCACAACGTCACGGTCGAGGAGGCGGCTGACCTCGTCCGTGACCCGTATCCCCTGTTCGCGCGGCGGCGGCAGGAGTTCGGTGTCTTCAAGGGCAGCGTCATGGATTGGTCCAAGACGCCGGAGTCGATGCTCCACGAAAACATCTATGCCGCAGTGTCTTTCGATGCGGTCAACCGGGTGTTCCGGGACAGCAAGGTCTTCAATTCGCACATCTACGACAGCACCATCGGCCTGTTCATTGGGCCGACGATCCTCGCGATGGAAGGCAAGAAGCACTGGGAGCACCGGAATCTGGTCTCGGCAGCCTTCAAGACGAGATCGCTGTCGCGGTGGGAACCCGAGATCGTCCGCCCGGTCGTCGAGGGGTTGATCGACGAGTTCATCGATGTCGGACACGCCGACCTGGTCAAGCAATTCACCCTCGAGTTCCCCACCCGGGTGATCTCGAAGCTGTTGGGGCTTCCCGAAGAAGACTTGCCCTGGTTCCGCAAGCGCGCTGTCGAACTGATCAGCTACACCGTCAAGTGGAAGCGGGCCTTCGAAGCGTCGACAGCGCTGAAAGACTATTTCCTGCAACAGATCGAGTTGCGCAGGCGCAAGCCGACGCCGGACATCATCGGCGACCTGGTGACCGCCGAGATCGACGGCGAAAAGCTCACCGACGAAGCCATCTATTCCTTCCTGCGTCTGCTACTGCCCGCCGGGCTCGAGACCACCTACCGGTCGTCGGGCAACCTGCTGTTCCTCCTGCTGACCCATCCCGAGCAGTTCCGCGCGGTGCAGGCCGACCGCGATCTCATCGGGCCCGCGATCGAGGAGGGGTTGCGCTACGAGACGCCGCTCACCACGGTGCAGCGCTACGCCACCGAGGAGACCGAGCTCGAGGGCGTCACCATTCCACACGGCGCGGTGATCGACGTGTGCATCGGATCGGCGAACCGCGACGAGCACCGCTGGGAACGGTCGGAGGAGTTCGACATCCACCGTAAACGCGTGCCGCACATATCGTTTGCGGCCGGCGAACACACCTGCATGGGTCTGCATCTGGCCCGCATGGAGACCCGCGTCGCCGTCGAATGCCTACTCGATCGACTGACCGACATTCACCTGGTCACCGACGACAACCCCACCATTCACGGGCAGCCCTTCCGCTCCCCGACCGCCCTCCCCGTCACGTTCAACTCCGCTGGTTGAGTTGTGGGCGCCAATGCGAAGGCAGACACTCGCAAGCGACGAGACCGCGGCTCGATCAGTGCCGACGAGATCCTGCAGGGAGCCTTTGACGTAGCCGCGCTGGTGTCGATCGACAACCTCAGCATGCCGATGCTGGCCAAGCATCTGGACGTCGGGGTCACGAGCATCTACTGGTACTTCCGGCGCAAGGACGACCTACTCGACGCGATGACAGATTGCGCGCTGGAGCGGTTCGAGTTCACCGTGCCAACCATCGACGCCTCCAACTGGCGTGCGTCGCTTCGCGACCACGCACATACGATGCGCAAGCACTTCCGCGACCATCCGATCCTGTGCGACCTGGTCCTCATTCGCAGCCAGTTCGGTGGCAGCGCCGTACGTGGAGCACTGCAGAAGATCGAGCAGCCCGTCGGAGCGCTGATCGAGGCGGGACTCGATGCGAGCCAGGCCATCGCCGTTTACGGCGCGATCTCCGTCCACACTCGCGGGTCGGCGGTGCTGGAGCGCATCCAGGACAAGACCGAGGGCTTCCCCGCTCCGCGCTCGAACGGCAAGCGCTACATCGGCTTCGCCGACGACATCGACTACGACTACATCCTTGAGAGCATTCTCGACCACGCGCAAACGCTGATCGATCAGTGATTTCGCAGCGATCACTACAGTAGGTAAATACGACGACGTGTGGGCAGAGAGGTCGACTTGATCAAGGTAATGGAGGGCGTTCGCGTTCTCGAGGTTGCGCAGTTCACGTTCGTTCCCGCCGCCGGGGCGATCCTCGCCGACTGGGGCGCGGACGTGATCAAAGTCGAGCACCCGGTGCGCGGTGACACCCAGCGCGGCTTCATCAACATGGGCGGGTTCCAGCTCGACCCCAACCGCCATCCCCTGATCGAGCATCCCAACCGCGGCAAGCGCAGCGTCGGCATCGACGTCTCCACTCCCGGCGGTCAGGAAGTCCTGTACGAGATCGCCAAGACCGCGGACGTCTTCCTCACCAATTACATGCCCGCCCAACGGCAGAAGAACAAATTCGACATCGAGCACATCCGCGCCGCCAACCCGAACATCATCTACGCGCGCGGCAGCGCGTACGGAGACAAGGGAGTCGAACGCGATACCGGCGGTTTCGACGGAACCGCGTTCTGGACACGTAGCGGTGTGGGCCATGCCCTGACACCCGAGGAGATCGGCGGCGCACTGCCACAGGGCATTCCGGCGTTCGGCGATTCCATCGGCGGAATGAACATCGCGGGCGGCATCTCCGCGGCGCTGTTCCATCGGGAGCGCACAGGCGAAGCCGTCGAACTCGACGTGTCGTTGCTGAGCACCGCGTGGTGGGCCGCCGGCGCCAGCGTCACTCAGGGTATGGAAACCGGCGAGACGATGCGCTCGCTGATGCCGGGAACCACAGCGTCGGTCAACCCCTTCATGGCGAACTACCTGACGTCTGACGGCGGCACGATCAACCTGTGCATCGTCAGCCCGACCGGATACATCCGGGATGCGTTCGAGCATCTCGGACTGCCCGAGCTGGCGGACGATCCACGCTTCTGCGACGTCATGCCACTGATCCAAAACGCCGAAGCGGGTGTACAACTCATCGCCGAGGCGATCCGCAGCAAGCCCTTCGCATATTGGCGTCAGCACCTCAAGACCATGAAGGGCCAGTGGGCGCCGTTCCAGAGCCTCATCGACCTCGCCTCCGATGAGCAGGCGATCGCCAACGACATGATCGTCGAGGTGGAAGCCAGCGACGGCGGCGCCCCGTTCAAGGTCGTGCGCGGCCCCGTGCAGTTCAACCACGAGCCGCTTGAGACGACGCGCGCCCCGCAGGCCTCGGAGCACACCGAGATCGTGTTGATGGAACTAGGGCTGGACTGGGACCGCATCGAGGCACTCAAGGACTCCGGCGCGATCGCCTGAATCGTCGGAGGGCTTCGACTATTGGCTGACGGGGTCCTGCGCGCTGACCCCGTTCGTAGAGACATGAGGGGTCCAGCGGGCGCCGTCCCAGTACCGCAGCTGGTGACGCCCATACGGATCTGGGTACCAGTTCGGGGCGGGCCCGCCTTGGGACGCTTGCGATGAGGCTGCCGGCTGCAGCCAAGGTGCCGGCTGGTGACGACCCGACTTCAATTCCGTCAGCCACTCTGCGGTCGATCCACCGCACGCGATGGTCGTACCCTCCAGCTTCGGCCACCCAATAGATATTCGCTTCTTTTCGATGTTCATGGTCGGGTATTCGACGGCCTGCAAATCCTGAACGGTTCCGTCCTCATGCCGGCTGAACCAGACCCGGCGGTTGGTTGCGGCAAGCAGGCGCACCTTGGCTTTGGTCCCTCTGAATCCCACAGTGGAGTAACCGGATGCGTGCTTCACGTCGACGAGCGCCTCGTCGGTGGCGACATGGTGCGCGATGGCGCCCATCAACTCACGGCTGGCCTGGTACACCGCGGGAGCGGCTGCTTCTCGCGCCATTCGGTCGTCTACGTCGCGACTGGCCTTGTTGGGCGGTTTCAGGTGCGCGTCAGTCACCCGACGCGCAACCAGTTCGATTTGTTCAGATGTGATCGCCATAGCGACGCCCCCTCGCCCCTGCTGTTCAACCCCCAGGGGTTCAAGTTACGACGCCATCGACCGTGATATGCCGGTTTCACGACAACGTTGAGTCCGCGTCAGCGCCGCCGAGCACGTCCTCACTCGCTTTGCTTAGCCGTGGACGCAGCGTCAATGCGCTCGATGCGCACGGGTATGCCTGTCAGCCAGGCCATTCCGGACATCGACTCGACGTCTTCGGGCTCACTCGAAGTCAACCGGTTCACGTTCGCCCCGCCGGCGCGGTTGGCCAGCTGCCAGCCGCCGGTGCCCTTGTGACCCCAGCCGTGCGGAATGGCGACGACGCCGGCCATGAGGTCCTTCGTCGCGGTGACCGGCACGGTGATCTGGCCGTAGGGCGAGCTGATCTGCACGACATCGCCGTCCGCGATCTGCAGCTCCGCCGCGTCGTCGACATGGATCAGCGCATGATGGCGACGCTCGCCGCGCATCAACAACGGCGAGTTGTGCATCCACGAGTTCTCCGAGCGTGGCTCTCGCATGCCGATCATTCGCAGCGGGTAGCCCGGCGGATGCTCGCTGCGCGTCAGCTTGGCGACCTCGTCGGCGATATCGGAATGGACCAACCGGACGCGTCTGGACAGATAGCCGACCGCGTCGCGCAACACTCCGGTGCGGATGTGCGGGGCCACCACCACGCCGTGCGGGTGCCGTTCGGTCAACCTGCGCAACGTCAGCCCACCACGGCGCAGGCCGAAGCGGTCACCACCCTCCGACATTCGCACAAGCGCATCCATCATGAGTCGCGGCGTGAGGTCGGTCCCTAAGGCACTCAACGCCTTCCGCGCAACTCCGAAGGCCGCGAATGCCGGTACCTGTCTCCCCAGTCGACGTGCGAGGTCGTCGACGATGTCCCATTCCGGGCGCGACTCACCCGCGGGTGCGACCACGGCCTCGGTGGCCTGGCGGAACGGCGTGGCCTGAAAGGCCTGGAAGGTGTAGGGGAAGTCGTCACGCTCGTACATGGTGGTGACGGGAAGGATGTAGTCGCATCGCGCAGTGGTCTCGGTGATATAGAAATCCAGCGCCACCGACAGTTCCAGTGTTTCGAACGCGGCCTCGAGTTCATCGCCGTTCGGCACCGACAGCACAGGGTTGCCCGCCGACACGAACATCGCCTTGATCTGGCGGTCGCCCGGCGTCATGATCTCCTTGGCCATCAGCGCGGCCGGCTCGGAACCAATCGCACTGCGAATCCCGCTGACGCGCGAGCGTTTCCGGCGTCGGGACCGTCGCATCACGGCGCCCATCAACGTGTTCTGCCACCTCTGGCCCACCGTCTGCATCGAGCTGAACACCGACCCGCCCGGCGCGTCGAGATTTCCCGCGACCAGGTTGACCGCATCGATCAGGTAGGTGGTGAGCGTGCCGTAACGGCCCACGCAGGTACCGAGTCTTCCGTAGATCGCGGCGCGCGGCGTCCGCACGAGGTCGCGGGCGAGCGCCTTGACGCTCGCAGCATCGATACCGGTGTGGGCGGCCGTCGCCTCCGGCGTGAACGGTGCGCTCAGCGATCGCAGCCAGTCGACGCCGTCGGCGTCCCGACTCACCCTGGCCACGTCGACGAGGTGCTCGGAGAACATCACCTGCAGCAACGACAGCAGCAGAAAGGAGTCCGAGTCGGGAACGATGCCGAGCCATTCGAAGGCGACGGCGGTCTCGGTACGGCGCGGGTCGACGACCACGACCCGGCCGCCGCGCTTGACGATGTCGTGCATGCGGTCTTTGATCCTGGGCGCGGTCAGGAAACTACCGTGGGAGACAACCGGATTGGCGCCCATCATCACCAAGAGTTCGGTACGTGTCAGATCGGGGATCGGGACCGACGTCGGCACGCCGTAGAGCAACTGGCTCGCGATCAATCTGCTGTTGGTGTCCTGCGACGACGCGGTGAAGTAGTGACCGTGCCGTCCGAGACCCTTGATGAACAACAGTGCCGCGAAGGTATGCGCGTAGCTGAACGCGCCGGGATTGCCCATGTACCAACCGACGCCGCCGGAACCGTGCCGCCGCAGAACCGCCGACAACCGCGCCGCGATATCGGACATCGCCTCGTCCCAAGAGACCGGTTCGAATCCGTTCGGGCTTCCGTCATCCCCGGGTCGTCCCCACGCAAGCGGGGGGCCCACCGCTCCAGCCCGCCGGCGCCGCAGCGGTGTCGTGACACGGTCGGGGTCGTTCTGGACCTCGGTGAAGGCGATGCCCTTCTGGCACGCGAACCCCGCCGACAGCGGATGTTCCTTGTCGGGCCGCAGCGCGACGAGACGGCCGTCCTCAACGGTCGCGACCATGCCGCAGAGCGGCTCGCATATCCGGCAGAACGTGGGCTTGTGTTCGATCACCGGCGGCACGCCGACTACGATACTGTAAGAGTTACAGTTGGGATAGGCCATTGGCCCGACTAGGGAGGAAGGTCTCGCACATGACCAACGACGTCGCCATCATCGGTGTCGGGATCCACCCGTTCGGCCGCTTCGAGGGCAAGTCGGCCATGGAGATGGGCGTCGACGCGATCTTCGCCGCCGTCGCCGATGCCGGCGTCGACTGGAAAGACATCCAGGCCGCCACCGGCGGCAGCTGGACCGTCGCCAACCCCGACGCCATCGTCGGCATGGTCGGACTGTCCGGCATTCCGTTCACCAACGTGTTCAATGCGTGCGCCACGGCCGCGAGCGCCGCGAAGGCTTGTGCCGACGGAATCCGGCTCGGCGACTACGACATCGGCATCGCGATCGGTCTGGACAAACATCCCCGGGGGGCATTCACCGAAGATCCGGCACTGGTGGGGATGCCGAGCTGGTACGCCGAAAACGGCCAGTACCTCACCACGCAGTTCTTCGGGATGAAGGCCAACAAGTATCTGCACGACCATGGCATCTCGCACGAGACGCTGGCCAAGGTCGCCGCCAAGAACTTCCGCAACGGCGCGCTGAACCCGAACGCGTTCCGGCGCAAGCCCATCGCCGAGGAGGACATCCTCAACTCGACGATGCTGAACTATCCCCTCACGCAGTACATGTTCTGCGCACCCGACGAGGGAGCAGCGGCCGTGGTGATGTGCCGCGCCGACATCGCGCACAAGTACAGCGAGAAACCCGTGTACCTGAAGGCGGTCGAGGTGCGGACTCGCCGGTACGGCGCCTATGAGGTCAACACGACGTTCGCTCCGGTCGCCGAGGACGTGGCACCCACCGTCTACGCCGCCAGATCCGCATTCGAAAAGGCCGGTGTGGCACCGGAGGACGTCGACGTGATCCAGCTGCAGGACACCGATGCCGGAGCCGAGATCATCCATATGGCCGAGTGCGGATTCTGCGCCGACGGCGATCAGGAGAAGCTGCTGGCCGACGGCGCCACCGAGATCGGCGGCGCGCTACCCATCAACACCGACGGCGGGCTGATCGCCAACGGCGAACCAATCGGCGCGTCGGGCCTGCGCCAGATCCACGAATTGGTACGACAGCTGCGTGGTGAGGCGGGTGACAGGCAGGTACCCGGCGAGCCGAAGGTCGGCTTCGCCCAGCTCTACGGCGCACCCGGCACCGCAGCGGCGACAATCCTCACGAGGTGACGCAAGAGATGTCCAAAACCGTCGTAATAGGGGCGTCGAGCGGCCTCGGGCGTTGCATCGGGGTGGGCCTGGCCCGGAGGGGTGGGCGGGTAGCGCTGCTCGCGAGGCGCGTCAAGCGTCTCGAAGCCGCGGCCGAGGAATCCGGGCCCGGCGCCGTCGCCCTAGAGTGCGATATCACCGACGAATCGTCGGTCCGGGGTGCCATCGATGCCGCCGCGGAAGCACTCGGCGGGATCGACAACCTCGTGTACACCCCCGCCGTCGGGCCTCTGGTGCGCCTCGTTGACACCGACGCCGAGACGTGGCGACGCATCTTTGACACCAACGTGATCGGTGCGGCGCTGGCCACCGCCGCAGCGGTGCCACACCTCGCGGAGTCCAAGGGCAAGGTGGTCTATCTATCCTCAGACGCGGGCACGTACGGGCCGCCGTGGCCGGGCCTCGGCGCCTACGGCGTGAGCAAGTCGACGCTCGAGCGACTCGCCGAATCGTGGCGGGCCGAGCATCCGAACATCGGGTTCACCTGTCTCGTCGTCGGCGAGTGCTCCGGCGGCGAAGGTGACGGCCAGACGGGCATGACCGACGGCTGGGACAAGGAACTCGCGACAATGGCGTTTCCGCTGTGGGTGTCGCGTGGCTGCATGCCCGGCAAGTTGATGCCCGTCGAGGACCTCGTCGACGTGGTGCACACGATCCTGAGCACCGATTCGTCAACGTCGATGCCGATGGTGATCGCGCGGGGCGCGCCAACCGGCACCACGACCCTGCCCAAGTGAAAGTGACCATGACCCAGTTCACCGGAGCGCCGATCTTCGACGCGGACCAGCACATGTACGAGACGCCTGAGTCGCTGACGAAGTTCCTGCCCGACAAGTACTCGCGCGCTGTGCAATTCGCACAGTTCGGTCGACACACTCGGATCGTGATCAACAACAGGGTCAACGACTTCATCCCCAACCCCACGTTCGAGCGTGTCGCTGCGCCGGGTGCCCACGAGAAGTTCTTCGCGGGCGAGAACACCGAAGGTCTCACGCTGCGCGAAATGCAGGGGCCGGCGATCAACGCGCCCGCCGCGACCCGCAACCCTGCCGACCGCGTTGCCGAACTGGACCGTCAGGGTGTCGTCGAGGCGTTGAACTACCCGACGCTGGCCAGCCTCATCGAGCACGCGACCGCCGATGACCCCGAGCTGTCGCTGGCCGTCATTCACGCACTCAACCAGTGGATCCTCGAGCAGTGGACGTTCGACTACCAGAACCGCGTGTTCTCGACGCCCATCATCAACCTCTCCGAGGTCGACGGCGCCCAGCGCGAGCTGGAGTACCTGCTCGCCAACGACGTCAAGGTCGTGCTGATCAAACCCGGCCCCGTCAACGGCATCCGCGGCTGGCGTTCACCGGCGCTACCCGAGTTCGACCCGTTCTGGCGCGATGTCGAGGCCGCTGGCCTGCCAGTCGTCCTGCACGCCAGCTATCCCCCACTCGACGACTACGTCGCCAAATGGGAGCCGCCCTACACGCAGAACTTCATGGCGCAAAGCGCATTCCGCTGGATGGTGCTGGGGCACCGGGAGATCTCCGACATGATCGCCGCCCTCATCTGTCACGGAACGCTGACCCGGTTCCCGAAGTTGCGCATCGCCAGTGTCGAGAACGGCAGCTCGTGGATCTTCCCGTTGTTCAACGACTTCGAGGACCTCTACAAGAAGATGCCGCAGAACTTTCCCGAGCATCCACACGACGTATTCCGCCGCAACATCTGGGTGAGCCCGTTCTGGGAGGGGTGTGTGTCCGACGTCGTGACAACCGTCGGCTGGGACAAGGTGCTGTTCGGCTCCGACTATCCGCACCCGGAAGGACTTGCGGAGCCGAAGGGGTTTTGGAAGTACGCCGAGGGCATGGACGAGCGGCGTACGTACGACTTCATGGGCGACAACGCGCGGCGGTTCATGGGACTGCCGATCGCGAACCCGGATCCAGCGGCGCTCGAGCCGCCCGTGCTGTCCAACGCATAGCCGGCTATCTCGCCGGTTCGCGGCATGCCGACCGGCTCAGCCGCGGCGGGCTACATCCTTGGCATGGTCGACGTGGAACCTTGCCGCCTTGCGAATCGATTCCGCGGCAGGGCGCGGCTTCCAGCCGAGTTCGCGCGTCGCCTTGCCGTGGTCCGCAGGCGATGTGGTGTGTAGCAGACGCACGCCCGTCACATCGATGACGGGATCACGTCGCAGCAGTCGGGACACCGCGCCGTTGAGGAAGCCCGCGGCGTACATCACCGCGAGCGGGATGCCGAAGCGCGGCGGTCGCGCACCGACCTCGTCCGCAGCGGTCGTCAGCAGTTCCCGCATCGGCATGTATGTCTCGGAGACGATGTAGCGCTCTCCCACCCTTCCGTGGTCGGCGGCGAGCAGGAACGCGTCGGCGACATCTTCGATCCCGACGACCTCGGTGGACACGCCTTTGACGAAAACCGGAAGCTTGCCTTGGGCAGCCAGTTTCACCATCAATCCTTGATTCGGCTGCCAGTCCAGCGGCCCATACGGGTTGGACACATTCAACGCGATTGCAGGCAATCCCCGTTCGCGGGCATAGCGCAGCACCATATCTTCCGCCTTAAGGCGCGACTCGATATAGGGTCCGCCCACCCCTGGCCAATTGAACGCATCGTCTTCGGTCGCCGGGCGGCCTTCGCCGAGGGCGATCGTGCCGATGGTGCTGCAGAACACGAACCGATACAGATCGGCCTCGGTGGCGATATCGAGCACCCGTTGCAGGCAGTTGACGTTCGTTTCGAAAAGCGGTGCTGGGTCGCGCAGGTGGAATCGCGTGTCGACCACGCAGTAGTAGACGACGTCGCGGTCGGCCATCGCAGCCCGCAAGGCTGCCTCGTCGTACAGGTCGCCGTAGCATCGTGCGACGTCGAGGTCGTCGATCCCCAGCGTCTTGCTGGACTTGCGGAGGTACACCCGCACGTCGTCGCCGCGCTCGACGAGCTTGCGAGTGACATGGGAGCCGACGAACCCGCTCGCCCCCATGACGAGAGCCCGACGCGGCGAGGGCATACTACGACGCCTTCTTGGTCACCGGTGCGTATGCCGGTTTACCGAGGCCAAGCACGTACTGCGCGATCATGTTTCGGAACACCTCGAGAGTGCCACCGTAGATGCCGACCAGCGGCGCGAACCGGAAGACATATTCGGCGGCCCCGTCATCGGCCGCCCCGTCGGCGCCGATCGGCAGTGACGCTGCCGTGCCAAGGATGTCCATCAGATCCGGTGAGATGTCGCGCATCGTCTGGGCGAGCGCGACGCGTCCGAAGATGCTCGGCGCGCTCAGGGCCGCCTCCATTCGAGCGACGCTTCGCCCCAGTCGGTATGCGACCGAACCGTCGTCGATCAGGCGGCGGCCGTCGGGGCCTGTCTCGTCGACCTTGGCGGCCGCCTTGTCGACTGCGGCAGCCATGAACCCGGCCTGGTGCATCATGATCGACACATCCTGCAGACCGTCCTTCGCGGCTTCCACCGCACCGTGTTCGACGTTGAGCGGTTCACGCACCACCGTCCAGCCGCCGTTGACCTCTCCCAGCCGGTACTTGTCGTCGACGCGCACATCGCTGTAGTAGACGATGTTCGTGCGGTCACCGTCGACGGTACGTACGCCCTGGATCTCGATGCCGGGCGAATCGAGCGGGACGAGAAACATGGTCAGGCTCTTGTGCTTCGGCGCCGTCGGGTCGGTATTGGTGATCAGGAAGACGTACTGGCAGTTGTGTGCACCGGTGGTGAACATCTTCGATCCGTTGATCACCCACCCGTTGCCGTCACGCACCGCACGGGTCTTGCACGTCGCGACGTCGGACCCACCCTCGGGTTCGGTGTATCCAAGACAGAGTCGGGCGTGGCCGCTGTAAACCTGCGGCATCACTTCGGCTTTGAGCTCGGGGGAACCGAACTTCTCGACCGAGCGCGCGATCATGGCGGTGGTGCCCGAGGTGACCCACGGCACGTGGGCGCGGCGCTTCTCCAGAGCCCAGATTCGGGCCCGGAGGCGATCGAAACCGCCCTCCGATTCCGGCTTCCATTCCTTCTCGAGGTAGCCCGCTTTGCCCAGGGCGAGGTGCACACCCTCGTCGAAGTTGTCGCCGGTCTCGCGATCGCGGCGGATCACCTCATCGGTGACGTGGGTGCGCAGGAAGCCACGCACCTCGTCGAGGAAGGCCTGATCGTCGTCGGAGAGTTCGACCCGTGAAAAATCCATGGCGGTACCTATCTGCTTTCCCGGGCCACGACGATTTCGGCGACGTACTTGGCGGTGACGCCCGGATCGCCGCCGGCCAGTGACCATCCACGGGCCCGCACCAGATAGGCGGTGGCGGCGGCTTCGGCCGAAACACCAAGACCGCCTTGAACGTGAACCGCCATCGTCGCCGCCTTCGAGGCTTCTTCGGCCATGAACACGAACGCCGACGGTGCCAATTCCGGACGTTCGTCGGGCTCGTTGTCGAGGAACCACGCGGCCCGCCGCGCCAGGTTGCGTCCGCCCTGCACCGTGATGGCGATGTTGGCGAGCGGATGCGAGATGCCCTGCAGCGTCGAGATCGGGACGCCGAGTGTGTAGCGGGACTTGGCGAACTCGGCGGCGATGGTCATCGTCTCCTCGACGAGTCCGACAAGCGCTGCAGCGGTGAGCACCCGCCATTCGTCGAGTGCACGTTGATATTCGGTCAACGCCTCCGGACCACTGCCCAGGACGGTACGGTCATCGGCCGCGTTGGGATCGACCCATGCCATTGGCATCTTGCCGATGTTGTCGACCTTCGCCGGTCGGGTTCCGAACGTCAGGCACACCACGTCGTCCCCGTCGCGGACGATGATGCGATCCGCGATCGAGCCGGTCGGGATCAGCCGGACACCCGACACGTTGTCGTGTCGAGGATCGAGCGCAACGAGCTGCTTACCGTTGACCACGTCGGGTTCTACCGTGCCGAGCCGTGCTTGCAGGCGCGCTGCACAGATGTGATCGATCCACGGAACCGGAGCCAGCGCCCGGCCGAGTTCCTCGGCCACCAGGGTCAGGTCGACGAGTGTGGCGCCGTCTCCTCCGCTGGATTCGGCCAGCGCCATGCTGGTTGCCCCCATGGCGCACAGGCGTTCCCACAGACTCTTGTCGAAGCCGGATTCCTCGGCGGCGCGGACGGTTTCGATCGGGCAGTGAGTCTTGAAGAATTCCCGATACGCGGACTGTATCGCCTCGTGGTCGTCCGACAGGCTGTAGTCCAGCCTTCGCAGTTCGTAACGGTCCATCGTCACTGCTCCTCTCGGGGCCCGAAAAAGAAATCCTGTGCGTTGTTGTAGAGGTAGTTGTCCAGCACCTCGGCTGGCAGGTCCAGCGCCAGCGCCTCGGGCACCACCCGATGCATTCTCAGCACCGGCCAGTCCGAAGCGAAGATCACCTTGTCGGGTCCGCGGGTGCGCATGTAGTGCAGCAGGCTGTCCGGCAGTCGCTTCGGCGACCACGCCGACGTCATCAGTCGCAGGTTCTTGTACTTGATCATCAGTCGGATCGCGACATCCCACCACGGGTCGGCCCCGTGAATCATGCAGAGTTTCAACTCGGGGAATCGCACGCAGACCCGGTCGAGGTGAATCGGGTTCTGCGCCTCCCCCGGGATCGGCGGCCCCGGCAGCCCGGTGTTCACGCACAGCGGCAGCCCGAGCTCAGCGCATTTGGTGTAGAGCGGGTAATACACTGCGTCGCTCGGCGGGTATTGGCCGTCGCCCCAAAAGCTGGGCCCCACTGCGGTATACGCCACCGGCATATCCCGCACGACGGCGGTGAGTTCTCGCAGCGACGGCATGGGGCGCAGCAGGTTCACCCCGCCCATGGCGAGGGCGAATTTGTCGGGGCGCTGATCGACGAACTTGCGGGCCGTCACCGACGGCTTAGTCAGGTTGTCCATCAGGATGGCCTTCTCCACGCCGCGCTCGTCCATCTCCTCGAGTAGCTGCGCGAGCTCGACCTGGCCATAGAGGGACTGGGGTCCCTTGAAGTAGTCGTCACGCACCTTGAGCATGAACTCGGGCTGCTTCTCGGTCTCGCCGAAGTGGACGTTGACCAGACAATCAATCGCTCTCGTGCTCACGTCAGCGACGCCTCTTGCACGGCAGCGGCTTTCGCCCAGCGGTAGTCCGGCTTACCGTTTCCGAGCCGACGGACCTGATCCACGATGATGAACTCCTTCGGCGCCTTGAACCGCGCGAGATGCGACGTGCACTGACGATGAAGCTGTTCCGGGGTGACATCGACGGCCTCCTTCAGGGCCACGAGGGCGACGAGTTCTTCACCCCAGCGGTCGCTCGGACGCCCGACCACCAACGCGTCGGCCACGCCCGAACAGGCGCGCAGCACTTCCTCGACTTCTTCGACGAAGACCTTCTCGCCTCCGGTGTTGACGACAAGGGAATCTCGGCCGAACAACTGCAGCGAGCCATCGGCAGCCAGCGAGCCACGGTCCCCGGAGATCACCACCCGCCGCCCCTCGACGACGGGGAACGTCTTGCGGGTGGCGGCCTCGTCGTCGAAGTACCCCAGCGGGATACGCCCCGCACGCGCGACGAAGCCGACTTCCTGCTCCCCCGGTTGCAGGAAGCGGCTGTAGTTCTCAGACAGGACCAGCGCGCCCTCCCTGAGTACGAACGTGTCCTTCTGGTCTCCGTGCTGGCTGCGCCCGAAGCCCACGTTCCCGGTCTCCGACGAGCCGTATCCGTTGATCAGGGTGATCTGCGGCAGCAATTCCAGAAGAGCCTCTTGGTGTTTCGGATTGGTCGCCGCTCCGCCGGTGCCGATCGCATACATCGACGACAGATCGTAGGAACCGGCGCGCAGTTCCTCGACCAGCGGGGCCGCGTAGGCGTCACCGACCATCGTCATCATCCCGACCTTCTCACGCTCGGCGGTCTCCAGTACCGCACGCGGGTCGAAGCGTGTCTTGTCGTAGAGGACGATCGGCAACCCGTTGAGCAGTCCCGCGAATGCCGTCCACATACCCGCCGCATGCATCAGCGGGGACACCGCGAACCACGGCTGGCCTTCGAATCCGAGCTTGGCGTGAATCTCGTCGACGGTCTCGTGGTCGGCACCGTTCATGGACACCACGTAGGTGTCGCTCTGCCGCCACATCACACCCTTCGGGCGGCCGGTCGTCCCGCCGGTGCACACCATCATCACGTCGTCCGGTGAAGGCGCGAGATCGTGGTCCGTATCGCCCTGCGCCAGAGCATCGTCGAAGCTGATGGCGCCGGGCAGGAACGGGACGGTGCTGTCGTCGTCCACCGCGATCATCACGTCCGCCGCGGCAGGCGGGAGCACGTCGGCGAACGTGGGCCCGAACGAGCGGTGATAGATCACCGCCCGCGGTTGCAGGTACTCCAGCAGTTCGGCAACCTCGCGCGGGGCGTAGTTGTAGTTGACGTTGACCGGCACGGTTCGCGCCTTCAACGAGCCGATGACCGCGTCGGGGTAGAGATCGTTGTGCATGACCAGTGCGACGCGATCCTGTCCGCACTCCCAGTTCTGCAGCTCGTCCCGTTCCCGGTGTGCGCCCAAGCCCTGGGCGGCCAGAAAATTGGCCAGTCGACGGGTCCGTTCCGCCGATTCGCCGAACGTGCTGCGGCGTGTTCCACAGACGGTCATCAGCCGGTCGGGTACGGCCTCGGCGATCGCGTCGAGCACCGCCCCGATGGTCCATTCGCCCATGGCTAGGCGGAAGCCGTCACGTTCGCACCAAGCAGTTCGAGTGCGTTGTCGCGCATCACCTTCCGGGTGTCCTCGTAGCTGAACTCGGGGAACTGCGGGATGTCGGCGGTGAAGGTCATCGGATCGGCCAGACCCTCGCCGTGGGGCCAGTCCGAGCCGAACAGGATCTTGTCGACACCGATCGTTGCGGCGAGCTCCTTGACGTCGTCCTCGTAGTACGGCGCGATCCAGACGTTGTTCTTCAGCTGTTCGACCGGATCTTCTTTGAAGTGGTACGGCGCGGTGTTGGCAGCCTTCTTGAGCCGTTTGATCAACCGGTAGACGAAATACGAGCCGTTCTCGATGCTCGCGACCTTGAGTTTCGGGTGCCGGGTGAAGACCTGATGCACGATCATCGAGGCCATCGCGTCGTGGATGGCGCGGTCGTCGAGCAGCACCTGGTCCAACGGATCCTTCTTGCCGAATCCCTCGAACGTGGCCTTGCCGCCCCACAATGCCGCGATCGCGAGATAGCCGCTGTCGGACAGGTGGAAGATCACCGGAACGCCGGCCTCGGCCAGCCGGGCCCACACCGGATCGTGCAACGGGTCGCCCAGAGAGCGTGGCTTGACCCGGCCCGGGACCGGCGCGGGCCGCACACAGACGTTCTTGGCGCCGCGGGACAGGACGAACTCGACCTCTTCCACAGCCTTGTCCGGATCGGCCAGCGAGATGATCGGCGCCGACAGAAACCGGTGATCGGGGCGATCGAAGCCCCAGTCCTCGTCCAGCCAAAGATTGAACGCGTGCACCGTGGCCATGGTCGCGTCGATGTCGTGCTTGAGGGCTTCCTCCACGCCGCACGCGAAAGTTGGCAGCATGAATACGGTTTCGAGGTTCTGCTTGTCGAGAATCTTCACCCTGGCGTCGCGATTCTGATACTCGGGATGATCGGGCAACCGGTCGACCTTCATCAGTGATGCCGGATCGACGCCTTCGGGGATTTCGCCGCGGAACAACAGATCCAGGCAGCCCGGTTCGATGATCGGATCAAATGTCGGATTCGGGATGAAGTGATTGACCACGCCACCCATGACGGCGAACGTGCGCTTGCCCTCGGTCAGCATCTGCACGCCGCGGCGCTTGAACTCCTTGGGCAGGTGGCGTGTGCACGAGTCGATCGTCTCGTAATAGTGGTTGTCGACGTCGATGGCCATGTAGTCCAGGGCTTTCACGATTCCTGTCCTTTCAAAGGCGGGAAATTGGGCTGACGCTTTTCGAAGAAGCTCGTGATGCCTTCGATGAAATCGGGACGCTGCATGGATTCGTGCATCAGCTTCTCGGCATCGTCGCTGGCATCCAATACTTCGCGCATGGTGTCTGCGTACACCTGTTGCTTGATCACCGCCAGCGAGCTGGGCGCGCAATTGGCGGCGATGTCCTCGGCATAGGCGATCGCCCGCGGCAGCAACTCGTCTGGTGCGACGACCTCTTTGACCAGGCCGAGGTGCGCCGCCTCGTCGGCCAGGAAGACGCGACCGGACAGCAGCAGGTCCAGTGCAACACCCTGACCGACGATGCGCGGCAGGATCCAGGAGATCCCGTACTCCGCGATCAGACCCCGTCGGGCGAAGGACGTGGTGAATTTCGCACCGTCTGCAGCGAACCGCACATCGCACATCAATGCCATCGTCATACCCATGCCTGCGCACGCGCCGTTGATTGCCGCGATGACCGGCTTGCGCATCGTGGTCGTGAAGTGAGGATGACGCGCACCGACCAACTTGCCGACGTCGGTGTCCGCTGCGGCGTCGACGGTGGCGGCGCTGATCGAGCTGAGGTCACCCATGTCCGCGCCTGCGCAGAAGGCGCGGCCCCGGCCGGTGACGACGATGGCACGAACATCGGGATCGGCCTCGGCGTCGTCGAGACGCAGGTAGAACGTCGTGGCCAGACCGCCACCCCAACCATTCATGCGTTCGGGCCGGTTGAGCGTCAGGACCGCGACGCCGGTATCGCGCACCTCGTAGAGCACCGGTTCGGCCTCGCGGGCGGCAACGGGGTCGGCGACGCGGTCTTCAACGCTCACCCGTCAGCCCTCCTCAGGCGCTTAGAACTGGATGTATGTGCATACTGTACACCTATCGGTAGCGCCTTCCGCAACCGTCTGGTGCCTCATCAGCCGACCAACCCGAATCGCCTATACGCTGCGTCGATCCGGCTTTTCGCCTCCTGTGAAAGCTCGGCCTGCGGCGGCCGCGAGTGGGGGTATGAACCGATGGGGAGTCCGAGCACCGATGCCGCGTACTTGAACGCCCCGCCCCAGTGGGTGAAATAGTCCGGCCGCCCCGGATAGCACGTGAAGCATCCTCCGATGTCGACGGTGAACTGGTCGATACCCGACCTCTCCGCGTAGTCGATCGCGTCGGACAATTTGTCGCTCCACACGAGCTCCCAGTATTCGGAGAACACTCGATGCTGCGGGGTTTCGTAGAGATAGCCCGACGTGCCCAGTTGCGCGGGTCCGACGATCCCCGCGCGCAGCCACCCGGCTCGGTAGACGGTCGTCTCGCATTCCCAGATCGTCAGGTCTGGAGCGAGGCCGTGAAGCTGCCGGCTGGCCGTGGGCCGGAAGGCGCCTTCCTTGGTCGCGCACACCGCGGGTATCTCGTCGTAGATCCGCGCGCCCTCGGCGGGCGTCAAGACGTAACCCGATGATGGCGAATTGAACATGCCCAACGCGATATCGCTGCGGTCGGCGATGTATTGGAAGAACCGTAGAACTCCGGCTCCGCCGTGCGCCTCCATCATCGGCGTCTGGATGTAGACGATGTCGGCACCGGCCTGCTGCGCGTGCAACGTCAGTTCCAGGCAGTCCTTCGCCGACATCGCGGCGGTGCATGCTTGCACGACGACACCGGGGTCGGCGGCCCGTCCCTCTTCGATAGCGACCTCCAGCAGCCGCTTTCGCTCCTCGATCGTCAGTGACCAGAACTCCGCGATGCCGCTGGTGCACCAGAGCATGGGGTGGCGCAACTCGCCTACGCAGTAGCGCACCAATGTTCGGTAGGCGTCCCAGTCGATGTCGTCGCCGTCGTCACCGCTGAACGGCGTGTAGAGGGAATTGCCGATCCCGCGCAGATTGCCGCGGGCCCACTCGCGGGCCTCTTTGGCTGTGGCCACTGCTGCCTCCTCAGGTGAAGTCTCGGGTGAAGTCGCTGCCGCCGTCGAGGTTGACGTTGGCACCGGTCAGGTGCGAATTTCGCGACACGAGAAACGGCGCCTTCCGCAGCAGCGGTAGCGCGGAACGGACGCAGCGCACCATTCCCGTCACGCCGTCGTGCTCGACCAAATCCGTTGCGGCCGAATTGGCCAACCCGAGATCCATGTCGTGCGCGCGGTCAGGTGCCGGTCCAGTTGGGTGCGCGCTTCTCGGCAAACGCGATCGCGCCTTCTTTCGCGTCGTTCGACGAGAAGATCGGAACGATGTACTCGCGTTGCTTCTTCCACATCTCGTCCTCGCTCCAGCCGACAGACTTGACGAAGATCTCCTTGGTGGTGGCGACCGCCAGCGGACCGTTGGCCGTGATTTGTTCGGCCAATTCGATTGCGCCGGCTAGCGCGTCGCCCGGTTCGGTCAGCACGTTGACGAACCCCCACGCTTCTGCCTGCTCGGCGGTGAAGCTCTCACCGGTGAGCGCCAACTGAAGTGCCTTCTGGTACGGGATCCGCCTGTGCAGACGTAGCAGTCCGCCGCCGGCAGCCACGAGGCCGCGCTTCACCTCGGGGATGCCGAACTTCGCCGTCCTCGATGCGACCACCAGATCGGTGGCGAGCACGACTTCGGTGCCGCCGGCCAGCGCGTAACCTTCGACTGCCGAGATCAGCGGTTTGCGTGGCGGCCGCTCGGTGAAGCCGATGCCGCGACCCGGAATCGCGACCATCTCCCCTGCGGCGAAGGCCTTCAGATCCATGCCCGAACAGAAGTTGCCGCCCGCGCCGGTCAACACGGCGACCGATAGATCCTTGTCCGCGTCGAGTTCATCGACCGCGTCGGCCAGGCCCTGACTGACGGCGAGGTTGACCGCATTTCGCGCTTCCGGTCGATTGATCGTGATGACGAGGACGCGTCCCCGGCGCTCCGTCAGGATTTCGTCCGACACCCTTCGCCTTTCGCTGCCACGCTAGAAACACTTACTATAGGGCTTACAGTAAAGAAGCGAAACGGTGCAACGGTACGTTTGACGGCAAGGGCGGAGGGCCGACACACCTGCGTAGACGCAGATCAGAGGGCAATTGCCGGTACATTCAGTCCACCAGTCGAAATGGAGGTGCCGTTCGTGGCAAGGCAGGCGACGGCCGAGAAGCGTCCACGGCGCGAGCGCGGGTCGATCAATCCGGACGACATCATCAAGGGTGCGTTCGAACTCGCCGAGGAAGTGGGCATCGACAACCTGTCCATGCCGCTGCTCGGTAAGCACCTCGGGGTCGGCGTGACCAGCATCTACTGGTATTTCCGCAAGAAGGACGACCTACTCAACGCGATGACCGACCGGGCGCTACGCCAATACGTCTTCGCGACGCCGTACGTCGAGGCGAAGGACTGGCGCGAAACACTGCGCAATCACGCCCGCTCGATGCGAAAGACGTTCCTGGGCAACCCAATTCTCAGCGATCTGATCCTCATCCGATCCGCCCTGAGCCCCCGTACTGCGCGGCTCGGCGTGCAAGAGGTCGAGAAGGCGATCGCAAGTCTGACAGAGGCGGGCCTGTCGGCCGATGACGCCTTCGATACGTATTCCGCGGTGTCGGTGCACGTCCGCGGTTCGGTGGTGCTGCAACGCCTGCGCGAGAAGAACCGCGCGGCGGATGACGGTCCCGCCGATCTCGACGAGGCCATGGCGATCGACAGCGAATCCACACCGCTGCTTGCGTTGGTCACCGAAAAGGGCCACCACCTCGGCGCGGCCGACGAGAAGAACTTCGAGTTCGGTCTCGAGTGCATCCTCGATCATGCCGGCCGGCTGATCGACGAGGCCAAGAAGCCGGCGCGCAAACGCTAGCGATTTCGGTGTAGTTGGTCGCGCTCACCGCGACCAACTACACCGAAATCGCAAGGTTCAGACCTCGATGATGACTGCGCCGCCCTGGCCGCCGCCTGCGCACATCGCGGCCATACCGATGCCACCGCCACGCCGCTGCAGTTCATAGACAAGCGTCGTCACCATCCGCGCACCGGAGGCGGCGATGGGATGGCCGAGGCTGCAACCGCTTCCGGAGAAGTTGACCAGTTCCTCGTCGATGCCGTACTCGCGGCATGCGGCGATCGGCACCGATGCGAAGGCCTCGTTGATCTCCCACAGCGTGATGTCCGACGGCTTCAAGCCGGCGCGGTCGAGCACCTTGCCGATCACTTTCACCGCACCGAGCCCGCAGTCGCGAGGGGGGACACCCGCTGCGCCCCAAGCCCTCACGGTGGCCATCACCGACAAGTTGTTGGCCTCGGCGTAGCCGCGCTCGACCAGCGCGACGCCGGCAGCCGCATCGTTGGTGCCGCTGCTGTTGCCCGCGGTGATCGAGAAGCCCTCGATCTCCGGGTGCAGCACCTTGAGCCCGGCGAGCTTCTCGACGGTGGTGTCGCGGCGGGGATGCTCGTCGACGCTGAAGTCGACCACCGATCCGTCGAACTGCTGGATCTTCATCGGGATGATCTCGTCACCGAACTTGCCCGCATCCTGCGCGGCGACGGCCCGTTCGTGTGACCGGGCCGCCCAGGCGTCCATCTCCTCGCGGGTGATGCCGACCGACTGCGCGGTGTTCCAACCCACCGTGATCGACATGTCCTTGGCCGGCGCATCGGGTGTCTCGACGTGCGTGGGCGGCATCCACCGCTCCTCGAACTTCAGCTCGGGTCCCGGGATCCGCCAGTTGGTCAGCGGGGTCATCGACAGCGACTGCACGCCGCCTGCGATCAGTACACGCTCCATGCCCGAGCCGATCTGCGCGGCTGCGTTACCGATCGCGGTGAGGCTACCTGCGCAGTGTCGGTTCACCGATTGGCCCGGAACGTGTTGTAGCCCCATCGCGTCGGCGGCGTAGCGCGCCAAATCGCCGCCCCCGTAGTGCGACTCGGCAAAGATGATGTCGTCGATATCCGCGGGATCCACACCCGACCGACGGACCACCTCGGGCAGCACGGTGGTGATCAGAGTCTCGGGCGGGGTGTTGACCAGCGTCCCCTTGAAGGATCGGCCGATTGCCGTCCTGGCTGCACCGACGATAACGGGTGTGGACATGTTTTCAACCTCGGGTTTCGGCGTAGGTAACTTTACAAAAGTAGCAGAGAGTGTTGCTTTCCCAGTAGGTGAGGGTGCTCACTCCGGCTCAGGTACGTGGAAGTGCTCGTCGCGCAGCCGGAACGCCTCCTTGGTGCCGTGCTGCGCACGGGTCTTGACGAAGTTGAACTCACCGGGCGCGAACTGCAGGTTTGTCCCGTAGGCGTGGAACAGATAGCTGGCCACCTCCTCGCCCTGATAGGCCTGGCTCTGCTCGACGAGGCGGAACGCCTCCTTGGCGATGACAACTCCGTCGGCAGGCATCTTCGCCGCCTTCTCGGCCCAGTACCGCGCCCTCGCGGTGACCGACGCCGGATCGCAGGTCTCGGTGAAAACGCCGAGGTGTTCGACGGCGGCGGCCTCGATGATGTCGCCGGTGAGCAGGAGTCGCCGCGCCAGCACGGGGCCGAGGCGGTGAAAGAACATGTGCAGGCTGCCCAGCGCGGGACCGAGGAACCGGGTGGCGGGCATGCCGATTTTTGTGGTGCGGCCGATCACGGAAATATCGGTCATCAACGCCATCTCGAAGCCGCCGCCGAGGGCGTAGCCGCTGATCTCCCCCACCGTGACCTTCGGGAAACCCATCAGGTTGTGATAAAAGCCGAACGACTTGCGGTCGACGGTCAGGCGACGCCGCTGGCTCGGACGGCGCTTGGCTTCGGGTGCGTCCGCATCGCCGTACCAGCCGTATGCGTTGTTCATGTCCGCGCCGGTGCTGAACACCCCCTCGGCGCCACGTAACACCACGACGGTCAGGTCGTCGTCCTCGGCCACCCGGTCGAGATATCTTCCGACCGTCTCGCGCATCGTCGCATCGTAGGAGTTGCGCTGGCTCGGGTTGTTGAACGTAATCGTCGCGATGCGCTTGTCGCGGTCGACGTCGAAAAGCACCCGGTCGTCGGTCATCGGAAGTCCTTCACTCGGCATTCGAAATCAATTTGGCCTCAATGGTTTTGTCCGCACCAACCGCGAGCGTGTTGCGCCGGGCGGCGAACAGATGGTCCTGCGCGAGCTTCACTGCGCGCGCCTCGTTTCCGTCGCGGATCGCATCCAGCAGCCGCTGGTGATCGCGAAGAGCAGCCCGCATGGTCTTGTGCTGCATCGGGTCACCCTCGTCGCTCCACACCGATGACTCGTGGGCCGACCAGATCAGCTCCAACGAGCCGATCAACAGGATCATCGGCTCGTTGCCACACCGCGACACCAGCGCCTCGTGGAATCGGCGCGCGTTGGGGACGTAGCGGGACAGGTTGTCGAATTGCTCTGTCTGCGTTTTGATCTCCGCCTCCAGATACGGGACGACCTCCGTCATGCGATCTTCACGGGCAGCACACAAGCCCGCGCAGATCGGCTCGATATGCATCAATGCGCCGCTCACGTCGGCGGGTGTGGCCGACCGTGTCTGCAACACCATGCTGATCATGTGCGCCGTGCGCTCGGCCGAAGGCGGATGAACGACGGCGCCGCCCATGTTCCCGCGTCGCACGGAGATCAACCCGTCGGTCTCCAGGATGTGAATCGCCTCGCGCAGCGCAGGCGGGCTGACACCGAATTCCGCGAGCAGAGTGTCCTGCGACGGGAGTACGTCGCCTTCTTTGATTCGCCCGGACAGGATCTCGTCACGCAATCGCGATGCGACGATCTCGGCGACCCGTGGCTGACGAATCCGCTGCACGCTGGTCATCAGTCCGTCGCCCGCCGGTGACCGAAGTCGAAGACGCTCAGTTTGTCGGGTGACGAAGCAGCCGTGCTGAATTCGCCGGTGCACAACACCTCGTCGCCGTACCGCAGGCGAGCCGTGCTGATGACCCGGCCGTCAGCTTCCGCGCGAACGACGTCGAACCCGAGCTCGACGAGGACCGGGGTCGGCCGGCGGAACGTCACCGTCAGCGAGCGTGTCTTGCCGGTGCGCCCCGACGCGCAACTCTGATGTTGGGTGATGCAGTCGAAGAACACCGCCAGGAACCCCCCGTTGACCAAACCCGGCGGCCCTTCGTAGACCACAGGGAAGGTGACGCGCCCGGACGCGGTATCGGCGTCCAGGTGATCGAAACAGTATTCGGGGAAGCACGGGTTGTACGCACCGACGTCGAATGCGTGGTCGAGGTACACGCGTTGCTGTTCGGTACTTTGCGGACCGATGCGCGGAGTGGGATCCCGCGGTGTGGCGGGCGCGAGCTCGCGTTCCCATTCGGCGATCTGGGCAACCATGGCATCGACGATCGGGTGCTCGTGTTCCAACGACAACAGCAGCCCGGTCAACCGGCGCAGCGCCCCGGCGGCAGCCACCGTCTGAGGCAGCGGTTGCTCACCGAAACGGGGGGTGCCCTTGGCCATGAATCGCCTTTCGCCTGCCGCCTGTTCCGTCAGCACGCTTTCCTTGCTAACTTGTACAAGATAGCAATACTGTATGCCTAACCGTATAACGAGGGAAGGGCGGAGGCAACGGTGACCGACGACGGGGCGGTGACAACTTCCCGCGTGGACGACGTCCTTCACGTCACGCTCGACCGCCCGTCACGGCGCAACTCGTTGAGCCCGCCGATGGTGAACGCGTTCGTCGACGCACTGACCGAGGCCGCCACCGACGACTCTCTTCGCGCCGTCCACATTCGCGGCGGCGGAACCGATTTCTGCGCGGGCGTCGACTGGATTTCGGCCAACAGCGGCGAGCGTCCCCGCACCGGTGACCTCGTGCGCCGCGTCCCACACGGTGCGCACCGCGTGATCGAACTGGTCCACTCAATCCAGCTGCCCGTCGTGTGCAGCGTGCGCGGCTGGGCCGCCGGCCTGGGCTGCAACCTCGCACTGGCCGCCGATTTCACCGTCGCCAGCACCGACGCCGTGTTCTGGGAGCCGTTCCTGGACCGCGGCTTCAGCCCGGATTCGGGGTCGACGTGGCTGCTCCCCCGGTTGGTCGGGTTGGCGCGCGCGAAGAGCATGCTGCTGCTCGGTGAGAGGGTCAACGGAGCAGACGCCGTGGCATGGGGGCTCATCCACCGTTGCGCCGACGATACCGAACTCGACGACGTCGCCGCAGAGCTGTTGACCCGATTGGCCTCCGGACCGACCGTCGCGATCGGGCTCGCCAAGCAGGCGATTCACTACGGGCTGGACTCGACGCTCCCGCAAACGATGAACCAGGAGCTCTTCAACCTGGAACTGTCGTGTCGGACCAAGGATTTCAAGGAAGGCCTCGCGGCGTTCCGCGAGAAGCGCACACCGGAGTTCGGTGGCCGGTGACCAAAGGGAAAAGGACCCGATAATGTCAAAAGCCATGTCATCCTCCGGTTTCGAGGACATCACCTACGAGGTCGACGGGCACAAAGCCACGATCACGCTGAACCGCCCACAGGCGCTCAACGCACTGAGCCCGCACATGATCACTGAACTGCGCTCCGCGTACGACGAGGCCGAATCAGACGACAACATCTGGATACTCATCGTGACCGGTACCGGCCGCGCATTCTGCACCGGGGCCGACGCGAAACAGATCCCGGAGGACGGCAAGGTCATCAACGAGAGGGCTTACCTGTCGACCTACGACCAGTGGGAGGCACCCCAAGAGGGCACACCGCCCTTTCGCCGCATGGCCAAACCCGTGCTGGCCGCGATCAACGGCATCTGCTGCGGCGCAGGCCTGGACTGGGTCACGACGGGCGACATTGTCATCGCCTCGGACACGGCGACATTCTTCGACCCGCACGTCAGCATCGGCCTGGTAGCAGGGCGTGAAATGGTGCGGCTTGCCCGCGTGCTGCCCCGCAACATCGCGCTGCGCATGGCGCTGACAGGTAAGCACGAACGGATGGATGCGCAGCGCGCGTACGACCTCGGGATGATCTCCGAGATCGTCGACCACGACCGTCTTCTGGAACGCGCACACGAGATCGCCGACATGGTGAACTCGAACGCCCCTTTGGCTGTCCGGGGCACTCGGTTGGCCATTCACAAGACATTGGACCTGCCGCTCAACGAGGCCGAGATCCTCGCAGAAGCCTTTCGCGAGCGCAATCTGCACACAGCGGATTCGCTGGAGGGACCCAGGGCGTTCATGGAGAAACGCGCGCCGATCTGGCAATGCCGATGACCTCGAACAGCTTCGAGACCATCCTGCTCGATGTGGACGCCACCGCGCACGTTGCGACGATCACGCTGAACCGGCCGGACTCGCTCAACGCGTTCAACAGGGCGATGTGTCAGGAAATGGCCCAGGCGTGGCGGATCGTCAAGCTCGACGACACGGTCCATGCCGTGGTCGTACGTGCGGCGGGCGATCGGGCATTCTCCGCCGGTCTAGACATCAAATCCCCGTATGGTCAGCCGGAGAACGTCTGGAATCACGAAGATCCGGGCGAGTACCTCAGCCCCAAGTGGCAGAAGATGTGGAAGCCCGTCGTATGCGCGGTGCAAGGCATGTGCACCGCGGGCGCGTTCTATTTCGTCAACGAATCCGACGTCGTCATCTGCAGTGACGACGCGACCTTTTTCGACTCGCATGTCAGCGCGGGTCTGGTGTGCGCTCTGGAACCGATCGGCCTGATGCGCCGCGTCGGCTTGGGCGAAACACTGCGAATCGCGCTGATGGGCAACGACGAACGCGTGAGCGCCGGCACCGCGCTGCGGATCGGCCTGGTGTCCGAGGTCGTCTCCACCGACCAGCTGTGGGCCCGCGCCCACCAGATCGCGTCCGCGATCGCGGCCAAACCTCCGACAGCAACCCAGGGCACTGTGAAAGCCATCTGGGAATCTCTGGACAAGCCCTACCGCGCGGCCATGGAGCAGAACCTGATTTACACGAGATTGGGAAACCCCCTCGGGCAGGCTGAACTCGCCGACCGCGCTCCCGACGACACATTCACACCGAGGCTGCGCTGATGGCCGCACATCCGCTCAGCCGGCGCATCAGCGATGTACTGGATCTGCGACCCAAGGCTCCCGCGATCGAGTACGACGCCGAATGGCGGACGTGGGGTGAGATCGCCACGTTGGCGCGTCGCATCGAGGCGCTCGATGACGCAGGGCGTCAGGTCGGAATCCTGTTGCGTAACAAACCGTCTCACGTCGCCACATTCCTCGGTGTGCTGCTGGCCGGCGGGACCGTCGTCGTCATCAACCCCTCGCGCGGCGACGATCGGATCCGAGCTGACATCGAATCACTGCGCCTCCCATTGATCATCGGTACGGACAAAGATCTGTCGACGCTGGTCGCACCGGCGGCGCACACCGCGGCCGTGGCAATCGCTGGGCTCACGGACGCGCCCGCCGTGACCGCGGCAGACGAGCCGACCGGTGATGCCGGCCGCGCCGGCGTCGCGGTACGGATGCTGACCAGTGGTACGACGGGTCCGCCCAAGCGCATCGATCTCACCTACGACATGCTGGCCCGCAGCGTGATCGGCACCGACTTCGACACCGCACCGTCACCGACCGAACGACGGCGTGGCGTGGCTATCGTCAATGCCCCGCTGGTGCACATCGGCGGCGTGTTCCGAGTACTCCAATGCGTCTGCGAAGCAAGGTCATTCGCACTGCTGGATCGCTTCGAGCTCGACCGGTGGGCCGATGCGGTCCGTCGACACCGCCCGCAGGCGGTATCGCTGGTTCCCGCGGCCCTGCGCACCGTGCTTCATTCCGACTTGACCCGCGACGACCTGCACAGCATCCGCGCGGTGACCTCGGGTACCGCGCCGTTGTCCGCGGAGGATGCCGACGCGTTCACCGACAAGTTCGGTATTCCGGTCCTGACGTCCTACGCCGCAACGGAGTTCGGCGGAGGGGTGGCCGGCTGGTCACTGCGTGACTACCAGAAGTACTGGGCTACCAAGCGTGGCAGCGTCGGCAGGGCCACGCTCGGAGCGCAGTTGCGTGTCGTCGACGACAGCGGCACGCCTGTCGCCGACAATCAGCCAGGGCTGCTCGAGGTGCGGCCGGGGCAGCTCGGGCCGACCGGGGACTGGATGCGGACCACCGATATGGCCCGCATCGACGCGGACGGATTTCTCTGGATTCTCGGCCGCGCCGATCAGGCGATCATCCGGGGTGGCTTCAAGGTGATGCCCGACGATGTGCGCGGCGCGTTGGAGAGCCATCCGGCGGTCCAGGGTGCGGCGGTGGTCGGCCGACCCGATCAGCGGCTCGGCGAGACACCGGTGGCGATGGTCGAACTGCGAGCGACCGTCGAGGCGGACGCACTGCTCGACCACTTGCGAATGCGATTGGCAAGCTATGAGATTCCCACCGATATCGCGATCGTCGACCAAATTCCCAGAACACCGTCGGGCAAGGCCGACCTGACCGCCGTCCGCGGACACTTCGACACCGTCGACCATGCCTGACAACACCGTCGCCGCAGTGCTGCGAGAACAAGTGCGCCGCCGGGGCGAACATCCGCTGCTGATATGCGACAGCGGCCGCCTCAGCTACGCCGAGGCCCACCAACGCTCGACGAAGTTGGCATGCGGGCTGATCACGCTCGGCGCGGGTAAGGGCACTCACGTCGGAGTGCTGTACCCGAACGGGCCGGACTTCATCGTGGCAATGCTGGCCGCTGCCCGCATCGGCGCCGTCGTGATCCCCTTCTCGACCTTCGCCACCGCTCCCGAGATGGCGACGCAGCTCGCCCACGCCGACGTCGAGATCCTGCTCGCCACCGCTTCCTACCGCGGCCACGACTACCGCGAGAGATTGGCCCAGATCGACCGGGCCGGAATCCCGCTGCTACGGCACACCTTCTTCGATTCCGCGCCGCCGGTCGCCGTCGACTCGGAACTGCTGGAGGCGATGGAAGACGACGTCGACGCCTCGGACACGCTGGCGATCGTGTACACGTCGGGGTCGACGAGCGCACCGAAGGGTGTTGTCCATACACATGCGTCGCTACTCGACCATCAACTGGTGCTCAACGAGATCCGAGGGCTGGGCCCGACAGACAGATTGTTCTGCAACTCACCGTTCTTCTGGATAGGTGGTATCGCCTTCTCGATTCTGGCCGTGATGCTCGCCGGCGCCACGCTCGTGTGCTCCAACGCGGTCGACCCGGGCGAGACCCTTGACCTACTGGAAGCCGAAAAGCCCACCATGACGAATGGTTTCGTAGGCGGAATCACCTCGCTGGCCAGTCATCCCAGCCTCCCGACACGAGATCTGTCCTCGATGCGCCGCGGTAACCTCTACCCGATCATGGCTCCTGATGTGCGGCCGGCGGACCCCGAGCTGCGGCACACGATGCTCGGGATGACCGAGACCGGAAGCGTCATCACGATCAGCGAGGACGAATCCGACCAGCCCGAACATCGGCGTGGGTCGTTCGGCCGGCCGGCACCGGGATTCGACACCAAGGTCGTCGACGACACCGGCGAACGTGTCGGTGCCGGGGAGTTGGGTGAACTGTGTGTCCGCGGGCCATTTCTGATGCAACGCTATTACAAGCGCAGCCGTGAAGAGTGCTTCGACGCCGACGGATGGTTTCACACAGGCGATCTCGTCCGCACCGACGCCGACGGCTTCGTGTACTTCATCGGGCGACGCGGCGCAATGATCAAGACCGCGGGCGCCAACGTCGCGCCCGCCGAGGTGGAGAAGGCGATCGCCAAGGTTGCCGGATTCGCAGCGCACGTCGTCGGAATACCCGATCCCGAGCGCGGACAAATTGTGGCCGCGGTTGTTGCGCTGGACGAAGGTGCCGAATTCGACGAGGACGCGCTGCGTGAAAGCCTGAAGAGCGAGCTGTCGTCATACAAGATTCCGAGGCGCTTCGCCGCGGTGCCCGTCGCAGAGATTCCGGTGATGTCCAGCGGAAAAGTCGACATGCCCCGTCTCACAAAGGTCTTCGATGCCTGACACGATCGACCAGCTGGTGCGACTTCGAGCGGCCAACGAGGCGGGCAAGCCGATGGTCATCGACCCCGACGCCCGGCTCACGTACGCCGAACTCGACGCCACAAGCCGCGACCTGGCCGCCGCGTTCATCGCCACCGGTGTCGCCAAGGGCACGCGGGTGGGGCTGATCATGCCGAACTGTGCGCAGTGGGTACAGATCGCTGTGGCGCTCACCCGCATCGGCGCGGTGCTGGTGCCACTGAGCACGCTGCTGCAGCCGCCCGAGCTCGCCGCCGCGCTGCGCGCGGCTTCCGTCCAGTGCCTGATCACCGTGGCGGAATTCCGCGGCCACCGTTACCTCGACGACCTCGAGCCGTATCGGGTGGATCTCCCCGCACTTCGCAAAGTATGGACGGCCGACCGGCTTCCACGCCCCACCGACAATGCGCCCGTCGATGCGGTCGCCGAAACCGTCACGCCCAGCGACACACTCGCAATCATGTTCACATCGGGCAGCAGTGGCCCGCCCAAAGGTGTCATCCACTCGCACGGCAACGCGCTGGGCGCGGTGCGATCAGGCCTGGCGGCCCGCTGCATCGATGCCGACACCAGGCTGTATCTCCCGATGCCCTTCTTCTGGGTCGGCGGATTCGGCAGTGGTGTGCTGTCGGCACTGCTCGCCGGCGCCACGCTGGTCACCGAGCAGATCCCCCGCCCCGAGACGACGTTGCGACTGCTCGAGCGCGAACGCGTCACCCTGTTCCGCGGGTGGCCGGACCAGGCGGCGGCGCTGGCACGCCAAACTGATGCAGTGGCAGCCGATCTGTCATCGCTGCGTCCTGGCAGCCTCGAGGCGTTGTTACCCGCCGACCAGCGAGCCGAACCCGGCGCCAGGGCGAAGCTATTCGGGATGACCGAATCGTTCGGCCCATACTGCGGCTATCCGGCCGATACCGACATGCCGCGGTCGGCGTGGGGCAGCTGCGGAAAACCGTTCGACGGCATGGAGGTTCGGATCGTCGACCCCGACGATGGCACGCCCGTCCCCCGCGGCACTGTCGGGATGATCCAGCTCCGCGGACCCCACATGATGCGGGGCATCTGTCGCCGCAGTCACCATGAGCTGTTCACCGCCGACGGCTTCTACCCCACCGGCGACCTCGGCCACCTCGACGACGACGGTTTCATGTTCTACCACGGTCGCTCCGACGACATGTTCAAGGTCAGCGGCGCGACCGTGTACCCCAGCGAGGTCGAGGATGCGCTGCGCACGATCGAGGGGGTGGGCGGAGCCTTCGTCACGGAGGTGGACGGCGCCGTCGGCGCGGTCGTGATCTCCCGACTGGCTGCCGAAGAAATCCGGGATGCAGCACGCCAACGGTTGAGCGCCTTCAAGGTTCCCTCGGTGTGGCTGGCCGTCGACTCCGACGACGCGGTTCCCCGCAAGGCGACGGGCAAGGTCGATGTGCCCCAACTGCGCGAGCTACTGCGCGAGGCTACTGGACCACACCGCGCGACGTGAGGTGCTCGATCAGCGGCTTGGCCCCGGCCGCCAGATGCTCGGACATCGCTGTGCGAGCGAGGTTCTCGTCGCGCTTTTCCAACGCGAGCAGCAACCGGCGATGGTGCTTGTTCGACTTCTCCGGCCAGCCCGCGATGATCGGGAACACCGATTCGGGCGCGTAGCGGGTGATCTGCGACATCAGCTGCGCGAGTTTCGGCGAATCCGAGGCGACGTTGATCGCACGATGGAACTCGTGGTTGAGCCGCACCGCGCGTTCGTCGTCATCGGCGGCGTACGCGTCTTCCAGATCGGACTGGATCTGCTGAAGTGCACGTAGTTGATCGTCGGTGATGTTGGTTGCTGCGCGCGCGGCGAGTTCACCCCCGATATAGGCCTGCACGTCGGACACGTCGGTGAGGTCGCGACCGGTCACCGGCAGCACCACGAAGCCGCGATGCGGCTGTTGTGCGAGCAGGCCCTCGGCCTTCAATTCGAACAACGCCTCGCGCACCGGGGTGACACTGACGCCGAGATCCGCCGCGAGTTGGTCCAGCCGCACGTAGGTCCCTGCGGCGTAGGAGCCGTCGAAGATCCGCTTACGCACGATGCGCGCGACGTCTTCGGCCAGTTGCGTCCTGGCCAGCGCGTGGGGAAGCTCGGGAACGGACACGGGTCAGATCCGATAGTCGGCGAGCAGTCGCTTGCTGATGATGTTCTTCTGGATTTCGCTGGTCCCCTCGCCGATCAGCAGGAATGGCGCGTCACGCATCAGGCGCTCGATCTCGTATTCCTTGGAGTAGCCGTAGCCGCCGTGAATCCGGAAGCTCTGCTGGGTCACCTCCGAGCAGAACTCGCTGGCAAGGTATTTCGCCATTCCCGCCGCGACGTCGTTGCGTTCGCCGGAATCCTTCAGCCGCGCGGCGTTGACCATCATCAGATGTGCCGCCTCGACCTTGGTCGCCATCTCGGCCAACTGGAACGCGATGGCCTGGTGTTCTGCGATCGGCTTGCCGAACGTCTGCCGCTGCTGTGCGTATTTCACGGCGAGCTCGAACGCGCGGATTCCCACTCCGCACGCCCTCGCCGACACGTTGACACGACCGACCTCGATACCGTCCATCATCTGGAAGAAACCCTGACCGGGGGCTTCCCCGAGAATGTCGTCGGCCTTCGCGACGTACCCGTCGAAGATCAGCTCGGTGGTGTCGATCCCCTTGTAGCCCAGCTTGTCGATCTTCCCGGGAATGGTCAGTCCCGGAGCGACTTCACCGAAGCCCGTTGGCTTTTCGATAAGAAATGCGGTCAGGTTGCGGTGTGGCTTGTCCGCGCCCTCGTCGGTGCGCACCAGCGCCGCGACCAGGGTCGAGCTACCGCCGTTGGTCAGCCACATCTTCTGGCCGTCGATCGTGTACGTGCCGTCGTCGTTGTGCTTGGCTCGGGTGCGGATCGCTGCGACGTCGGACCCGAGCTCGGGTTCGGACATCGAGAACGCGCCGCGGGTTTCGCCGGTGGCCATCCGCGGCAGGTAATGCTGCTTCTGCGCATCGGTGCCGTGCTGGCGGATCATGTACGCCACGATGAAGTGGGTGTTGATCACGCCAGAGACACTCATCCAGCCGCGGGCAAGCTCCTCGACACACAACGCATAGGTCAGCAGCGACTCGCCGAGGCCGCCGTACTCCTCGGGGATCATCAACCCGAACAGACCCATCTCCCGCATCTGGTCCACGATGGCCTGCGGGTAGGTGTCTGCGTGTTCGAGTTCCTGCGCGGCGGGAATGATCTCCTTGTCGACGAATTGCCTTACGTTGGCGACGATCTCGGTCTGGAATTCGGTCAAACCGAGCGTCTGGGCAATCCTGCTCATGCGCCCACCCTTTCGAAGACCGCGGCCAGGCCCTGTCCGCCGCCGATGCACATGGTCTCCAACCCGTACCGGGCACCGCGGCGGTTCAGCTCGCGTGCGAGTGTCGCCAGCATCCGTCCGCCGGTCGCACCGACCGGGTGGCCCAGCGAGATACCCGAACCGTGCACGTTCGTCCGGTCGTGATCGGCGGCGGTGAATTCCCACGCCCGCATCACCGCCAGCGCCTGTGCGGCGAACGCCTCGTTGAGTTCGATCAGGTCGATATCGCTGAGCGACAGTCCCGCCTTGGCGAGCGCCGCTTCGGTCGCGGGTACGGGCCCGATGCCCATGATGTTGGGGGCCACGCCTGCCGATCCCCACGACACCAGCCGGACCAGCGGGGTGAGGCCGAGTTCGGCGGCCTTCTCCGGCGTGGTCACGATGCACATGGATGCCGCGTCGTTCTGCCCGCTGGCATTGCCCGCCGTGACGGTCGCATCGGGATCACTCTTCAGCAGAACAGGTTTCAGCTTCGCCAGCGACTCCACAGTGGTGTCGGCGCGGGGGTGTTCGTCGGTGTCGATCAGTTCCTCACCCTGACGGGTCGAGACGGTGACGGGAATGATCTCCTCGGCGAGAATCCCGTCCTTCTGCGCGGCGACCGCCCGCTGGTGCGACGTCACCGCGAGCTCGTCCTGCTCCTGCCTGGAGATCGAATACTGCTTGCGGAGGTTCTCCGCGGTCTCCAGCATGCCTCCGGGGACCGGATAGTGCTTACCGCCGGCGGTGGTGCGTCCGCGTGCGAGCGCATCGTGCACCTGGACACCGGATCGGGCTCCGCCCCAACGCATGTCGGTGGAGTAGAAGGTGACATTGCTCATGCTCTCGGCACCGCCCGCGACGACGAGGTCGTTGTCGCCGTTGGCAACCTGCAGGCACGCCTGGATCACCGCCTGCAAACCCGAGCCGCATCGGCGGTCGACCTGCATACCCGGCACCGTCACCGGCAGACCGGCGTCGAGCGCGACGACCCGGCCGATCGCGGGTGCCTCACTGCTCGGATAGCAGTGTCCGAGGATGACGTCTTGCACTGCCGCGGGATCAATCCCGGTGCGTTCGAGCAACCCGGTGAGCGCCGTGACGCCGAGGTCCACCGCGGTCAGCGATTTGAACATCCCGCCGTAGCGGCCGATCGGCGTGCGGACTGGTTCGCAGATGACAGCGTCTTGACTCATACGTGCCTCCCACCTGTGACCTCGAGGACGGTGCCGGTCATGTATGAGGACAGATCGCTGGCGAGAAACAGCGCGACCTTGGCCACTTCAGCCGGTTCGCCGGCGCGGCCCATCGGTACCTCCGCCAGCTTCTGGTCCCAAATGTGTTGGGGCATGGCCTCGGTCATCGCGGATCGGATGAGCCCCGGCTGGATCGCGTTGACCCGCACGCCGAGATGGGCGAGTTCCTTGGCCGCGGCCTTCGTCATGCCGACGATGCCCGCCTTGGCCGCCGAGTAGTTCGTCTGGCCGATCAATCCGACCTTGCCCGAGATCGACGACATGTTGACGATCGCGCCGCGCTTGTTCTCGCGCATGATCGCCGCCGCCGCCTTGGTGCCGTTCCACGTGCCCTTCAGGTGGACGGCGATCACCTGGTCGAACTGCTCCTCGGTCATCTTGCGAAGCGTCGCATCGCGGGTGATCCCGGCGTTGTTGACCATGATGTCCAGGCCACCGAACCGTTCGGTCGCGGCGGCGACCAGCGCATCCACGTCATCGGCCTTCGTCACATCGCAGCGGACGGCGAGCGCATGTTGCTCTCCCCCGAGTTGTTTCGCCGCGGCCTCGGTGGCGCCGAGGTCCAGATCACCGAGCACGACGCGCGCGCCCTCGGCGATGAACCGCTCCGCGATCGCGTACCCGAGGCCCTGCGCGCCTCCGGTGACGACCGCGGTCTGACCTGTCAGCAACGACACCTGATCACCCCTCTTTACTGGTCGGGCCCTGAACGGGGCCCCGTCAGACCGACATCATATTTCATATATGATTTTCCCGGCCGACGACCCTCCCGCACCGAAGAGGAGCATCGATGACGACGACCGAAGTCAGCGACGGGGACTTTCAAGAGATCCTGGCGCAGACACGCACCTTCGTGCGCACCGCCGTCGTCCCGCGCGAACAGGAGATCCTCGCCGACGACCGCGTGCCCGACGATCTGCGCGACCAAGCCAAGAAGATGGGCTTGTTCGGCTACGCGATCCCCCAGGAGTGGGGCGGGCTCGGCCTGAACCTCGCGCAGGACGTCGAACTGGCGATGGAGCTGGGCTACACGTCGCTGGCGCTGCGGTCGATGTTCGGCACCAACAACGGCATCGCCGGGCAGGTACTCGTCGGGTTCGGCACCGACGAGCAGAAGGCGCAGTGGCTCGAGCCGATGGCCGCTGGCGACGTCGTCGCCTCCTTCGCATTGACCGAACCGGGCGCCGGGTCGAATCCGTCCGGCCTCCGGACAAAGGCGGTCCGCGATGGCTCGGGAGACAACCCAAACTGGATCATCAACGGCCAGAAGCGTTTCATCACCAACGCACCGACCGCGAACCTGTTCATCGTGTTTGCGCGCACCCGCCCGGCCGACGACGACGGCGCGGGCATCGCGGTCTTTCTCGTGCCCGCCGACGCGCCCGGCGTGGTCGTCGGCGCCAAGGACGCCAAGATGGGCCAGGAAGGCGCGTGGACGTCGGACGTCAGCTTCGACGACGTTCGCGTGTCCGCCTCCGCGCTCATCGGCGGCAGTGAGGACATCGGATACCGCGCCGCCATGATCTCGCTGGCCCGTGGCCGCGTTCACATCGCCGCGCTGTCCGTGGGCACCGCGCAGCGCGCCCTCGACGAGTCCGTCGCCTACGCGGCGACGGCCACCCAGGGCGGCACACCAATCGGCAACTTCCAGCTCGTGCAGGCCATGATCGCCGATCAACAAACCGGCGTGCTGGCCGGCCGAGCCCTGGTGCGGGAGACCGCACGGGCGTGGGTCAGCGGAGAAGATCGTCGGATCGCGCCGTCCGCGGCAAAGCTGTTCTGCACCGAAATGGTCGGCCAGGTAGCCGATCTCGCGGTCCAGATCCACGGCGGAAGCGGCTACATGCGCGAAGTGCCCGTGGAACGCATCTACCGCGACGTGCGCTTGCTGCGACTCTACGAGGGCACCAGCGAAATCCAGCGGCTCATCATTGGGGCGAACCTCGTCAAGACAGCACAACAGGACAGCAGATGAGCGGGCGCTTAAGCGGCAGGGTGGCATTCATCACCGGAGCAGCGCGTGGCCAGGGCCGCGCACATGCGGTCCGGATGGCGAAGGAAGGCGCCGATGTCATCGCCGTCGACGTCGCCGGCCCGCTGCCCGCTTGTGTGCCCTACCCGTCGGCGACGCCGGAGGACCTCAAGGAGACGGTGCGGCTGGCCGAGGCCGCCGGGGGCCGCGTCCTATCGGCCGCGGTCGACACTCGCGACCATGACGGGCTGCGCAAGGTCGTCGACGACGGCGTCGCCGAGTTCGGCAGGCTCGACATCATCGTCGCCAACGCCGGCGTCACCGCGCCGCACGCCTGGAATGCCATCACTCCCGAGGAGTGGCGAGACGTCATCGACATCAACCTCACCGGCACCTGGAACACCGTGATGGCCGGCGCGCAGCACATCGTGGACGGTGGCCGCGGCGGGTCGATCGTCCTGATCAGCTCTGCTGCCGGAGTCAAGTTCCAGCCGTTCATGATTCACTACACCGCCAGCAAGCACGCTGTCACCGGGATGGCCCGGGCATTTGCCGCCGAACTCGGCACGCACTCGATCCGCGTCAACAGCGTGCACCCGGGCCCCGTCGTCACGGAGATGGGTTCCCCTGAGATGGTCGAGGCGATCGCCAAGGCGGCGGAAGTCGTCGGCAACCACGCGCTGTTGAACGTGCTGACGCCGTTCTTGCCGACCTGGGTAGCTCAGCCCGAAGACATTGCCGACGCCGTCTGCTGGTTGGCCAGCGATGAGTCGAAAATGGTGACAGCCCAGGCGATATCGGTCGACCAGGGTTCGACGCAGTTCTGACGCTTGGCGATCTGGGGCGGGGCTACGCCAGAAAGCGAACGATCGATTCCGCCACGGCGGCGGGCTTCTCCGAGCCCTCGATCTCCACGGTCGTCGTCATCGTCGCCTGCGCACCCCCGTCGAGCTGATCGACCTTCGTGAGCTCTGCGCGCGCTCGGATCTTGGCGCCCACCTTGACCGGCGTGATGAAGCGAACCTTGTTGTAGCCGTAGTTGATTGCCATCGTGATGTTCTCGACCGTGTACAGCTGATGGGAGAAGTGCGGAATCAGTGACAGCGTCAGCAATCCATGTGCGATCGTTCCGCCGAACGGGCCGTTGGCCGCGCGTTCGGGGTTGACATGGATCCACTGATGATCATCGGTGGCGTCCGCGAATGTGTTGACGCGGTCCTGCGTGACCTCGAGCCACTCCGTCGGACCGAGCTGGCTGCCTTGCGCCGCGATCAACTCATCGAGCCCACTGAACGTTTTCACTGCCGCTCCTTTTGAAAAAGCCATTGTCTGGTTGCCGTGCGGATGATCCGGTCCTCACAGTGCCACAACACCGGCAGCGACAAACGAAGCGTTCCACATTTCGAACCGAGCTCGAGAACCTGCGGTGGGCGACGGAAACAGCCTGTCAGGCCGATTCTTCGGATTCCCAGGCGCCACCGGAGGGGCGAGCCAGGACGGCCAGCGCGGGCGAAAGGACCTGTTGTACCCGATTTCCGCCTTCGCGGCGGGCTTGACGCATCGCCGTGGTGGCGATCGCGAGGAGTTCGTCGAGGACGTCGTACGGAGGGTGCCCTGCCAGCGGGCTCAGCGGAGTGCTCACCACGCCGATACTGGCGGTCAGTCGGCTGGGCGACGTGGCGATCGTCCCCCGCACCCGCTCCAACAAGGGGGATGGATCATCGCTGGTGAGGATGTCGGCGATGAAGAACTCCGCATCGGCTACGTGGGCGAGCACAGCGACGCGGCGGACCGTTTCGCGCAACTGCTGGCCGATGGCGACTCGCGCCCGGTTGGCCGCCACGACGCCGGCCATGTCCTGTAGGAGCGAGAAGCTGTCGAGATTCACCACGGCCACCGCGAGGTACCGGTCATCGCCGCGGGCTCGCGAACTCATGAGCGTTGCGACCTTCTCGGCGAAGGCATCCCGGGTGAGCAGGCTCGTCAGTGGCTCGACGTCGTCGAACATCGACTCGCTGTTGATCGACCGCAGCAGCGTCCGACATGCGAACACCACAAAGGCATTCACGAGTGCGACAAGAAGTGCGCCGCAGACCGCCAACGCCGGATTGGTCTCGGCTATCCGAACCGCAAGAACCACGATTGTTGCGCCGCCGACCAACCACATGAACATGAGCAACCGCATCGAGTGGAACAGCGCGACGAAGCCGCCCACGATTGCGAACGCTGTCGATCCCAGAAGCCCGACAACAGGATCGCCCTGAATCAGGGTGGCAACCGCTGTGTAGAGGGACCCGACGACGACACACACTTCCGACGCGATCCGACTGGGCCAGCGACTCCGCAGCCAGGAAGCGGCCATCGCGAAAGCGGCCACCCCGCCCACCACCGCCACCCATCGGTCCCACGTGCCGGACGGGCTGGGGGAGCCAAAGGCCAACGCCAACGGAATGACTCCGCAGAAAGCAATGAACGCTGCGATTGCCCGACACGTCGTCGTTTGCGCTCCGCGCGCCGCGAGAAACGCTGTCAGCCAATAGTAATGATCGCGGCTGGGTTCTTTGCGCCCGCCAGCGGTCATCACCGGTCACCCCTCACGGATGGCACGCGGACCTCGGCATTGATCAATGTTAACGCCTGGAAAATGGTCGCGGGGGTAGTAGCTGACGAAGTTAACGGGCCTGTCACCTTCATCAGCCAGAGTTGGCACACTTTCATCTCGTCGCTTGATTGTTTGGGCACCGTGAAAACGCCAGTCCACCGACCGAGAGGGGACACGACCTGGCGGTTGCCGGAAGGGCGGTCAGATATGAATCGGGTCATTGTTGATCAATCGTCCGCTCCGCAAGATGATCCCCGTCAGAATCGCGCCGACGAGGAACAGCCCGCTCGCGATGTGAAAGGCCACGGTGTACCCGTGGATGGCCCCGGTTGCCGCGACAGCGGGGGTAGGCGGTCGGTGGTTGTGGATATAGCGATCCAGCACGGTGGTGAAGATCGTCGACAGGGCGGCGGTACCGACCGTTCCGCCGATCTGCTGACTGGTGTTGACCATCGCCGAGGCGACGCCGGCGTCCTCGGTGGCGACACCGCTCGTCGCGGTAGCCACCGCCGGTGAGAACGCCATCCCCATGCCGAGACCGAGCAAGATGCTCGGGCCGAGGATGTCGCGGATGTACGTCGCATCGACCGTGAGCCCGCCAAGCCAGGCCATCCCTGCCGCTGCCACGACCATGCCCGTCGGGATGATCGGACGCGGCCCGACGCGGCGCATCAACACCGTGTTCGCCAATGCGGCGGCGAGCCCGATACCCGCGGCCATCGGCAGGAAGGCGACACCTGTGGCGAGTGGGCTGTACACCAGGTCGCGCTGCATGAAATAGGTGAGGAACAGGAACGCCGCGAACATCGCGCAAAACGTGACGGCGATCGTCAGGTAGGCGCCACCTCGGTTGCGATCCGCGACGATCTGAAGAGGTAGCAGCGGCGCTTGCACCCGCGTTTCGATGACGACGAAGGCCATGATCAGCACCGCCGACGCGGTGAGCAGAACGACGGTGATCGGTGCGGTCCAGCCGTCCGACTCCGCCGTTGACAAGCCGTACACCAGACAGAAGAGGCCGCCGCTCGCGGATACCGCACCCGGCCAGTCGAGCCCGGCCCGGCGCTGTCGCGGGGCGGCTCGCACGATGAAGAACGCGCCGACCGCGGCGGGCAACGCCAACGCCAGGTTGATGTAGAGGCACCACCGCCACGACAGCCACTCCGTCACCGCACCGCCGACAAGCAGTCCAACGACAGCGCCGCTGGCCGCGATCGCGGAGAAGACGGCGAACGCTCTCGCGCGGTCTTCGGGTTCGGTGAACGTGATGTTGAGGGTGGACAGGGCCGCCGGGGCAAGGATGGCAGCGAAAACTCCCTGGCCCGCGCGCGCCGCGATCAGCATCGCGAACCCGTCGGCGGCGCCGCCGACAGCAGACGCCGCCGCGAATCCGAGCAGTCCGATGATCAGCGTGCGGCGGACACCCACCCGGTCGGACAACCGGCCCCCGAGCAACAGCAGACTGCCGAAGGCCAACGAGTAAGCCGTGATCACCCACTGCCGGCTCGCGACGTCGAATCCGAGTTCGTCTTGAGCCGACGGCAGAGCGATGTTCACGATGGTGATGTCGAGGACGACCATCAGCTGCGCAGCCCCGATGACGCCCAACACCGACCACCGCCGAGTCGGAACCGACGCGGCCGTCGGATCAGCCGCGCGCCGAGGCGGGCGCCATTCATCGCGACGGCCAGAAACTCGATGACTCATCTTCTCCCTGTCGGCTGGCGGCGCAGGTACCCAGACATCAACGCCCTTCGGGCGAGTGGACTCGCCTCCCCCGGATCGCCCGTACACCGAAGCCGGGCAGGCCGCAGCCTACGGGCAATCAGGGGGTCCGCATTGTTGATTCGGAAACTAATCAGGCGGCCGGTGCGAGTACCACCGCCGAGTTGTGTCCACCCATCCCCAGCGACGTTTTCAGCGTCAGCGCACCGGGTTTCATACGCGTGGGCCCATCCAGCAGTCGCGGGTGTCCGGGAGCCACGGTCGGCGGCGCAGGGACGGTTCCGTGCTCATAGCCGAGTGCGGCCGCGGCGAGCTCGACGGCCGCCGCGGCGCCCTGGCAGTGGCCGACCATCTGCTTGATGGAGTAGATGCCCGGCGTGCCGTGCAGCACCTCGTCGACGATTCCGGCCTCTGCGGCGTCGCATTGCTGGGTGCCCGGTCCGTGAGCGTTGAGATAGGAGATCTCGTCGGTCGACGTGTTCGCCGCACTCAGCGCGTTGCGGACACACTGGTCGATGTACGTACGGGCGGGGTCGACTGACGTCAGGTGGTGAGCGTCGTGGGACATGTCGCCTCCGAGCATTTGTGCGTAGGGCCGCTCGGCGCCTTTGGACAGGACGAAGGAGACCGCGGCTTCGCCCGCCGGAAAGCCTCGGCTGCCCTCCTGGAACGGGCGGCACGCGTCGAGCGGTTCGACGTCGACGACGCCGACGCCGAGGCGTACGAAATGTTCCACGTTCTCCGGCGTCAGCGACAGGTCCGTGGATACGAACACCACGTCGTCGACGAAGCCGCTGTCCAGCCACATCTTCGCGGTGATCAACCCGGCGTTGCCCGACGAGCACATCGCCGAGACATTCATTGCGGGCCCGTGGAAGTCGTACTCCTGCATCAGCATCGACACCGGCGTGGACGGCATCAGGGTGAGGTAGTCGCGAATTCTGCGATGGGCCGCGTCCTTGAGGTAGAAGTCGCGCCACCCCTCGACCTCGGAGATCACCACGGCGTGCAGCAGCCCAACCCTGCGGCCGGGCACCCAGCCCCGCTCGAGTGCGTCGGTCACGGCTTCGCGGGCGGCCCCACGCATGGCGCGGGAAAACCTGGTGAGCCCGTCGAGCGGATTGCCCTCGTCGGCGATCTGCGCCACCCACGCATCCTCATCACCGCTCGAACCGAACCCACCGACCAATTTTGCGGCAGGCTTGCCGCTGAGCAAGCCGGTCCACAGCGGCTCCGCGCCCCAGCCATACCCCGTTACTGCACCGATCCCGGTAATGGTCATCGGTCCTACCATGATTTATCGCCTCTCTGTTTGGCCATTGCTGAGAAAGTTCCCATTCAATTAACGCCTATTCCGCCGGAGTTGACCAGGCAAAATGTCACGCATGGGACAGTGGGAGCAGTGACGACGCACACGGTTAAGCTGCGTGAACCACCAGCTAACTTGGGATCGAGGAGCCGTCGATGACGGCCGGTCATGACGACGCGGGCAGAAGCGACGCGTCGTCCCTACCCCTCGATCCGGTCGAAGAGCGCTTCCGACGGTTGTTGGAGCACAGCCCCGACCCCATGTGTGTCCACGCCGAAGGCCGTGTGGTCTACGTGAATCCCGCCGGCCTCAGGGGGATCGCCGCCAAGAGCGCAGATGATCTCGTGGGGCGGATGATCACGGATTTCGTCCATCCCGACTCCATCGCACCGATGCTCGGCCGCATCGCCTCACTGCACCGGGAGGGTGACAGCACGCCGGCCGCCGAGGCGGTGATGCTGCGCCTGGACGGCAGCCCGGTGGACGCCGAGGTGGTGTCGGTGCTGACGAGCTGGGACGGCAAACCTGCCTACCAAGTGATCTTCCGCGACCTGACGATCGAGAAAGCCGCCGAGGCCACCCTTCGATATCAGGCCGCACTCGTAACTCACGCCACAGACGCAATCATCGCGACGACGTTAGCTGGGGCGATCACCACCTGGAATCCGGCGGCCGAAGCCATTTACGGCAGATCAGCGGCGGACGCCCTGGACCTCCCGATCGCCGAGGCGGTCGGCGCCGCCGTCGATCCCGCCGCGATCGTCGCCGACGGGGGCGTCGAGCACGCGATTCACTATTCCGCGGACGGCACGGCGCTCATCGTCCGGGTCGCCGCCGCGGCGATGGACGACGGTTACGTCCTCGTCTGCTCTGACCAGACGGCCCTGCGACGGGCCGAGCGCAGATTTCAGACCGTCGTGGACTCACTCGTCGAAGGGGTGGTGGTGCTCGACGCGGACGGTCAACCGGAGTGGATCAACCCTGCCGCGCGCCGCATCCTCGGCCTGCCGTTCGGCGGCAAGCTGCCCCACTACGCGGACCTCTCGGAGGCATTCCCCCTGTACGACGCAGACGGCCACAAGCTCGAAGATTGGCATCCGTTCTTCGTGAGGTCGCTGACCACCGGTGTCGTGCCTCGGCACGTCGTCGTCGGCTTCGACCGCCCGGACGGCGCGCGTCGTTGGCTTTCCGTCAGCTCCCGCCTGCTTGACCCGGCCGAAACCGGGCAGCAGGCGCTACTGGCGTCGTTCACCGATGTCACCGACCAGCGCGATGCGCAACTTCAGCTCAAACACCAAGCTCATCACGACTCACTCACCGGGCTACCGAACCGCGCATACGCCGAGGCGCAGGCGACCCAGGCGCTGCAGGCCGACCCTCCCACGCTGGCGGCGGTGATGTTCATCGATCTCGACAACATCAAAACCGTCAACGATGCGTTCGGCCATTACGCGGGCGACGCCGTGATCAAGACCGCAGCGCAGCGATTGCGAGCCACCCTGCGCTCCGAGGACCTGATCGCCCGCCACGGCGGAGACGAGTTCGTCGCACTGCTTTTCGGCAACCCCGACTACTCCGCGCTGGAACGCCTTGCCGAGCGGCTGCATGCCGCCCTCGCCGCACCGTTGGATGTCGCCGGCATCGCGTGCAGCCTCACCGCGAGTATCGGCGTCACCCAAGTGGCTCCAGAGGATTCGCGTGACGCGGCAGAGATCCTGCGCGACGCCGATGCCGCGATGTACAAGGCCAAGGTCTACCGCGCCACCACGCACTTCATGTCGCCCTGAAGGTGCCACCGCCTGTACCCCACTTAACTAACTAGGTTTACTCTGTCCGTAGCGTTCTGCAGACAGGGGATCAACCATGGACCTCACGTGGTCGTCGGCCGATGTGGCCTTTCGCGACGAAGTACGCGAATTTCTGGACGACAAGCTGACACCGGAATTGCGCCGCGCCGGTCGCCTCATGACGAGCGTCTACGCCGATCACGACGCGAGCATGGAGTGGCAGCGCATCCTCCACGAACACGGTTGGGCCGCACCCGCGTGGCCCGTCGAGCATGGCGGCTGCGACTGGACCCTGACCCAGCACTACATCTTCAGCAGACACTGAGCGGAATTGCATTTGTTGCAACAGTTCGGCGCTCGTTAGAGCGTCGTTGTCCCTGGTGAAATCCCGTCCCGTTAGGCGAGGTGACATCGATGCGCTCGCCTCAACTGCGCGTCTTCCTCTATCGCATCATTGTTGCATCTGCTACAACAAGGGTGTGGGTGTTGATCTGCCGGGTTCTGCGGCGTTGTCGTTGGTGTCGAAGGTCGCGTCGTTGGATCCGCAGGAGGCGGTGTTTCGGGCGATGATGGCGGGCTGGTCGGATCAGCAGCGGGCGCGGGTGTGCTTGCCGCCGACGATCCTCGCGCGAGCGAGTGTGGTTCGGCGGTTCGGCGATTTCACCGGGACCCATCCCTGGCAGTGGACCGCTGAGGACGCTGACGCGTTCTTCTCATCGATGAGGTCGGGTTCATCGCCGAAGGCGGTTTCGACGCTACGCGGGTATCAGAACGCGTTGCGATTGTTCTGCGATTTCATCACCGACCGCCGATACGGGTGGGCCGCACTGTGCCTGGAGCGGTTCGGGCAGCCGCCTGCTCAGATCTTGCACGACTGGAACACCGTGACACATGTCACCGAGTTCGAAGGCAGAGCCGGTCGGCGTCCGCTGAGTTTCGACGAGGTGCAGGAGTTGTTCGACGCAGCTGACGGGTTGGTCGAGGCCGCGCGTAGTCGTCACCGCAAGGGCAGTTTGTCGGCGTTGCGAGACGCCGCCATGCTAAAGACGGTGTACGCGTATGGACTTCGCCGCCAAGAGGTGGTGGGCCTCGACATCGTCGATCTGCGATCGAATCCGAAGGTTCCGGCGTACGGCCGCTTTGGTGGGTTGTTCGTCCGCCATGGCAAGGGGTCGCATGGCGACGCGCCGAAGCGTCGCACGGTGTTGACCGTTCCGGAAATGGATTGGATCGTCGGCGTCCTGGAGCACTACGTCGCCGAGGTACGGCCGTGTTTTCAGCCCGGCCGCCATCCCGGCTTGTGGATCACTGAACGTCAGGGGCGCTTGTCCAAGCGCAGCGCCAACGAGGCGTTCACCGCGGCACGGGATGCGGCCGGCTTGCCCAAGGAACTCGATTTGCACTCGCTGCGCCATTCCTACGTCACACATCTCACCGAGTTCGACTACCCAGAGCGCTTCGTGCAAGACCAAGTCGGACATGCCTACGCCAGTACCACCTCGATCTACAGCCACGTGTCCGACGAGTACCGCAACCGCCTGCTGCGCGCGGCGCTCACCAAACGTGGCGTCATCACCGAAGGTGAACCATGATCCGAAAGATGGGCTGCCAGTGGCACCTTCGCACACTGATGGCGCAGCAGGGGATGTTTCAAACCACGGAGCTCGTGCCGCTGCTGGCCGAGCGTGGCGTCGTGCTGTCCCGCGAACAGGTCTTCCGTTTGGTGACTCAGCCTCCGCAGCGGCTCTCGATGGACGTTCTGGCGGCGTTGTGCGACATCCTCGACTGCACACCCAACGATTTGGTTGAGATCACCGTGGTCAATGCCGCAGCCAAGAAGGTCGCCGGTGGGGCCGCCCCGTCGCCGCCGACGGTCCGGCGCACCACGGTGCGCCGCCCGGACCACACTCGGTGAAGGGTTCGGCGGACTTTCGGCCCGACGCGTGGGCCCGGGTCACCGCCCGCCTGGTCGCCGACATCGACGGCCTGTCCGTCGAGGCGGCCGAGCGCCTGCTCACCGATGCCCGCGTGAACCGCCCCAAGACGCTCAACGCCGTCGACTGCTACCTGGCAATCACGCCCGGCGGCGTGTGCGACCCAGACTCCGCGTGCCCCCGCGGCATGATGCGATTGAGCCACATCCTGCTCGCCGCCGGATACACCACGGTTCACCCACCGCAGTGCACTCAGTGCGGCCAGCGCTCGGCACTGACCAATGTCGGCCCGTCCGGGCGAATTTGCGAACACTGCCTTCGAGCCAACCGCCCCACAGTTCTCTGCGCGCGCTGCGGGAAGCCAGCTCTGCACCGACGCAATTCCGCCGACGGCGTAGTCTGCTCGAACTGTTATAGCCGGGACCCCTCTTCGAAAGCGCCATGCCACCGGTGCGGGCGGGTGGGGCACCGTCGGCGTCGCCTCCCTTGCGGAGGCGTGCTCTGTCCAGCGTGCGCTCCCAGGCCCCAACACACCTGCGTCGAGTGCGGCAAAGACCGACCCGCGCAATCCATCACCGAGAACGGGCCGATCTGTAGCACCTGCTACAGCCGAATCAACATGTCGTGGAGCTGTGCCGCCTGCGGCGCGCTCCGCCGAAGGAAATCCGGCGGCAACGTCGGTCCACATATTTGTGGGATCTGCCGACGCGCACTACGCAACGACGTCCAGAAGGCCTCGACGCGGACAGCGCTACCCGCGTCGCGGCCACCCAGAGTTGCCCCGATCTGCGTCTTCTGCCGGCGGCAACGCCCGATAATGAACCGATGGCCAGCAGGCCCGGTTTGCAAGGTGTGCGCCAAGCGGGCGCGGTCTTACCCGGGGATCTGCGGGACGTGTCAGCAGTCTGCGGTCCTCATCGGACTCAACGACCATGGTGGGCGGATCTGCGGACCGTGTGCAGGCGCCTCGCTCGATTACCGTTGCCGCAATTGCGGGCAGGCCGGCATGCACGCCAACGGTCGGTGCAGCCGCTGCGTCACCGCCCAGCTCCTTGATGCCGCCTTGGGTGGCCACGACGGCCAGATACCTGACCAGTTGCGGCCGCTGGCCGACGCGTTGGCCGCCGCACCCGATCCTCGCAGCGTTGCCGTCTGGCTCGCCCGAAGCGACGCCGCGCGACTACTGAGAACCCTTGCCGAATGCGGAGAAACGGTCACCCACGACCTTCTCGACGCCTTGCCGCCCGGACGGCAGGTCAACTACATCCGCGAAATCCTGGTCCGCACATCGGTATTGCCGATGCGCAACGAGCGTCTCGAGCGACTCGAGCCGTGGCTGGATCGCTACCTCGCCGACCAGCCAGCCGACCACACCCTGATGGTCCGCAACTACGCCGTCTGGTATCTCCTGCATCGTGCCAGGCGAAGCCCCCGACCGTTGGTCACGGCAGGGGCGGCTCGTATCCGGCGCAGAGTGCGCGTCGCACTCGAGTTCCTCACCTGGTGTGACGCCCGTGGGAGGTCCCTGACCGACATCGATCAGGGCGACGTGGACACCTGGCTGGCCACCGGAGACTGGCGCCGGCCAGAAGTGCGACCGTTTCTGCACTGGACGACCCAACGCCGCATCACTGGCGCCGTCTCCGCGCCGGCACCCAAGCCCGCTCCACCGTCGGTCTTCATCGACGAAGCAACGCACCTCGAACAATTGCACCGCTGCCTGCACGACGACGGTATCGACGTCGATCTGCGCGCCGCGGGCGCCCTCATCCTGCTCTACGGCATAGCCACCTGGCGAGTGCTCAACCTACGACGAAACCAGGTACATACGCGTGACGGCGAGACCTTCCTGGTCCTGCGCGACCACGAACTGCTGCTGCCACCCCAGCTGGCCGACCTGATGGCTCAATTACCGCGCTCCACACGACGATCCACATTGCCGGACTCCGACGCCTCGGATCGGCTGCTGTTTCCCGGCCGAACTCCCGATCGACCCGTCGACACCGGCGGATTCGGCAAGCGACTCAAACGCAGCGGCCTGACCATCCGAGCCGGCAAGAACACCGCCCTGCTCGGGCTGGCCGCCGAACTTCCCGCAGCCGTTCTCGCCGACCTGCTCGCCATCGACGTCGGCACTGCCACCCGGTGGGCCACCTACGCCAAGACCGAATGGAACGACTACATCGCAGCACGAACCTCCGGCGACAACGGGTAAGAGCCATCCGCTGGCGACTCGGATGGTCAGCCGATGCGGGGTTCGGCGGCAAATAAGAGGCTCGAAGCCCACTCTGGTAACACTCCCACCGCTGTGAACGGTGCGGACTCTGGTTGCCGGCCGAGGCGAGATTTGTCTGGCCCGTGCCTTGGGGGACACGAAACCGGCCACGGCAAACTAGCCCCGATTTTTCGTCCAAGGTGATGGCAGTAGCGGTTTCCGGCTGGGAAG